>DDMS01000046.1 GCA_002340765.1 Flavobacteriaceae bacterium UBA2540 | reverse complement strand
GCATAAACTAAAAATAGTTATTTTTTTAATTATAATTTTTGAACTTTGTTTAAGAAAATATACCATAAAGTTAGAAAAAATTTTGCGCAAAATCACTCACATATATTTTTATACATTTCACGGTTTTTGATATTTAACTTATTATTTTTTGAAACTGAAAATAGCCAGCAAACATTTAAAAACTATCCCTGTTTCAACTGCCATTTCCAAGCAGATTCTAATGCTTCTTCAAGGGTTTTTTCAGTTTTCCAGTTTAGTTCTTGATTAGCAATAGTGGTATCTGCAAAAGCAGCTGTAACATCACCTTCTCGTCTTGCAACAATTTTATAATTCAGTTTTAGATTGTTCACTTTTTCGAAAGTATTAATGACTTCCAACACCGAGCTTCCTTTCCCTGTTCCAATATTGAAATATTCAAAAGAAGCTTTGTTTCTTTTTTCCATCAAACGTTTTAAAGCAGCAATGTGTGCTTTTGCCAAGTCAACTACGTGAATATAATCCCTAACAGCTGTTCCATCGATGGTTGGGTAATCATCCCCAAAAACAGACAATTCTTTGCGAATTCCCGCAGCAGTTTGCGTGATAAAAGGAATTAAGTTTTGAGGAACTCCAAATGGCAATTCACCAATTTTAACGGTAGAATGCGCTCCAATTGGATTGAAATAACGCAATGCTATTGCATTGATTTTATGTGCATTACTAGCATCTCTTATAATTTCTTCGCCAATTTGTTTGGTGTTTCCATACACAGATTCTGCTGCTTTTATAGGCGCTTTTTCAGTAATTGGTAATTCGTCTGCTTGACCATAAACCGTACAAGAAGAAGAGAAAATAAAGTTGTCTAAGTTTCGATCTCTCATTTCTTGCAACAAGTAAATCAATGAACTTAGATTGTTTTCATAGTAATCTAAAGGTTTTCCCATACTTTCGCCCACAGCTTTAAAAGCAGCAAAATGTATAACTCCGTCAATTTTATGGATATCAAACAAGGTTTTTAAATCTTCTTTTTTGCGAGTATCCATTTGATGAAATTCAGGTTTCTTTCCGGTAATTTCTGTAATACTCTCTAAGACTGAAAGAGTGGTATTTGATAAATCATCAATAATAACAACTTCAAAACCCTCGTTTTGTAATTCTACCACTGTGTGAGACCCAATGAACCCCAAGCCTCCTGTCACTAAAATTTTTTTCATTTGATTTGGTTGATTGTTTATAAATTAGGATAAGAAATTTAAGACGGTTTGTGTGATAAATGTCAATTGTTCTTCATCCAATTCTGTATGCATTGGTAATGAAATTACTGTTTTTACCAATTCGTTCGTTACCGGAAAATCAACTTCTTGATAACGAGTATCTTGGTATGCTTTTTGTGCATGTAAAGCCACTGGATAATAAATCGCATTCGGGATTCCTGATGCTAATAAATGTTTGTGTAATTCATCACGTTTTCCATTGGTGATTTGCAAAGTATATTGATGATACACATTACAATCACAAAAATCACAGATTTCTCCACAATTTTTGGTGTTGTTTGATTGATTTGTAGGTGTAATAATTGCTGGATGATTTTTAAAAGTGTTATTATAAAAACGTGCTGCATTTCTGCGCGAATTACAATAATCATCTAAATGAGGCAATTTCACTTTCAAAACACCTGCTTGAACAGAATCTAATCTCGAATTTACACCAACCACATCATGATAATATCGTTCATACATTCCATGATTTACAATGCCACGAAGTGTGTGTGCAAGTGCATCATTATTCGTGAAAATTGCACCTCCATCACCGTAACAGCCAAGATTTTTAGAAGGAAAAAAAGACGTTGTTCCTACATTCCCTATAGTGCCCGCTTTTTGTTTTGTGCCATTTTTAAAAGTATAATCTGCACCAATAGCTTGTGCATTGTCTTCAATAACTAATAAATTGTGTTGTTTTGCAATTTTCAAAATAGCTTCCATATTAGCAACTTGTCCAAATAAATGCACAGGAACAATCGCTTTTGTTTTGGGTGTGATGGCTTTTTTAATGGAGTCAATATCAATATTAAACGTTTTTGGATCCACATCAACCAAAACAGGTGTTAACTTTAACAACGCAATTACTTCAACAGTCGCCGCAAAAGTAAAATCAGCAGTAATAACCTCATCACCTTGTTCTAAACCCAAACCCATCATGGCTATTTGCAATGCATCTGTTCCATTTGCGCAGGGAATAACATGTTTTACATTCAGGTATTTTTCTAAATCTTCTTGAAAACCTTTGACCAATGGTCCATTAATATACGAAGAAGTATTTAAAACTTCTTTAATAGCATTGTCAACATTTTCTTTGATTTGTTGATATTGCCCTTGCAAGTCAACCATTTGAATTTTTTTCATGAAAGTAAAGATTCTTTAAAGTTCAAAAATACGATATAAATCTTTTATCTTTGGCAAGTTCAAAAACTTTCCCGAATGAAAAATGTAAAAAAATTTCTAAAAATCATCGGTCTAATCCTGATTTTAGTCATTGTAAGTGCTTGGTTGTATTCAAAATATTTGCAACCAAAATATGAAGGTGAACTTGAAATCAAAAATTTATCGGAGAAAGTAACAGTTCATTTTGATGATTATGGAGTGCCACATATCAGTGCCAACAATCAAAAAGATGCCTACATTGCTTTAGGATATTTGCATGCACAAGAGCGTTTGTGGCAAATGGAATTGATTCGTAGAATTGCTCCAGGAAGGTTGTCAGAAATTTTCGGAAAAGACTTGTTAAAAACAGACCGATTTTTTAGTGGATTAGGAATTGAAGAAGCTGCAGAAATAGCAATTTCAAAATTGGATAATACTTCTGAAGCGTATATTTTGACGCAAAAATATTTAGACGGCATCAACCAATTTATTGAAGATGGAAAATCTCCTTTAGAATTTACTTTGGTAGGTGTAAAAAAAGAAAAATATACCATCAAAGATGTGTATAATGTCTTTGGATATATGGCATTTAGCTTTGCTGTTGCTCACAAAACAGATCCTTTGTTGACTGAAATCAAAGAGAAATTAGGAGAACCCTACTTTAATGAATTAATGAGCACTTACAGTGAAAATTTAACAGTTTTAAAAACGGATGTTTCTCCGATAAAAGCTAATTTATCGCAAGCTGTCAATGATATTATGGAAACATTGCCAGTTTCTACCTTTATTGGGAGTAATTCTTGGGTGATTGGCGCTGAAAAAACAAAAAATGGCAAAGTTATTTTTGCAAATGATCCACATATTGGTTTTTCACAACCTTCAGTTTGGTATCAAAATCACATTAAAACGCCTGATTTTGAAATTTATGGATTTAATATTGCGTTAATGCCTTTTCCATTGTTGGGTCATAACAAAAAAATGGCTTACGGATTGACAATGTTGGCAAATGACGATTTAAATTTTTATATCGAAGAAAACAATCTTGCAAATTCATTGGAGTACAAAACCAAAGATGGATTTCAAAAATACAATTTAATTGAAAAAACCATCAAAATTAAAGATGCAGCTGATACTACTTTTACAGTAAAAGTCAGTAAACACGGACCCATCATGAATGGTTTGGTAGAACATATTGAAGATAAAAGACCTATTGCAATGCACTGGATTTACACGCAATTGGAAAATGAAACGCTAGATATTGCTTTTGGAATGAGTCACTCAAAATCTTTGTTCGAATTTAAAAAAGCTGCAGAAAAAATTCATGCACCCGGTTTGAATGTCATGTATGGAGATTCAAAAAATAATATTGCGTGGTTTGCATCTGCAAAATTATATCAATTAAGAGAAGGTTTGTCATCAAGAATGTACTTGAATGGCGCTTCAGGAGAAGATGAAATTGTGGAATATTTATCATTTGATGAAAATCCGAAAGCTATAAATCCTATAATAAATTATGTATATTCTGCTAATAATCAACTAGATTCTGTAAGAGGAAAATTATATCCTGGCTATTATCAACCTCTAGACAGGGCAAAAAGAATTATAGAATTATTGGATGCAAAAAACGATTTCACGAAAGACAATGTTGCCAAAATGATTTATGATGTAACTTCTTCAACAGTTTCTGAAATCAGTAAAAATTTATTGATGGGTATGAATACTTCTTCTTTTTCTGCTTCGGAAAAAAAAGCGATTTCAATTTTAGAAAATTGGGATGGAAATTATTTAAAAGGGGCAGTTGCGCCGACGATTTACAATCGATTTTTGTATGAATTTTTAGTGTCGACTTATAAAGACGAATTGGGAGATAGTTTTGAATTGTTCATCAATTCTCAATTACAAGATCAGGTATTACCTTCACAAATAATCCGTCAAAATTCGGTTTGGTGGGATGATATTTCTACTAAAAATAATACCGAAACCAAAAAAGAAATCATTGAAAAATCGTTTAAAAAGGCATTTTCTTTTTTACAAAATCAGTTAGGAGGAGATGTTAAAAACTGGACTTGGGAAAGAGTCGTTTCTGTTGAACACGAACATCCAATTGGAAAAACAAGTGTTTTGTTGCGCAAGTTTTTCAATGTTGGCCCGTTCAAAACAATTGGTGGAAATGAGGTAATTAACAATCAAATTTTTAATTTAGATAGCACAGGGATTTATAAAATCACTGCAGGACCTTCCGCAAGACGTGTGATTGATTTTTCGGATGTTGAAAACAGTTTATCGATTTTACCAACAGGGCAATCAGGCAATGTTTTTAGCAAACATTACAAAGACCAAGCACAACTATATTTGGATGGGAAATTTATCAAAATGCAATTAAACTCAAAAAAAATTAATTCATTAAAAAGGAAGTTAGTTTTGAAACGGAAGAATTAGTGTTGAGTTTTTAATTTTTAGTTTTTGGTTACTATTAGTTCGAATTTCAATACCTGAATTTTGTTTTCATAAATTTAAAAAAAACAAATCCAATACCAAAATCTTTTTACCATCACACCTCTTTATAAACTTCCTCAAACGGAATCCGAAAGCGCTCACCATAAACGCCTTCAAGTTTTCTGATTCCGCATGAAACAATCATATTAATTTCTGCGCCAAAAGGCAATCCCAAAACATTTTTCACGCGCCAAGTATCAGAACCTTCCATTGGACAAGTGTCATAGTCCACTGCAGCCATTGAAATCATAAAATTTTGAGCCGCCAAACCACAGGTTTTGTGTGCTACAATTCGCATGTCACTGTTACGAACTTCTCTGTAAATAGGTCTGAAAATTCCAACAATTGAAAAAATGATGTATTTTAAACATCCTAAAATTCCAAAGAAATCAGTGTAAGTAAAAGGGATAAGTTTTCCATAATAATTTCTGGCTACTTTTTCTCTATTTCTTTCTTTAGATTTTGGATTATTTTCGCCGAAATTTTTATCAAGAAAACCCAAATTTGCTGCAGCTCGTTTTTTCCATAAATCTTTTCGAGTTACGAAGACAACTAGTTGTTGAGCTGTTTTCGCTGCATTTTGGTTAAAACAAAAAGGGATAATCTGAGTAATTATGTCTTTGGAAGTGATGTGATAAAATTCCCACAATTGCATATTACTGCTATTTGGCGCCAAACTTGCTTGTTCTAAACATTTCCTAACAACGTGTTTATCTATCGGTTTTTCTGCATCATACACTCTTACAGAACGTCTAAAATTAATTGCTTCAGATACTGTTTTTTCTTGATTCATGGTTTTTTATTATTTATTCAATATTTTTTCTAATGGCTAATCGCAGGAGACTAATTGCTAATTCTTTTATTCATCACCCAAAACCATAAAGGAGGAAAAATCGATAACAACATCATTCCTGGATAACCTGTTGGCATTTGCGGACTTTCTGGGAAAGTTTTCAACAATTGATAATGCTTGCTGCCATTATAATGATGGTCTGAATGTCGTGATAAATTAAATAATAAAATTTGTCCAATTTGATGATCAGAATTCCAAGAGTGATTTCTTTTTACTTTTTCATAACTTCCATGCTCATTTTTAGTTCTCAACATTCCGTAATGTTCAATATAGTTGACAGTTTCTAATAAAATAATTCCTGAAACTGAAGCTCCAATAAAACACAACATCACAAATTTTCCAAAAACTAAAAAAATCAATAAAAGCAGCAAAAAATTGCAAATGGTGTAAATCACCATTCTGTTTTGAGGATGCAACCAATGAAGATTTTCTTGACGCATTCTGTTGTTTTCCAATTTCCATGCTTCGGCATAACTTGAAAAATGAGAGCGAATCCAAAAAGTATATAAAAGTTCGTTTTTTCTTGCAGTTGCTGCATCTTCAGGAGTTGCTACATTGAAATGATGACCTCCATTATGATAAGGTAAAAAGTGTGTATTGAGTGACGTCAATAATAAAAACTCACCAATAAATTCGTCAAAACGATTGTTTCTGTGACCCAATTCATGCCCAACATTGATGCCGATAACACCACACATAATGCCCATTCCAAAAATTCTACCAAACAATTCTGACGTCATTAATGGTTGTTGAATGACATAAAAAAAGAAGATTAAAAACCCAATTTGAATAGGTAAAGTTAGGTATAAAAGATAGGTATATAATTTATTTTCTTTTTCTTTTTGCTCTTCTTCTTTGGTGAAATTATTTTTATTTGGGCTAATAAAAAACTCCAAAAGAGGCACAAATCCGAAAAAAACAATCGCTGGTAAATGCGTCATCCAGCCTTTATTTGTGAAAGAAATCCATACTACAAAAGGCAAAATTAGTATTGAAAAATATTTTAAAGCTCTCATAATCAATTAAATTAAATCGAAAGATAATAAATTAGTTACATTCGTTCCAAATTACTTCATCAGGAGTTGGTGCAAAAATAGAAATTAATTCTTTTGAAACAGGATGCACAAACTCAATTTTTCGTGAGTGTAAATGAATACTTGCGTCTTTGTTTGATCTTGGAAATCCGTATTTTACATCCCCTTTTATAGGAAAACCAATGGCTGCTAATTGCGAACGAATTTGATGATGTCTGCCAGTTTCTAAATTGATTTCTAACAAAGAATAATTGTCAAATTTCTGAGCTACTTTATAATGCAAAATCGCTTTTTTTGATCCTTCAATTTCTTTGTTATAAACAGCAGATTTATTGTTTATAGGATTTTTTTTCAAAAAATTAATCAACATTGCAGCTTCTTTTTCTGGATGATTTTTGACAATTGCCCAATAGGTTTTTTGAATTTCTTTATCACGCAACATTTTATTCAATCTTTCCAAAGATTTGGATGTTTTTGCGAAAATAATCACCCCAGAAGTTGGTCTATCTATACGATGCACAACACCCAAAAAAACATTTCCTTGCTTTTGATATTTGTCTTTCAAATAACCTTTGACAACTTCACTTAAAGGAATATCACCAGTTTTATCTCCTTGTGTAATATCTCCAGACCGTTTATTGACAATGATAATGTGATTGTCTTCAAAAAGCACCAATAAATTGTCTTTGTTAGAATGCATTTCAACTTATTTTGACTCTTTTTCCATATTTTTATTGATGTTATCAATAAAATCTAGAAATTCTTTTCTGCCCAAACTAGTGTCTGATGAAGTAATAAATGAAGTAGGTAAAGGTTCCCAAGTATTCAATAATTCTTTTTTGTATGATGTAATTTGCTTGTCAAGTTGATTTGTACTCAATTTGTCTGCTTTTGTAAAAGCTATGCAAAAAGGAATTTGAATTTCACCTAAAAAATGCATAAACTCCAAATCAATTTTTTGTGGATCGTGTCTAGAATCAATCAGCACAAAAGTACAAACCAATTGTTCACGCTCTTTAAAATAATTTTCTATAAAATATTGAAAAATAGTTCGTTTTTTCTTAGATGTTTGTGCATAACCATAACCAGGTAAATCAACTAAAAACCATTCATTATTGATTTTAAAATGATTAATCAGTTGTGTTTTTCCGGGTTTTCCTGATGTTTTTGCCAAATCTTTGCGTTCCATCAACATATTAATCAATGATGATTTTCCAACATTAGAACGTCCTATAAAGGCGTATTCAGGAATTCTGTCTTTTGGAGCATTGATTACATTGCTATTACTCATCACAAATTCTGCAGATTTTATTTTCATGATAGCAAGTTTTAGACTACTTATTTTTTTTGTAAGTAAAGCTATATTTTTCTTATGATTAGCCAATCGTGAAGAAACTTATTGAATTGTTCTGGTTCTTCCATCATTGCTGCATGACCACATTTATCAATCCAAAATAAATCAGCATTTGGTAATAATTTTTGAAAATCTTCAGCAACTTCAGGAGGTGTAACTGCATCTTGTTTACCCCAAATAATACAGGTTGGTTGAGTAATTGCTGGCAAATCATTGGCCATATTATGACGTATGGCACTTTTCGCAATTGCCAACGTTTTTAAAACAGTCACTCTATTATTTACAATTTCATAGACACCATCTACCATCTCTTTAGTTGCAACAGCAGGATCATAAAAAACATCCCTAGCTTTTTGCTCAATGTACTCATAATTCCCTCTTTTTGGAAAACTATCTCCCATCGATTTTTCGTATAATCCAGAACTTCCTGCAAGCACCAAAGCAGTTACTTTTTCTGGATAATGTTTTGTAAAATAAAGTGCAATATGTCCACCTAAAGAATTTCCTAAAAGAATAGCATTATTAATCTTTTTATGAGTCATAAAAGATTTTAAAAAAAGCGTTAAATTTTTAACATTAGTTTTTAAAAGTGGTAAAGAATAAAGAGGTAATTCAGGTATTAAAACTTTATATCCATTATTTGAAAAATAATTAAAAGTAGCTTCAAAATTGCTTAAAGCCCCCATTAATCCGTGTAAAACAATGATTGCAGGTCCTTCTCCAGCCTCTACGTATCTGAACTTCCCTTCAGTTTTTAACTTGTCAGTCATTGATTATCATTTGGTTTGCCTTTTCGCAAATGTAGTTTTTTTTTATTACATACAAACAGTTTTCAAATTTCAATAAACAAGGCTTTCAACAAGCTTAATTTGTTTTAAAATAAACAAAAAATAAATATTTATTAACAATGTGGTAAAAAGTGGTAAAAAGTGGTAAAATTTATATATTTTTGGATTTAAATTCAATTTTAGGTGATACATTTCTTAGGAACATATGAATGCAAGGCAGAAGCTAAAGGAAGAGTGATGATTTCATCCGCTTTCAAAAAGCAGTTAATGCCTTATTCTGAAGATGGTTTTGTACTTAAAAGAGCTGTTTTTCAACCTTGTTTGGAATTGTACACAATGAATGAATGGAAATTGATGATGGAAAAAATTAGTAAATTAAATCAGTTTGTGAAGAAAAACAACGACTTCACTAGAAGATTTACTGCAGGTGTAAAAGTGGTTGAAATGGATGCAACTGGAAGGATTTTGATTCCGAAAGAATTGTATGATTTTGCAAATATTAAAAAAGATGTTGTCATGGCATCATCAGTAAATATTATTGAGATTTGGGATAAAACAAACTATGAAAAAGCAATTGATGAAGCTGCACAGGATTTTGCTGATTTGGCTGAAGAAGTAATGGGAAATAAAACTATAGATGAGTTATCATAATCCAGTTTTATTGCAAGAAAGCGTTCAAGCTTTGGCTATCAAAAAAGATGGCATTTACGTTGATGTTACTTTTGGTGGTGGTGGCCATTCAAAAGAAATCTTAAATCAATTGGGTAAAAATGGAAAATTATTTGCCTTTGATCAAGACGCAGATGCTTTACAAAACACAATTGATGATTCAAGATTTATATTAATTGCTGAAAATTTTAGATTTATTTCAAGGTATTTAAGGTTTCATGGAATCAAAAATGTGGATGGAATTTTAGCTGATTTAGGTGTTTCTTCTCATCAATTTGATGAATCAGCAAGAGGTTTTTCTACACGTTTTGATGGCGATTTAGACATGAGAATGAATCAAAAAGCAAAAATCTCGGCTAAGGAAATTATTAACAAATATACTGAACAAAAATTAGCTGAAATATTGTTTTTGCATGGTGAATTAAGAAACTCCAAAAACATCGCAAAAACGATTGTTGAAGAGCGTCAAAAAGAAAAAATAGAAACAAGTTTTCAACTAAAAAAAGTATTAAAAAAGTATTTACCAAAGGCTGTTGAACATAAAATATTGGCTCAAATTTATCAATCTTTTAGAATTGAAGTGAATGAAGAATTGGAAGCTTTGAAAGAATTTTTAAATCAAACTCCCAATTTATTAAATGATAAAGGACGATTGAGTGTCATTTCTTATCATTCTTTAGAAGATAGATTGGTAAAAAGATTTATGATTTCAGGAATGTTTTCGGGCGAACCAGAGAAAGATATTTACGGAAATTCAAACATTCCTTTAAAAAAAGTTGGACAATTAATTGTTCCATCCAAAGAGGAAATCAGACAAAATAACAGGGCAAGAAGTGCAAAATTAAGAATTGCAACTTTAAATAAATAAGTTCAAGATGAGTAATAAAAATTTGTACGATTTTTTGAGAGGAAGTTTTTTGACAGATGAGTCTGCTTTCAAAAATTGGCGCATCATAATTTTTGTTGTGGTGTTGTTATTAGTTATGATTTCGAGTGCACATAGAGCAGATAAAAAAGTAATAAAAATAGCTGAATTAAATAAAATTAAAAGAGAATTAAGAGCAGAATATGTAGATACAGAAACCATTTTAATGCAAATGAAAATGGAATCAAACATCAGAGAAAGAGCTATTGAAATTGGTTTAAATCCTTCAGAAACTCCACCAAAAAAAATAATAGTAACCCAAAAAAAATAATCAAAATGTCAATTCAAAAAAAGAGCTTACTAACAAAATTCTATTTGATAGCTGCTTTTATGACCATTTTTTTTGTGGCAATCATCTATCAACTCACAAATATTCAGTTTGTTGAGGGAAAAAAGTACAAAGCACTTGCTACTGAATTAACCATCAGACAAGATACTGTTTATGCCAATAAAGGAAACGTGTATGCTTCTGATGGAAATATGCTAGCAACTTCAATGTCAAAATTCACTATTAGAATGGATGTTGTTGCAGTAGATGACGAAGAATTTGAAAAAAACGTAGTTGCTTTGTCAAAAGAATTATCAAAAAAGCTTGGTAAATCTTCTGCTCATTATTTATCAAAATTAAAAGCTGCAAAAAAATCAAATAACAGGTATTTTTTAATTGCAAGAAATGTTGGCTACAATGATTATTTAATTATTAAAGAATTTCCTATCTTCAAATTGGGCGTTTATAAAGGTGGATTTATTGCTGAGCACAAAACTGTACGCTCACATCCTATTGGAAAAATCGCAGAGAGAACGATTGGATATGATGATTTTCGTGGCGAAGCAGGAATTGAAGGTGCTTTTGCTGATTTTATGCAAGGAGAAAATGGATTGCGTTGGAAACAAAAAATTGCAAAAAATCAATGGAAACCAATTTCTGATGTCAACGAAAAAGAACCGATTGATGGTCATGATGTGATCACAACAATTGATATAAATATTCAAGATATTACTCATCATGCTTTACTAGCTCAACTAGAAAAATTAAATGCTGATCATGGTTGTGCAGTTGTTATGGAAACCAAAACCGGTGAAGTAAGAGCTATTTCAAATCTTGGAAAATCGGATGAAGGAACTTATTTTGAAAAAAGAAATTATGCCATTTGGGAAAGTCATGAACCTGGATCAACTTTCAAATTGGCAAGTTTGATAGCAGCTATAGATGACAAAGTAATTGACACTTCAACTGTTGTTGATACAGATGGTGGAATTATGTTTATTCACGGCTCAAAAGTAGAAGATTCAAAAAAA
Organism: Flavobacteriaceae bacterium UBA2540; assembly: GCA_002340765.1. Classification (GTDB taxonomy): domain Bacteria; phylum Bacteroidota; class Bacteroidia; order Flavobacteriales; family Flavobacteriaceae; genus Polaribacter. The sequence goes on along the minus strand of DDMS01000046.1, from coordinate 27,720 downwards.
GGTGGTTATGGAAAAATTTCTGCTGCGAGGGTTTTTGAAGTTTCATCCAATGTTGGGATTGTAAAATTGATAAGACAACATTATGACAACAATCCTCAAAAATTTTATGATAATATTGAAAAATACGGATTCACAAAACCTGTTGGTTTTCAAATAAAAGGAGAAGGAATGCCTTATGTTCCAAGTCCAAAAGATAAAAATCGTTGGAGTAAAATTTCATTAGAATGGATGTCTTGGGGTTATGGAATTTCGATTACACCAATGCAAACTTTGATGTTTTATAACGCAGTTGCCAATGATGGAATCATGGTAAAACCAAGATTTGTTAAAGAATTACGCAAACAAAATATTACTGAGAAAGTATTTACAGCTGAAGTTGTAAATCCTAAAATAGCATCTACTGAAACTCTGAAAAAAGTCAGAAAAGTAATGGAAAATGTTGTAATCAGAGGAACTGCACAAAATATTTATTCCCCTAATTTTTCAATGGCAGGAAAAACAGGCACTGCAAAAAAATATATTTCAGCTCATAAAAGCGAAAATGGTGAACAAGTGAGTGGTCATTATTCAAGTGAGCGATATGTGGCATCATTTGTTGGATTTTTCCCGGCTGATAAACCCAAATACTCCTGCATTGTTGTGGTTCATGAACCTGATAAAAATAAAGGGTATTATGGATCAACAGTTGCAGCGCCAATTTTCAAAGAAATTGCCCAAAAAATTTATACATCAACTCCTATTGATCGTCAATCTGTCAATGATTTTGTAGCGTTTTCATCTATTGATAATGAATATAAAAATTATCAAAAAATGCTACAATCAAAGCATGATTTGGTGCCAAATGTTGAAGGAATGTCAGGAATGGATGCTGTTTCGTTGTTGGAAAATATTGGTTTAAAAGTAAAAATATCTGGAATTGGAAAAGTAAAAAATCAGTCCATTAAAAGTGGCGAAAAATTAAAAAAAGGAAATACTATCACTTTAAAATTATTATAAGCTGAAAAATTTAAAAGACATATTATATAAAGTTGCCATCAAAGAAGTCTTTGGTGTGACTGATTTGTATGTAAATCAGCTGATTTTTGATTCAAGAAATGTTAAAAAAAATGATGTTTTTATTGCTTTAAAAGGCGTTTCAGTTGATGGTCATGTCTATATTGAAAAAGCCATTTCTTTGGGCGCAATTGCAATTATTTGCGAAGATTTTCCGTCTGAAAAAAAAGAAAATTGTACATATATAAAAGTTGCTGATTCGCAAACTGCTTTGGCAATCATGGCAGCAAATTTTTATGGAGATCCGTCTTCAAAATTAATACTTGTTGGAGTAACAGGCACTAATGGAAAAACTACAGTAGCTTCCCTCCTATACCAATTATTCAAAAAAGCAGGATATAAAGTTGGGTTACTTTCAACGGTAAAAATTTTGGTTGATGAGACTGAATTTAATGCAACGCACACCACTCCAGATTCTGTTTCTATCAATTATTATTTAGAAAAAATGGTGAATGATAAGGTTAATTATTGTTTTATGGAAGTGAGTTCGCACGGAATTCATCAAAAAAGAACAGAGGGTTTATCATTTGCTGGAGGAATTTTTACCAATTTAACTCATGATCATTTAGATTATCACAAAACATTTGCAGCTTACAGAGATGTAAAAAAATCTTTTTTTGATTCATTACCCAAAACATCCTTTGTATTGACAAATATTGACGATAAAAACGGTCAAGTAATGTTACAAAACACCCAAGCAATCAAAAAAACGTATGCTTTAAAAACGTTAGCTGATTATAAAGCAAAAATTGTTGAAAAACAATTTTCAGGAACATTAATGAATATTAACGGTACAGAAGTTTGGACAAAATTAATTGGTGAATTTAATGCCTATAACTTATTGGCAATTGCTGCCACAGCAGAATTATTAGGATTAGAAAAATTAGAAATTCTAAAAATTTTAAGTCAATTAGATAGTGTGAGTGGTCGTTTTCAATATATAGCTTCTGAAAATCAAGTCATTGCTATTATTGATTATGCTCACACGCCTGAAGCATTAAAAAATGTTTTAGAGACCATTAATGAAATCAGAACTGGAAACAAGAAAGTTATTACTGTAGTTGGTTGTGGAGGTGACAGAGATGTAACCAAAAGACCAAAAATGGCACACATTTCATCACAATTAAGCTCACAAGTAATTTTTACTTCCGACAATCCTAGATCGGAAAATCCACAAACGATTATTGATGAAATGGAAGTTGGAGTATCACCGGAAAACTATAAAAAAACACTCTCAGTTTTAGACAGAAAACAAGCCATCAAAATAGCTTGCAAATTTGCTGAACAAGGAGACATAATATTAATCGCAGGAAAAGGGCATGAAAATTATCAAGAAGTTAATGGAGTTCGTTCACATTTTGATGATTTAGAAGAGGTAACAAATTGTTTTAATCAACTAAAAAAGAACTAAAATGTTATATTATTTTTTCCAATATTTAGACAGTCAATTTAATATTCCTGGTGCAGGGGTTTTTCAATTTATCACTTTTAGAGCTGCAGCAGCGTTTATTTTATCTTTATTGATTTCTACCATTTATGGAAAAAGAATCATCAGTTTTTTGAGAAATCAGCAAGTTGGAGAAACCATTAGAGATTTGGGTTTAGAGGGTCAACAACAAAAATCTGGAACGCCGACAATGGGTGGAATTATCATCATTTTGGCAACATTGATTCCTGTTTTGCTATTAGCAAAATTAAATAATATTTATGTGATTCTTTTGTTAATTACCACAATTTGGATGGGTTTTATTGGGTTTTTAGATGATTATATCAAAGTTTTCAAAAAAAACAAACAGGGTTTAAAGGGAAAATTCAAAGTTCTTGGACAAATAGGTTTGGGAATTATAGTGGGTGCAATTTTATATTTTAATGACGGAATTACTATCAAAGAAAAATTACCATTAAATCAGCAAATTACTGCTGAAAATGGGAAAAGAGTTGTTTTCGGAGACGAACACAAATCAACTAAAACAACAGTCCCATTTTTAAAAAATAACGAATTAGATTATGCAGACGCTTTTTGTTTTTTAGGAAATGGTTTTGAAAATTATGGTTGGATTATTTTCATATTTATAACTGTTTTTATTGTAACAGGAATTTCAAATGGTGCCAATTTAACAGATGGAATTGATGGTTTAGCAGCAGGCTCATCAGCCATTATTGTTATCACTTTGGCCATTTTTGCCTGGGTTTCTGGGAACATCATTTTCGCAGATTATTTGGATGTCATGTACATTCCAAATTCAGGTGAAATGACCGTTTTTATCCTAGCTTTTGCCGGAGCTTTGATTGGATTTTTGTGGTATAATACCTATCCAGCTCAAGTTTTTATGGGTGATACCGGAAGTTTAACAATTGGAGGAATCATTGCTGTTATTGCAATTGCTGTTCGCAAAGAATTATTGCTGCCAGTTTTGGCAGGCATTTTTGTGATTGAAAATCTTTCTGTGATTATTCAAGTTTCTTGGTTTAAATATACAAGAAAAAAATTTGGTGAAGGAAGACGTATTTTCAAAATGTCACCTTTACATCATCATTATCAAAAACTAAATTATCACGAAAGTAAAATTGTAGTACGTTTTTGGATTGTAGGAATTTTATTGGCAGTTTTTTCAATTGTAACATTAAAATTAAGATAATTTGAGAAGATTGGTTGTTCTTGGAGGAGGAGAAAGTGGGATTGGAACTGCGATTTTAGGAAAGCAAAAAGGCTATGATGTTTTCGTATCTGACAGTCAAAAAATTGCTGATAAATACAAAGAAGTTCTTTTACATAACGAAATAGATTTTGAAGAAAATCAACATACAGAAAGCAAAATTTTTACAGCAGATGTTGTAATGAAAAGTCCTGGAATTTCTGACAAAATTCCGATGATGAAAAAGTTAGTTGAAAAAGGAATTTCGGTGATTTCCGAAATTGAATTTGCAGCCCAATTTACAAAAGCAACTATTGTTGGAATTTCAGGTTCAAACGGAAAAACAACCACAACAATGTTAACGCATCATATTTTGAAAAATGCGGGAATAAATGTCGGAATTGGGGGAAATATTGGAAAGAGTTTTGCACAATTAGTTGCAGAAAATGAATATGAAAATTACGTTTTAGAGTTGAGTAGTTTTCAGTTAGATGGCATTGAAAAATTCAACAGTCATATCGCAATTTTAACAAATATCACTCCTGATCATTTAGACAGATATGACTATGATTTTAATAAATATATCGCATCGAAATTCAGGATTACAAAAAACCAAACATCGGATAATTATCTGATTTATGACGCTGATAACGAAGCAATTAATAATTGGCTTCAAACAAACAAAACAAATGCAACACTGGTTCCATTTTCAATAGAAAAAGAACTCGAATTTGGTGCATATTTAAAAGATAACAAAATAACAATCAACATACAAAAAAAGATATTTACTATGCCATTATCAAGTTTATCATTGAAAGGAAAACACAATACAAAAAATGCGATGGCTGCAACAATGGTAGCACAATTATTAAAAGTTAGAAAGCAATTTATAAAAGAAAGTTTAGAGGATTTTGAAGGTGCAGAACATCGTCTAGAATTTGTCGCAAAAATAAAAGATGTGGAGTATATCAATGATTCAAAAGCAACCAATGTAAACTCGGTATTTTATGCATTAGAATGTATGAATAAAACAACTATTTGGATTGTTGGTGGTGTTGACAAAGGAAATGATTATAGCGAATTATTAGCTTTGGCTAGAGAAAAAGTGCGCGCTATTGTTTGTTTAGGAGTTGATAATGAAAAGATTATAAGCGCTTTTAGAGATGTAGTTGATATGATTATTGAAACTGCTGGTGCCGAAGAAGCTGTAAAAGTTGCTCAAAAATTATCAGAAAAAGGGGATGTCGTTTTATTGTCTCCAGCTTGTGCAAGTTTCGATTTGTTCGAAAATTATGAAGACAGAGGCCGGCAGTTTAAAAATGCTGTAAAAAATTTACTATAAAATTAAAAAAATAAAAACCCGATTTGAAAACCATATTTAATCAAATAAAAGGAGATAAAGGTATCTGGGCGATAGTTGCAATTTTGGCAATTTGCTCATTTATGCCTGTGTATAGTGCTAGCACAAATTTGGTTTATGTAATTGGAAAAGGTTCAACATTTGGGTATTTATTGAAACACATCATGCTGCTAATGATGGGTTTTGCAATCATTTATGGAATTCATAAAATCCCTTACAGATATTTTTCTGCGGGATCAGTTTTGATTTTACCCATAGTTATCCTATTATTAATCTACACTTTATCCCAAGGAACAACTATTGGCGGTTCAAATGCAAGTAGATGGATTCAAATTCCGTTAGTAGGAATTGGTTTTCAAACTTCCACTTTAGCTGGTTTGGTTTTGATGGTTTATGTAGCAAGATATTTAGCGAAAAACAAAGAAAAAGAAATCATTTTAAAAGAAAGTATTTTACAACTTTGGTTGCCAATTGCATTGGTTTTAGTATTGATTTTACCTGCAAATTTCTCAACTACAGCTATCATTTTCGTAATGATTTTAATGTTGTGTTTTGTGGGTGGTTATCCTATCAAACATTTGGGAATTATTCTTGGAATTGGTATTATTTCATTGGTGGTTTTTGTGCTTATCGCAAAAGCATTCCCAGATGTGATGCCAAATAGAGTGCAAACTTGGCAAAGTCGAATTGAAAATTTTTCTGATGAAAATGGCAAAGATGCTTATCAAGTTGAAAAAGCAAAAATTGCCATTGCAACCGGAGGATTATTTGGAGTTGGACCAGGAAAAAGCGTGCAAAAATACTTTTTACCTCAATCAACTTCCGATTTTATTTTTGCAATTATTGCCGAAGAATATGGATTTATTGGCGGAGTTTTTATTTTATGTGTCTATTTTTTATTGTTCTTTAGAATTTTCGTTGTTATAAGAAAAACAAGGACCATTTTTGGGGCTTTATTAGTGGTTGGTGCTGGAATTCCAATCATTTTTCAAGCATTCATAAACATGGCAGTTGCCACAAGTTTATTTCCAGTTACTGGTCAAACATTACCATTAATAAGTAGTGGAGGAACTTCAATTTGGATGACATGTTTCGCAATTGGAATGATTTTAAGCGTAAGTGCTTCAAAAGAAGCAACTGAGGAAGATATTTTAGATGATAATCCCTTAGATATTTTGCATGAAACCGTATAATATTTTAATTTCCGGAGGAGGAACAGGAGGTCACATTTATCCTGCAATTGCAATTGCGAATGAGATAAAAGTGCGTTTTCCTGATGCAAATTTTCTATTTGTTGGCGCCAAAGACAAAATGGAAATGGAAAAAATACCTCAAGCTGGTTTCGAAATAAAAGGTCTTTGGATTTCTGGAATTCAAAGAAAACAATTAGCAAGTAATATGTCATTTCCTTTTAAATTGATAAGCAGTTTGTGGAGAGCAAAAAAAATTATTGATACGTTTAAACCTGATGTTGCGATTGGAACAGGAGGATTTGCAAGTGGCCCAACATTAATTATGGCAAACAGAAAAGGGATTCCAACGTTGATTCAAGAACAGAATTCATTTCCTGGAATCACCAATAAATATCTCGCAAAAAAAGCTACAAAAATTTGTGTGGCTTATGACAATTTAGAACGCTTTTTTCCAAGTTCAAAAATTATAAAAACTGGAAATCCAGTGCGTCAAGATTTATTAAAAATTCATACAAAAATTAATGAATCTCAAGATTTTTTTCAAATACATGTCTCTAAAAAAACTATTTTGATTTTGGGAGGAAGTTTGGGCGCAAGAAAAATAAATCAATTGGTAGAAGCGAATTTAGTATTTTTCAAAAAACAAGATGTACAGCTAATTTGGCAATGTGGAAAACTGTATTTTGAAGAATATAAAAAATATGACACGCTTGAAAATGTGCAGGTTCACCAATTTATTAATAGAATGGATTTGGCATATGCAGCATCAGATATCATTATCTCAAGAGCTGGCGCAAGTTCAGTCTCAGAATTATGCATTATTGGAAAACCAGTAATTTTCATTCCATCACCAAATGTAGCTGAAGATCATCAAACAAAAAATGCAAAATCTATTGCTGACAAACATGGTGCAATTTTGTTGAAAGAAGAAGATTTAGAGACATTTCCAATTGTTTTTGAAACACTTTTGAAAGACAAAGGAAAGCAACAACATTTATCAGAAAACATTAAAGAATTGGCATTACCATCTGCAACAACTGATATTGTAAACGAAATTGAAAAACTCATAAAAAAGTGAATATAAACAGCATATATAACGTTTTCTTCGTTGGAATTGGTGGAATTGGCATGAGTGCCATTGCCAAATATTTTGTTGCACTAGGAAAAAATGTGGCTGGTTATGATAAAACGCCTTCGCTAATTACTTCAGATTTAGAAATTTTGGGTGTTGAAATTCATTTTGAAGATGACATTAAAAATATTCCAATTTCATATTTAAATAAAGAAAAAACTTTGGTGATCTTCACACCAGCAATCCCAAAAAATCATTCAGAGTTAGCATATTTCAAAGAAAATAATTTCAATGTTTTGAAAAGAGCGCAAGTTTTGGGAATGATTTCAAAAAACACATTTTGCTTGGCTGTTGCTGGAACTCATGGAAAAACAACGACTTCTGCTATTTTAGGTCACATCATGAAAAGTGTTAATGCTACTTCATTTTTAGGCGGAATTTCAGAAAACTACAACTCAAATTTATTGTTAGGCGAAGACAAAATTTGGGTTGTTGAAGCAGATGAGTTTGATCGATCTTTCTTGCAATTACACCCAAATATTGCTTGCATTACTTCCATGGACGCTGATCATTTGGATATTTATAAAGAAGCTACTGCTTTAGAAGAATCTTTTATTGCGTTTTCTAAACAAGTTTCTGAAACCTTAATTATAGCCAAAGGTTTACCAATCAAAGGACTCACATATGCAGTGAATGAAACTGCAGATTATATGGCCTTTAATATGAAAATTGACAGCGGAAAATACATTTTTGATGTAAAAACTCCGATTTCAGAAATTAAAAATATTGAATTTCATTTACCAGGTAAACACAACGTAATGAATGCTTTAGCAGCGTTAGCAATGGCTAATGTTTACGGAATTTCTTTAGAAGAAATAAAAAAAAGCTTAGCAACATTTAAAGGTGTAAAAAGACGTTTTACATATAAAATTAAAACTCCTAATTTTGTTTTGATTGATGATTATGCACATCATCCTACAGAAATTTCGGCTGTTGAAAATGCCATTAGAGAAATCTATCCATCAGAAAAAGTGTTGGTCGTTTTTCAACCGCATTTATTTTCAAGAACGAAAGATTTTGCAGAAGATTTTGCAGCATCACTCTCAAAATTTGATGAAGTTTTGTTGTTAGATATTTATGCTGCAAGAGAATTGCCAATTAAGGGAATTGATGCTACTTGGTTATTGAATAAAATTGAAAATAAAAATAAAAAATTGACGCGCAAAAAAACACTTTTAAAAGACATTCAACAGTCTTCGGCTAAAGTGGTTGCCATGTTAGGTGCTGGAGATATTGGAGTGATGATTTCAGATATTACAAATCAAATTTTAAAATCATCTAAAAATGAGATTTAAGAAGTTTTTAAAATACTTGTTGTTTTTGTGCTTAATAGTAAGTGTTGGTTTTTTGTATAGTTTTTCATCTGTAAGAAATCAACAAAAAAAAATACATGAAATTGACATCAAAATGGAGGCTGGAACAAGTCATTTCTTAAATGAAGCAATGGTTAATAAATTGTTAATACAAAATAATAAAACAGTAAAAAACCAAGCAAAATCTAGTTTAAATTTATACGGTTTGGAAACATACGTTTCTAAAAACCCTTATTTAGAGAAGGCTTCTGTTTTTTTGACCATTCATGGAAAGTTAAAAATAGTTGTGAGACAACGAACGCCTGTTGTAAGAATTGTTGACAAAGACAACTCTTATTATGTTGATAAACAAGGCGTAAAGTTTCCTTTGTCGGAACATTTTTCTGCAAGAGTTATATTAGTTTCTGGTGCAGAAAAAGAGCATGAAATGAACGAATTAATGCCATTAATACGCATTATTTTAGAAGATAATTTTTTACGAAAAGAGATTGTTAGCATAGAAAAATTTGACGATGGTGAAGTGCAATTTGCCGTTAGAAGTGGAGAATATAAAATCGATTTTGGGAATTTAACCGAAATTGATACAAAGTTTAAAAAGTTAAAAGCGTTTTATAACAACACATTTAGTGATAAAACAATTCAGAATTATAAAATAATAAATGTAAAATATCACAACCAAGTTGTGTGCACAAAATAAATCAGGATGGAAAACAATAAAATAGCTGTTGGTTTAGACATTGGTACTACCAAAATTGTTGCCATGATTGGTCGTAAAAATGAATACGGCAAAATTGAAATTATTGGTACTGGAAAAGCGAAAAGTTTGGGCGTTAAAAGAGGTGTTGTTAGTAATATCACTCAAACAATTCAATCTATTCAACAAGCAGTTGAAGAGGCTGAAAGTGTTTCAGGAATGAAGATTGATAATGTTGTTGTTGGAATTGCAGGACAACATATTCGCAGTTTACATCACAGTGATTATATCACAAGGGAAAATGCTGACGAAGTAATTGATGATGCGGATATTGAAAATCTTGTAAATCAAGTTCATAAATTAGTAATGCTTCCTGGAGAGGAAATTATTCATGTTTTGCCGCAAGAGTTTAAAGTAGATTCTCAAGCCGACATTAAAGAACCTAAAGGAATGTATGGTGGACGTTTGGAGGCAAATTTTCATGTTGTTGTTGGTCAAGTTTCATCTATCAGAAATATTGGAAGATGTGTTAAAAGTGCTGGTTTAAGTTTGAGTAAAATAACACTTGAACCTTTAGCATCAGCCTCTGCAGTATTAAGTAATGAAGAAAAAGAGGCTGGTGTTGCATTGATTGATATTGGAGGTGGAACTACAGATTTGGCTATTTTTAAAGACGGAATTATTCGCCACACAGCAGTAATTCCTTTTGGGGGAAATGTGATTACTGATGATATTAAAGAAGGATGTTCAATTATTGAAAAACAAGCTGAATTGCTAAAAATTAAATTTGGCTCAGCTTGGCCAGGAGAAAATAAAGAAACGGAAATCGTTTCAATTCCTGGACTAAGAGGACGTGAACCAAAAGAAATTACGTTAAAAAACCTTTCAAAAATTATTCATGCTCGAGTTCAAGAAATCATTGAATATGTATTTCTTGAAATTAAAAATTATGGTCACGAAACTGCCAAAGGAAAGTTAATTGCAGGAATTGTATTGACAGGTGGTGGTGCTCAATTAAAACATTTGAGACAATTGGTTGAATATATTACAGGAATGGATGTAAGAATTGGTTACCCAAATGAACATTTAGCTGGTGATTCTGAAGATACATTATCAAGTCCAGCATTTGCAACAGCAGTTGGATTGTTATATGAAGGTTTAAGAGGAGATTCGTATTCTGAACAAATTATTGAAGAAGTTATTGAACCCGTTTTTGAAAAATCACCAATATCAGTAACAACTGCAACCAAATTGACAACAAATGCAACAGCAAATGTCTTGACAAATGCATCAATGGAAATTTCAAGTGAACAAAAAGTTCAAGAAAATCAAAAACCAAGAATCAAAAGTTTCTTAGAAAAATTCACAGACAGAATTAAAGATTTTTTAGATAACGCCGAGTAAATCAAAGCAACCAAATTAGAAAAGAAAACAAACTACAATAAAAACTAAAAAATAGATACGTTATTATGAGCGCAGAATTTGATAACATTTTATTTGACATGCCTAAAACACAATCAAACACCATTAAAGTAATTGGAGTTGGTGGTGGAGGAAGCAATGCAGTAAACCACATGTTCACCCAAAACATCAAAGGAGTAGATTTTGTAATCTGTAATACAGATTCCCAAGCTCTCGAAAACAGTCCTGTCCCAAATAAAATTCAGTTGGGTGCCAACTTAACCTCTGGGTTAGGCGCAGGCGCTAATCCTGAAATTGGTGCACAAGCAGCAAAAGAAAGCATCACAGAAATCCAGGAAATGTTAAATACCCAAACAAAAATGGTGTTTATTACTGCTGGAATGGGAGGTGGAACTGGAACAGGTGCTGCTCCGATCATCGCAAAAATTGCGAAAGACATGGATATTTTAACAGTCGCAATTGTTACAATGCCATTTCAATTTGAGGGAAGAATGCGCTCAAATCAAGCTCAGATAGGAATTGATCTATTACGTAAAAATGTTGATTCTCTGATAGTTATCAACAATAATAAATTACGTGAAGTATATGGAAATCTTGGTTTTAAAGCTGGATTTTCAAAAGCTGATGAAGTATTGTCAACTGCATCAAGAGGAATTGCTGAAGTAATTACACACCACTACAAACAAAATATTGACTTGCATGATGCAAAAACAGTACTTTCAAATAGTGGAACTGCAATTATGGGTTCTGCAAGAGAAGAAGGCGACAATAGAGCAAAAAATGCCATTGTAAAAGCGTTGGATTCTCCGTTGTTGAATGACAATAAAATTACGGGTGCTAAAAATGTTTTGTTGTTAATTGTTTCAGGAACATCAGAAGTTACTTTAGATGAAATCGGAGAGATCAACGAGCACATTCAAACAGAAGCTGGTTATGATACCAATATTATTATGGGTATTGGAGAAGATGATGAACTTGGTGAAGCAATTTCCATAACAGTTGTTGCTACTGGTTTTGCACTTGATCAACAAAGTTCAATTACGAATACTGAGGCAAAAAAAATTATACACACTTTGGAGGATGAACAAAAAGCAACCTATAATTTTTCGGAAAAAACAATCACGAAGTCACCTACTTTTCAAGAATCTAATCATGAAATAAACGATCATAAAGTAACCTATGTTTTGGATGATGATTTTGAAGATTGCACACTAAAAATGGACTTGATTCCAACATCTCAATTGATATTTGAAACTCCAGTATTTTATGAAGAATTTTGTTTAGAAAAAATGTATGATGATGATTTTATCATTATGGATATTCCAAAAAAAGAAGTAATCACTGAAAAATTTAACAATCAAATTCAGGCAGATTTATTATTTGATTTGCCACTAAATTCCTCTACTGAAATCAAAATGGAAGGAGAAGTTGTTCCGCAAGTTGAAGTAAAGCTAAATATTAATGAAATTGAGGTTTTTGGCGCTGAAGAAATCACTTTTAAAAAACATATTTTGGAAGATTTTGATGCGAAACCAACCATTGCTAAAAGTTCAAATATTGCACCAATAAAAGTTGTTGAAGGTGATGATATGGGATTTATTCTTAAAACTTACAAAACTCAAGATATCAATCTAATTGAAACGGAAAGTGAAGAAATTTCTCCAATGAGTTTGACAATTGCAGAATTAGAGAAAAAAGCGGATGATAGAAGAAGTAAAATGAAGAGCTTTAATCATAAATTTAATGAGCAATTAAATAAAAATATTGATGAAATTGAGCGCCAACCTGCATATTTAAGAAATGGTTTAGATATTGGAGTCAATTCTTCAGTAAGTAAAGACGAAACTACATTAAGGAAAGATAGCAATGATTTAAGTTTTAAATCAAACAATTCATTTTTACATGATAATGTAGACTAAGTTTCACCATAAAATTCAATTCAAAAATTACATCTTTTAAAGTGTTATTTTTTTAAAAAATTTAAAATAAAAAAAATCACAGTTTCCAATGAGATTTTAGAAACATTAATTTTAAGAATCTTTAGCTGACAACTTTTTTGATTCTTTTTATAGCTTCTCTAATTTGACTTTCTGAGGCAGCATAAGACAACCTGATGCAATTTGCAGCACCAAAAGCTTCACCACTTACAGTAGCAACGTTCGCTTTTTCTAATAAAAACATTGAGAAATCACCCGCATTTTCAATTTGATATCCATCAATTATTTTTCCAAAAAAAGCAGAAACATCAGGAAAAACGTAAAATGCACCTTCAGGAACATTTACTTTAAAACCGTGAATTTCTCTTAACAAATTAACCATAATATCTCTGCGAGTTTTAAACTCTTTAACCATGTATTGAATTTTTTCAATAGGTGCTAAGACAGCAGTAATTGCAGCTCTTTGTGCAATAGAATTTGTTCCAGAAGTGATTTGTCCTTGCATTTTCGTACACGATTTCGCAATCCATTCAGGAGCTCCAAGATATCCAATTCTCCATCCAGTCATAGCAAATGCTTTTGCCAAACCATTTACGGTAATTGTTCTATCATACATACTTTCAATAGCAGCAAAACTGAATGGTTTTTCGCTATAATTGATATGTTCATAAATTTCATCTGACAAAACAAAAATTCGTGGGTATTTCTCTAAAACAGCTGCAAATGCCCTGTATTCTGCTTCCGTATAAATGGTTCCACTTGGATTATTTGGCGAATTAAAAAACACCATTTTTGTTTTTGGTGTGATAGCCGCTTCTAATTGTTGAGGCGTAATTTTAAAATTTGTTTCAATTGTTGAAGGAACTTCAATAGAAATGGCTTCGCACAAAGTTGCAATCGCTGAATAACTTACCCAATATGGAGTTGGTAAAATAATTTCATCTCCAGGATTTAATAAAACCTGAGCCACATTTGCAATTGACTGTTTTGCTCCTGTAGAGACTACTACTTGATTTGGTTTATAAATCAAGTTATTATCGCGTTTAAATTTTACACAAATTGCTTCTTTTAATTCTAAATATCCGTCAACAGGTGAATACGAATTATAATTTTGATGAATAGCTTCAATTGCAGCATCTTTGATAAAATCAGGAGTATTGAAATCTGGTTCGCCCAAACTCAATCCAATAATATCTTTTCCTTCTGCTCTTAATTCTCTTGCTTTAGCTGCCATTGCTAATGTTTCAGAAACAGGCAAACTGTTAATTCTGTCCGATAATGGATGTGACATTTTTCTAAAAAAATTTTATTTGATTATACTAATTCTGGATTTTTCCCTAAAACTCCTAGGTGTCTAAAATGTTCAATAATGGCTTTACGCATGGTTTCATACTCATTGTAAGGTAAATTAAATTCCTTTGCAGTTTCTTTGACAATTGTAGCCAATTTGTCATAATGAACATGCGAAATGTGTGGGAAAATATGATGCTCAACTTGATGATTTAACCCTCCAGTATAAAAATTTACCAGTATATTACTAGGTGCAAAGTTAGAAGTCGTGTATAATTGATGGACTGCCCAAGTGTGTTCTAAATTTCCATCTTTATCAGGAATTGGCATGGCTGTATTTGGAACAATATGCGCCAATTGAAATACCAAACTCAAAATCATTCCTGCTGTATAATGCATCACAAAAAAACCAATAAATACTTTCCACCAAGCAATGTCTAAAACTGCGATTGGCAATACAATCCAAAGTGAATAATAAATCAGTTTTGAAATCACCAATTTTGTCCATTCTGTTGCAGGATTTGGAAAATCTCCGTATGAAAGTTTGCGTTTTAAGTAATTGTGCATTTGCTTAATATCAGTAGTGATTGCCCAATTAATTGTTAACAATCCATATAAAAAAATGGAATAATATTTTTGGATTTTATGAATTTTCAACCATTTTGCATGTTGAGAAAATCGAATAATTCTACCTGCGTCAATATCTTCGTCATGGTCTTTTACGTTGGTAAATGTGTGATGCAACACATTGTGTTGCACTTTCCAATTATATACATTTCCAGCCAAAATATAAATGCTACTTCCCATCAATTTATTGACCCATTTTTTGCTCGAAAAAGATTCGTGATTGCTATCATGCATTACGTTCATGCCTACTCCTGCCATTCCAATTCCTGTAAGAATCATCAATAAAACCATTGTCCATTGAGGCATTGAAACCATTAATACAATAATAAAAGGAACTAAAAAGAGCATAAACATGAGGATTGTTTTGCTATATAATTTCCAGTTTCCTGTTTTTTTAAGATTGTTTGTTTTAAAATAATCGTTAACTCTTTTATTTAAAGTTTTAAAAAATTTTGCATTATCTACTCTAGAAAAGTTTATGGTACTCATTGAAAATTTATTAAGTTACAAAAATATGCATTTTGAAATATCTACAACTAATAAACGCACAAATTTCTTAGGAATTGTATACAAATAGTAACTATTTTTGCTGGTGAAAATTATTTTATGGAAATCATTCAAAAATATTTTACTGATTTAACTGAGCAACAGCTGCATCAGTTTGGCCAATTGCAAGAGTTATATAAAGATTGGAATTTGAAAATCAATGTGGTTTCTCGAAAAGACATTGATGAGTTGTATTTGCGTCACGTATTGCATTCGCTAGGAATTGCAAATGTAATTCAATTTCAACCCAATACAAAGGTAATGGATGTGGGAACTGGAGGTGGTTTTCCTGGAATTCCGTTAGCAATTTTATTTCCAGAAACCCATTTTCATTTGGTTGATGCTATTGGGAAAAAAATAAAAGTGGTCAATGAAGTTGTGGAAGGTTTGGAGTTGAAGAACGTAAAAACTTCCAATTGCAGAGTGGAAGAAGTGAAAGATACTTATGATTTTATAGTGAGTAGAGCAGTAGCCCAAATGGAAACTTTTGTGCATTGGACAAAAGGAAAAATTGCAAAAAAGCAAAACCATGAACTTAAAAATGGTATTTTATATTTAAAAGGAGGAGATTTAACGGAAGAATTACAAAAATATACTACAGCTACGATTTACGATTTAACCAATTATTTTGACGAACCTTTTTTTGAAACTAAAAAAGTTGTTCATTTGCCTGTTAAGTTTAAAGGATAAGTATTTTTAAATAAAATCAAAATATTTTAACGCAATTCCCACGATAACCCCTATAATCATTAAGCTGATAAAAAAGACAATTAAACCGAGTAAAAATCGTAGCAATTTTAAAATGTTTTTTCCAATTGAAAGTTGATAAAACTTTCCAAACGCATACATGTAAAAAAGGATGTAAATTAAGATGCTATAACTGTAAATAGTTGGATGTATGGTAATTGCTAACATAAAAAATAGTAGCGTAATGTAGGTAAGAAAACCATAAATAAAAGCATTTATCACCACATGCTCACCGAAATTATGAGGTTTTCTATATGTCCATTTACTCAAAATTGCATAAATCAAAAGAAAAACAAAAGTCATTAAGTTGTAATAGCGCAACATAAACTGCATCCATCCATCCATGAATTTTAACTGCATTTGAGCTGTTTTCTTTTCTATTTCTAGTTTTTGAAACTCTTGTTTGTCAATATTTTTTAAGGTAGAAAGATCTAGTGCTGCTTTTTGTTTCAGTTCACTAATTTGAACCGATTGAATAGAATTATTGATAGCAATAAAATCATCAGCAAAATAATTGAAGGTAAGTAATGATAAACCTGCGCCAACTGCTAAAAATGCAAACGGATTTACATAACGTTTTCTAATCCCATCTAAATATTCATTAATAACCTCATCAGGATGAGTTGCCATTTTTCTGATGGTTAAGAAAAACTTACTATCCACTCCAAAAGTATTGATAAAAAATTCTAAGAGTAATTCTTTAAAAGTAATTCTTTGAACAATTATTTTTCCGCCACAATTATCACAAAATTGAGCGTCGTTTTCTAGAAAATGATTACAATTTTTACAATTCATAACAACTAAAAAGAATAATAAGTTAATTGAATCGTAAATATAAAAAATGTTTTGATGTAAAGTGCATCCTATTTAAAAATCCTTCTATCAAAGGGAAAATCAGTAGTTTGTATGATTTTTATTTTTTTAAAATCTTTATGATTAGGATTCAATAAGTAATTAAAATCTTCTTTTACCACTGCTGAAGGAACTTTTAAGATGCAATATTTCATGGAGTCAATAAACGAATCTCCTATTTTTTGAGTTCCAATTGTTGGGGGATGTTGATTCCAATTCTCAGCAAGTTCACTGATTTTTAGTTCATCGATTTTTATGGTGTCAGGAACATCAATTGTCATCATTACAAAATCGCTTGGCAAGGTTGCCAATGAAACATGCACTAAGATTTCAGACATTGCTAAAGCCCTGCTTTCAGAAGTATAAATGATTTCAGTGCCTTTGGAATTCCATCTATTCTCAGACTTTGAAGCGCCTTTTCCACTCAATTCTTTTGCATATTTCTTTTTAGACAATCTAAAAACTTTCATTAAGCAAAAATCCCTTGATCAATACTATTCAATTCATTCATTACCAATTCTTTCCCATAAGAATCTTTTAAAAGTTCAGCGGGTTTTAAATTTCCCAACGCAAAAGAAGGTGTATTTAACCAAAGGTAAAACTGCTCTTGAGAATCAAAAACTTCTAGACCAAAATTGGTAACTTCTGCCAATTCAATAATTTTTTCAGTATGAATGGGTTTGAAGAGATAGTTTTCAATTTGGCTATTTCGTTGCAAAGTTTTTTTGGAAATATTCAAATAATCTGCCCAATCATCTTCTGTAAAAGGGGTAATGTCTTTTATTTTAAGGAATAAATCAAAGGGCAATCCTTTTCTAATAATATTGATGATGTTCATTTTATCATCAAAAAAATCAACATCATTGCTATTTTTTATGCTTGTTTTAAAGTAGGTAGCTGTATCTATTTTTTGAGCATACATACTCATTGCTTCTTGAACGATATTGAAATTGGTTTTTGATGTTTTTTGTTTTTCGTAATTCATAACGTGTACATTTGTCTACAAATATATGACATTTGTCCTTGTTTTTGCATTTTTCTATTAATTTTTTTAAATTATTTACCAAAAAAAAAGAACCACATTGCTGTGATTCTTTGATTTTTTATTTAAAATGGGTTGTTTTAAATGATCTCTACAAATAAACCTTCGTCTGTTTTGGTCACTTTTGCTAACTTATTTTTTGTTAAGTGTTTCAATGTTTTATCCCATTTTTTGTTGGATAATCCTGATTGAATTTTCAAATCGTTCAATTCGATTTTTGATGCTTTTGTAATCATTTCTAAAACCGCTTTTTCTTCTGCATCTAATTCCACGGAAATTGCACGTTTTTCAGGTCGCATTTGTGGAAAAAATAACACTTCTTGAATGGATTGATTGTTGGTTAAAAACATAATCAATCTGTCCATCCCAATTCCCATTCCTGAGGTTGGTGGCATTCCATATTCTAATGCACGTAAAAAATCATAATCAATAAATTGAGTAGCTTCATCATCCCCTTTTTCTGCTAGTTTCAATTGATATTCAAAACGTTCACGTTGATCAATTGGGTCATTCAATTCTGAATATGCATTTGCAATTTCTTTTCCACAAACCATCAATTCAAAACGCTCTGTCAATTCAGGATTTGTTCTGTGTTCTTTGCACAAAGGCGACATTTCTTTTGGATAATCAGTAATAAAAGTTGGCTGAATGTAATTTCCTTCACATTTTCCACCAAAAATTTCATCAATCAATTTTCCTTTTCCCATAGTTTCATCAACAGCAATTCCCATTGATTTTGCAGCAGTTCTAATTTCATCTTCAGTTTTATTAAAAATGTCAAAACCAGTGAATTCTAAGATAGAATCACGCATTGTAATTCTTTTATAAGGCGCTTTAAAATCGATTTTATGTTCCCCAAAAGTTGCTTCAGTTGTACCATTTACAGTCAATGCACAATGTTCTAATAATTGCTCACAAAAATCCATCATCCAATTGTAATCTTTGTACGAAACATAGATTTCCATGGCTGTAAATTCTGGATTATGTGTTCTATCCATTCCTTCGTTTCTGAAGTTTTTAGAGAATTCATACACACCATCAAAACCACCAACAATCAATCTTTTCAAGTACAATTCATTGGCAATTCGCATATACAAAGGAATGTCTAACGAATTGTGATGTGTTATAAATGGTCTTGCAGCTGCTCCACCAGGAATGGGTTGTAAAACGGGTGTTTCTACCTCAAAATATCCTGCATCATTGAAAAACGAACGCATGGCATTGAACAATTTTGTGCGTTTTACAAACACTTCTTTTACATGAGGATTTACTACCAAATCTGCATAACGTTGTCTGTAACGCAATTCTGGGTCGTTAAATTCGTCATATGTATTTCCTTCAGCATCTGTTTTTGGCAATGGCAAAGGTCTCAATGCTTTGCTTAGCAATTTAAATTCTTTCACCATTACTGTTTTTTCGCCCACTTTTGTGGTGAATAATGTTCCAGTAATTCCTATAAAATCGCCAATATCAAACAACTTTTTATACACTTCATTGTACATGGTTTTGTCTTCGCCAGCACAAATTTCATCACGATTAAAATACACTTGAATTCTACCTACTCCATCTTGCAATTCCGCAAAAGAGGCATTTCCTTGAATTCTTCTTGACATCAATCTTCCTGCAATTACCACCTTTTTTCCTTCAGAAAAATCGGTTTTTATAGCTGATGAGTTTGAATCTAGTGGAAATAAATCTGCTGGATATGGATTGATTCCTAAATCACGTAATTTTGATAATTTTTCTCTACGGACAACTTCTTGTTCTGATAATTGCATTGGGTTTGTAAATTTTCTGATGTTTTATAAAGGTTGTAAAGATACAATCTAAAGCATTAATTCACAATGAAGAAAAAAATTAAAAATAAGCATGAAGTTGGTAAATAGTTAAAAACCATTTATATTTGCATGTTGTTTTAATTGAAACAACAAGTTGTGTTGTTTTGATACTTTCATAAAAAGTGTCTTGGTCTTGTTAGCCAATGGAAAGCTTCCCTATTTGGGATGCTTTTTTTTTTACAGCCCCTCTTTTTATGTAAAATATCTTCATTTTATTCTTATTTCATCTTTATATTTGTTATTTATAAATTAATATAAGAATGAAAAAAATAACACTGCTTTTTGCGCTTTTACTATTCTTTTCATGTAGTAAAAAACTGTTCAATGACAAATGGGCAAAAGAGAAATCACCCTCTGAATTCAAAGCAGTTTTTGAGACTACCAAAGGGAATTTTGAAATTTATGCTAAAAGGGAATGGTCTCCAGAAGGAGTTGATAGATTGTATTCACTTATCAAAAATGGGTTTTATAAAGATGTTGCCATTTTCAGAGTGGTACCCAATTTTGTAGCTCAATTTGGTATTCATAACGACTCTATAATCAATAATAGATGGAGTAAATTTGGAATCAATGATGAGCCTGTACTTGTTAAAAATGATTCTATGACAATTGCATTTGCAAGAGGAGGAGTAAAAACGAGAACGAGTCAAATTTTCATCAATTTGAAAGACAATCATCGTTTGGATGAGTTAGAGTATAGTGGTGTCAAAGGATTTCCTGTGATTGCTAAAGTTACAAAAGGAGCAGAGAATATTTTGAAATTTTACGATAAATACGGAGATAAATTGGGCTTTCGTCAAGATTCAATTCAGAAATATGGGAATAAATTTATTCAAAATAAGTATCCTGAAATTGATTTTATCATCAAAGCTTCCATCATTAAATAATAGCGTTTGTTATGAATAGTTTTAAAACTTCATTGCTTATTTTTTCTATACTTTTTTGGAGTTTTTTTCCGATTTTTTCTCAAGAAAAGTTCGAGAAAGAATATTGAATTGAATCTCATGAAGTTCCCCAAAAAGCCTTTCAATCGATTTATTTTTGATATAACTCTATAAAATACTTATAAAAATAAGTAATCGTTTCAATGCCTTTTAGATAATTCCAAATCCCAAAATGTTCGTTAGGGGAGTGAATGGCATCAGAATCTAGTCCAAAACCCATCAAAATAGTTTTGCTTTTCAGTTCTTTTTCAAACAATGCCACAATAGGAATGCTGCCTCCACTTCTTTGCGGAATCGGTTTTTTGCCAAAACTCGCCTCATAGGCTTTGCTTGCAGCTTGATATTCAATTGTGTCCATAGGAGTCACATATCCCTGTCCACCATGATGCGGTTTTACCACCACTTTTACAGATGCTGGAGCAATGCTCTCAAAATGATTTTTGAACAATTCCGTGATTTTCTCCCAATTTTGATTGGGTACCAAACGCATCGAAATTTTCGCAAAAGCTTTACTAGCAATAACTGTTTTTGCACCTTCACCAGTATAACCTCCCCAAATTCCATTAACATCTAGTGTTGGCCTGATGGAATTTCGTTCATTGCTTGTATAGCCTTCTTCCCCATAAACAGCATCAATATCCAGGTCTTTTTTATAATTTTCTAATGAAAAAGGTGCTTTTGCCATTTCAGCTCTTTCTACCAATGCAAGTTCCTCAACGTCATCATAAAAACCAGGAATACTAATGCGATTGTGTTGATCATGCAAAGAAGCAATCATTTTCGTCAAAATATTGATAGGATTTGCCACAGCACCTCCATACAAACCAGAATGTAAATCTCTATTGGGCCCTGTCACTTCCACTTCTACATAGCTCAAACCACGCAAACCAGTGGTGATGGATGGGATATCATTCGCAATCATTCCTGTATCAGAAATCAAAATCACATCATTGGCTAATTTCTCCTTGTTTCTGGGTACAAACCAAGACAAATTTTTTGAACCCACTTCCTCTTCTCCTTCAATCATGAATTTTACATTACAAGGTAAATTTCCTTCAGCAATCATGTACTCAAATGCTTTGATGTGCATATACATTTGCCCTTTGTCGTCACAAGCACCTCTGGCAAAAATTGCCCCTTCAGGATGAATCGCTGTTGTTTTGGTGACAGGTTCAAATGGCGGAGAATTCCACAAATCAATAGGATCAGCAGGTTGCACATCATAATGTCCATAAACTAAAACTGTAGGTAGGTTTTTATTGATTATTTTTTCACCATAAACGATTGGATTTCCGGGTGTTTCGAAAAGCTCCACATGATCACATCCCGCTTTTTTTAGACTTTCTAAAACAAAATCAGCAGTTAGTAAAATATCTTTTTTGTATGCAGAATCAGCACTAATTGATGGAATTTTTAGAAGTTCAATTAATTCTTCAACAAATCTATTTTTATGGTTTCCTATGTATGATTTTATAGTATTCATGTGTTATTTTTAAATCAATTCAAAAATATAAAAATAATAATGAACTGCTTTGTAGTTTGTGATGTTTGTTTATATTTGCAGTCCGAAATGCAGGCGTGGTGGAATTGGTAGACACGCTAGACTTAGGATCTAGTGCCGTGAGGTGTGAGAGTTCGAGTCTCTCCGCCTGTACAAAGTTTAAAAGCATCTCAAAAGAGATGCTTTTTTACTTTTTATCCTATACTACAATTATTGAATATTTTTCATTCCTTAAAACCAATTATTCTTAAAAATTACCCACTTATTTTCACTTGACATCGCATGCTTACGTTAAACGATTTTTGTGCTTTTTGATCATTTATCGAACTAACTTTACAGTATTAATAATTAATAAATCCAAATTTAAAAAGTACCCCTAACGAGCCCTAAACCCATTAAAAAATTGAAAATCCTCTTGAATTTAACTCTAAATTCAACAAGATTTTTTTGTGGTCTATTTAAATATTTTTGTTTTAAAATTTTTAAGTTTAATCAAAATATCCATATTAATTCAAAACATAATTCGTTATTGTTTTTAATTTAAATCCACTTATACTAATTATCATACACTTATTATTCCCACCGCTCATATGTATGCTAACCCAATGCTATTTTAGATATTTAAATCTTTTATTTATACTATTTTTTAGTGTAATATGTTGTAAATTAATTTTGAAAACCCTAAAAAATAAAAATCATGACCGCAGAAAAATGCAGAAAATCAAGAAAATTTATCAATATCGATGACAGAATGTTATTCGTAATTGAAACTGATCCATTCGCAACAAAAAAAGAAACTATTGTGATTTTCATGGTTATCCTTTAATCTCTTTTGATCTCAATCAAATTATTACTATTTTAATTGAATACTATAGAGTTGTCACTCTTGATCATTTGGGATTTGGTTTTTCTGTTGAATCTAACAATTTCAATTATTCTTTGATCGAAGACGCAAACACTACTCTTAAACTTTGTAATAAATTAAAAATTAAAGATTTTAAAAACATTGCAGCTGAGTATGGGGTGATAATAACAAAAAAATCTTATATGGACCAAATTCTGAATTAACTAAATTCCACATCAAAAGTGAGGTGGCTTCAAAAAATAACACCAACAAATTATATGATAATTTGAAAGCAATTGATTATTTATTTAAAGACAAACACTTACCAAAATACGTATAAGTATAAAAGAATTACAAAAACAAAGATTATTTCAATGCGCAAAAAGTTAGAAATAATACCCGGAAAAGCGAACAAAACAGTAAGATAGCAAAGAGTTCTATTTGGGAAAATTTCAATTATATCAAAAAATAAGAGGGAATTTTGATGCTAAGCAATTATACTGAAGAAATGTTTTTATATTGGCAAAAATGGATGAATACTTTTAAAAAAAGTGATATTCCAATCAGTTTTATGAGGTGAAGAGATGATATTTCTAATATGGGTGATATTTTGCTTCACTTAGCAACTTAAAGAAAAAACAACATAAAAATTATTGAAAACAAAAACTATTATTTGATTGATGAAAATACAAAAAAACTGGGCTTTAATGATTTTTGAACAACTTGATAAATTTAGACTTCACCCTTTGAAACAAAAGTATTTTATTTACTAATCTTAAAAAAAATAAAGTAAAAGGGTGTTTCATAACACTTAGATTGGTTTTGTATCCCATAAACGCTTTTTGTTTATGGTTATGAGATACTTATTTTTACAATAAACTTTGTGAATTTTTAGGTATAAAAAAATCCTGGAGACAAAGCAACAGGATTCAATTATTTTTATAAAGATATTTATTCGTTTTATCCTTTTATAAGGACGGCAACAACTTTTTTTGCCCAACCAATATACATAGTTGCGCTATTATCCTCCCCTTCAAAAACAATTGAAAATTCTTCAATTAAATCCTGAGAAGTAGTAACTTTTCCAGTAACTCTTAAAACATCATCCTTTTCATCGTAAAAATAAGAACCCCAAACATTTTTTTGATTGCTTAAAATAACTATCCAATCCTCATCAGTTGGTATCGTAAATAGCGTATATGTTCCTGGATTTACTTCTTTTCCTCCAAAAGTAACTTTTTTATAAAACGTAATTTCTGCAGCTTCATTAGCGCCTGTTCGCCAAACTTTCCCATTTGGTACTAATTTTTCCAACGTTCTTCCTTTTAATTGCGGACGACTATATACAACTTTTACCAATTTGTTTGATTCTCTCCAATTTGATGGAAATGCTGCAGCATCCATAGGACTTGCATCCATTTTTGAGAATTTTTGAGCTGAAATTTCAGAAGTAGTTGCTGTTAAAATTGCCAAAAAAGCAATTAATAAAATAGATTTTTTCATTTAGTTTTTAGATTAATTTTAGCGAGTTTAATTATTTTCAAAATTAGAAAACCTTGATTATCAAATATAATAATTTTCTGTTAAGATTTAGTGACAAGAGCAGTCTTTATCACAACTTTTAGATTTCTTTGATGTAAAAACATATTTTTTTAATAAAAATATAACTGCAACAATCAATAAAATAAAAACTAGGATTCTTTGCATTAACTTAAAATTTGATAGGTTATTAAAGAAGAAATATATGCCAAAACTCCCATTCCAATTAATTGAATCATAGGCCATTTCCATGTTTTTGTCTCTTTTTTTACAATTGCCAAAGTTGCCATACATTGCATCGCAAAGGCATAAAATATCAATAATGACATACCAACTGGAAAATTAAATCGTTTTTCACCAGTTTCAAGATTTACTTCAGAAGCCATTTTTTGTTTGATGGTTGTAACATCATCATCATTTGCTTCTACACTATAAATAGTTGCCAACGTTCCAACAAAAACTTCACGGGCTGCAAAAGAAGTAATCAAAGCAATGCCAATTTTCCAATCAAAACCCAATGGTTTTATGGAGGGTTCAATAGATTTTCCCAACATTCCAATATAAGAATTTTCTAATTTGAATGATGCTATTCTTTTATCCATTTCTTCGGATGAAATACCTCGATTTACTTCCATTTTCGAAACTATTTCAGCAGCATTTTTATACTCTGAGGAGCCATTTGAGGCCAAAAACCACAAAACTATTGACAAAGCCAAAATGATTTTTCCTGCACCGAAAACAAAGGCTTTCGTTTTTTCAACCATTTCAAAAAAAACATTTTTTAGGGAAGGTAATTTATAGTTGGGCATTTCAATTACAAAAAAAGATTTCGAATTTATATCCAGTATTTTATGTAAAATATAAGCTGCAAAAATCGCCATTCCAAAACCCAAAGTATACAAAGAGAGTAAGACCAAACCTTGCAAATTCAGAAAGCCAAAAATTTTAGTATCAGGAATAATTAAAGCAATCAAAATAGCATACACTGGCAATCTTGCAGAACAGGTTGTGAAAGGCACAACCAAAATCGTAATCAGTCGTTCTTTCCAATTTGAAATTGTTCTTGTTGCCATAATTGCAGGAATTGCACAGGCTGTTCCAGAAATTAAAGGGATAATACTTTTACCATTCATCCCAAAACGTCGCATGATTTTATCCATCAAAAAAACAACGCGACTCATATAACCAGTTTCTTCCAAAATGGCTATAAATAGAAATAAAATAGCGATTTGAGGGATAAAAATTATCACACCTCCAATACCGGGAATGATTCCCTCGGTTAACAAATCCGTAAAAACTCCTTCTGGAAAAGATGCTTTTGCAAGTTCAGATAATTGTGCAAAAAAACCATCAATTAAATCCATTGGCAATAACGCCCAATCAAATATTGATTGAAAAATAACAAGTAAAATAAGAAAGAAAAAAAAATATCCAAAAATTTTGTGTGTAAATATTTTATCCAATTTACTTTGAAGATCACTCGCTTTAGATTTGTCAACAATATAGGTTTTCTTCAGGATTTTGTTAATTTCCTGATACCGATAAATGGTTTCTTTGTGTTGGTATTTTTTGAGTTTTGAAATGTCTTTTTTAAATGCTAAAAGGTCTTCTTTTTCTTCTGAAGTCACAGTTTCAGGAAAATTATTTTGCGTAATCATCAACCACAATTCATATAAAGAATGACTTGGACTTATTTCTTTCAGTTTTGCAAAATAATCAGGGTCAATTTTATGATTGATGCCGCACAAAGGTGATGCTTTTGCAGCAACATGACAACGGATTATGGCTTCTTTTACCTCTTTAATGCCCTCATTTCTTTTAGCACTAATTAAAATAACTTCAGTATTCAATTCTTTTTCTAAAACAGATAAAAAAATCGAAATTCCTTTTTTTTGCATTTGATCAACCATGTTAATTGCCAAAACTGTGGGAATTTCTAAATCTTTAATTTGTGAAAAAAGTAGTAAATTTCTTTTCAAATTTTCCACATCAGCCAACACCAAAATTACATCAGGAGATTCTTTAATGTCTTTTTTAAGCAAGGTTTTCAACACAATTGTTTCATCAATTGATGTTGGATTTATGCTATACGTTCCAGGTAAATCAATTATAATAGCACTTTGTGTTCCAGATAATTTGCTAATTCCTTCTTTTTTATCCACTGTAACACCAGGATAATTCCCTACTTTTTGATTCAGGCCCGTTAGCTGATTAAAAAGCAAGGTTTTTCCAGTATTTGGATTTCCAATTAAAGCAACTTTTATAGGTCTATTCGCCATTGATTATTCAATTTTTAGCACTTTGATTTGTTCTGCAGTTTCAACTCTGATTGCTAAATGACTTCCGTTTACACAAATGTAAAGTGGATCTTTTAATGGTGCAATCTGCAATAATTGCACTTCTGCCCCAGGCAAACAACCCATTTCCAACAATTTTAGGGGAATAAAATCCAAAGATTCTTCAGAAATATACCCAATTTCACCAATCTGTAACGTCGCTATTGTGCTCAAATTTTTATATAAAAAGAGTCCCGCTAAAGCGGGATATAAGTTTTACACAAAGATAAACATTTAGAATGATTCTAAACAAGTTATTTAAAGTGGTTTTATGTAAATATGTGTTAATAAAATTGATAAAAAAATGAAAAATGAAATTTTTACTCTAATCTTTATATTCAACTCTTAACAAAAAAACATCTTGTTTTAGCTTTTCCATGTCTTTTTTATTTGTTCCATCATAAAAACCGCGAATTCTGTATTCTTTATCAACTAAAATAAACTGCTCTGTATGGATAAAATCATCTTCTCCTCCATCTCCATCTTCTATCACAGCAAAATAACTTTTCCTCGCCAATTCATAAATGTGTTTTTTGTCTCCTGTAGTTACATTCCATTTTCCGTCAATAACACCTTTGTTTTTGGCATATTCTTTCAAAATTGGCACGCTATCAATTTCAGGTGTCACAGAATGTGAGAGAAAGAGAATGTCATTGTCATTTTTATAAAATTCCTGCAATTCATTCATATTATAAACCATTGCAATGCAAATATTTGTGCAACTAGTAAAAAAGAAATCAGCAATATAAATTTTGTTTTTGTAATCATTTTTAGTGATGATTTCACCATTTTGATTTATGAGACTAAAATCAGCAATTGTATGATCTTTCGTAATATGTTTTACAGAAACATCCACCAAACTTGGATTGACATC
>DDMS01000015.1 GCA_002340765.1 Flavobacteriaceae bacterium UBA2540 | reverse complement strand
TCAGACCTATATACTAGTTAGCAGAAACCCGTCAGCGACACGAAATGCACAAAAAAAACCGCTAAAAAAAACAAAACAATAAATCCAAAAAACTATATTTGCATTATGAAAAATTTTTGGATTTTATTTTCACTTTTACTACTAACGCTTTCGGTTTATCCGTGTAGCGATAGTGAAGAATGTAAAACCAAAATAATTACAGAAGTTTCTCAAAACACAAACCACGAAAAACACAATCACGAAACCGAACAATGTCCACCATTTTGCTCTTGTGCGTGTTGTGGCGTAAATGTTTTTCAATTCCAAAATCCAGTTTATAGTTTCAAAAAAGATTTAGTTTTCATCAACCAAAAAGAGAAAATAAGTTTTTATTCGTTTATCTACAACAAAAAAATTGCCGACAAAATTTGGCAACCACCAAAAATTAGTTAATTAATAAAAAGTTTGTGCTTCGCACAATAACACTTTCGGTGCTTCGCACCGCAATTGTCTATTTATTTAATTTAACTAATACATATCAAAATGACAAAATTCATATTGCCATTGCTACTGCTTTTTAGCGTTTGCACAATGGCACAAGTCCAAAACGACACCATAAAAAAGGTAAGCGAACCAGAAGAACTCGAAGAAGTTCGCATACAATCTACAAGAACAACTCGAACAATTCGGAATACACCAACCAGAGTTGAAACCATAGACGCAGAAGAATTAGACGAAAAATCCAATATGCGACCCTCCAACGTATCAATGGTTTTACACGAAAGTACAGGTTTGCAAGTGCAACAAACATCGGCTACCAGCGGAAACGCAAGTATTAGAGTGCAAGGTTTAGACGGTCGCTATACCCAACTTTTAAAAGATGGTTATCCCAACTTTGGCAACTTTGCCAGCGGTTTGAGTATTCTAGAAATTCCACCTTTAGACCTAAAACAAGTCGAAGTTATCAAAGGTCCAGCCTCAACCCTATTTGGTGGCGGAGCCATTGCGGGAGTTGTAAACTTCATTTCCAAAACCCCAAAAGAAAAAGGCGAATTCAATTTTATCATTAATCAATCTAATATTGGGCAAAGCAATATTGGCGGTTATGCATCACAACGAAAAGGAAAATTTGGCTATGCTATTCTAGGATTATTAAATCTTCAAAAGTCGTATGATGTCGATAATGATGATTTTTCTGAAATTCCAAAATCAAACAATTTCACAATCAATCCACGCATTTTCTATTATCCGAACGAAACAACCACTTTTATGTTGGGCAATAGTTTTACAAAAGGTATAATGAAAGGCGGAGATATGAATGTTATTGCTGGAAATGCAGATAGTTTTCATAAATATTTTGAGCAAAATAAAACCATTAGAAATACAACTACTTTTGAATTTGACAAGAAATTTACAGAAACAAATAGTTTCAAACTCAAACAAAGTTGGAGTTTTTTCGATAGAAAAATCAATATTCCAAACTATGAATTTTCAGGTTTCAACACAAATATATTCACAGATGCATCTTACCTTTTCATCACAAAAAAGAATACAATCATTACAGGTTTAAATTTTCAATATGATGATTTTAAACAAAGAAATATTTCAACTTTCGATGCCAAAACCAACACAATTGGCGCATACATTCAACAAACTTGGGATATTTCAGATAACATTAAACTCGAAAACGGATTACGAATTGATAACGTAAATTATTCTAATTTGAATTTCTCAAAAAATCAAACGTTCTTTTTGCCAAAAGTTTCGGCATTATTCAAATTTAACAATAAATGGAGTTCACGAATTGGTGGCGGATTAGGATATAAAATCCCAACCATTTTTACTGAACAAACCGAAACCAATCAATATCAAAATGTTTTATCGTTAAATAATGTAGAAGCCGAAAAAAGTATTGGTGGCACAACCGATGTGAATTTCAAAACAAATCTTTCAGACGAATTTGTTTTCAGCATCAACCAAATGTTTTTTTTAACGCAAATCAACAAACCATTAATTTTGCAAAACAGCGGAGTAAATACATTCTTTATCAATGCAGATAAACCAGTAATAAGTAAAGGTTTTGAAACCAATGTGAAATTTATTTTCAAAGAAGATTTAAAATTTTTCGTTGGTTACACGTTCACAGATGCCAAAGCAAAATATTTGTCAACCAATCAATTTTTGCCATTATTACCAAAAAACAAGTTGAATATGGCATTAATATTTGAGAAAGAAAATAATTTCAAACTCGGTTTAGAAGGTTTTTTTACCGATCGTCAATTTTTGTATAACGGCACACAATCGCCAACATTTTGGGAATTTGGTTTTATGGCTGAAAAAACTTTGTGGAAAAACTATTCGTTTTTTATCAATTTCGAAAACTTTACCGATACCCGACAAAGCAACTACAAACCAGTAGTAAACGGTTCGCACAGCAATCCGACTTTTGACGATATTTGGACGCACACCGAAGGCGCAACAATAAATGGAGGAATAAAACTAAAATTTTAAACCAATGATAAACTATCTAAAAATATATTTGCCAATTTATCTCGTTGCCTATTTGCTCGTATCATTTGTAGTTCCAACTTACAAAACCTATAAGCAAACAGGCATAAACCCAATAACTTTTGGTAAAAACGACAACGCACACGATTATATCGGGTTCGTAATGAAAATTCTAATAGGACTGCTTTTTATAGCAGTTCTATTTTTTGCTATAAGTGACAATTTATATCAATTTACATCACCAATATTGTATTTGCAAAATCACTATTTAGAAATTTTAGGATTAATTTTAATTCACATTTCTTTGCTTTGGATAACCATTGCACAATATCAAATGAGCACCAGTTGGCGCATCGGAATTGACGAAATCAACAAAACCGATCTAGTAACCAAAGGAATATTTTCCGTAAGTCGAAATCCAATTTTTATAGGAATGATACTATCTGTTTTTGGACTTTTCCTAATTATTCCAAATGCAATTACATTGTTTTGCACACTAACAACTTATATTGTTATACAAATTCAAATCCGATTAGAAGAAGATTTTTTAGAAAAACAACACGGAAAAGAATATGTAGATTATCGAAAAACGACTCGTAGATTATTATAAAATAACAAAGCCGAGTAGTAAAATCTAACTTAACGACAAATTCGGGCATCTGCTAACAGCGGTTTGCAAAAATTGGGGTTTTGGTCTTGACTATACACATTGTTTTTTACTTTTGTGTTCAGTGATTTACTGAAAGTTCGGGCTAACCAAATCCCCAACTTCTGCAAGCCACGAGACGTTGCCATTCATTGATAAAGATTTGAATTGAAAATTAACATAAATGTTAAAGTTTTGTTAAAGTTATTAATATTAATATCTTACTTAAACATATTTTTAAAATTTGCATTTAACCATAAATTTTAATTAAAATGAAAACAATTACAAACAAAACATCAAAAACAATTTTATTAGTAATAATGAGTTTGTTTTTTGTAGTAGTAACAGTAAATGCTCAAGACAACAAAGATTCTGATCTTGAAAACCCAATCGGAAAAGGAAGAATAATCTTAGATGCAGATTTTGCAATTTTATCTACAGATTCTAAGGTGAAGGATGCCTATTCCACAACTATTGATTCAAAGAAAAATGAATTTGATTTTCATGTTGGATATGCAATTATTGATAATTTGATAATTTCATTAGGATTGGTTCATGATGATACTGATCTTACTACAAAAAACCAGTTTTTTAAAAGTGTAGAAAGTGCAAAATCGAATTTATTCACTCTTAGTACAACTTATTTCTTTTTAGAAGGAAATAAATTTAGACCTTTTGCAGGTGTTGGTTATGGTTTTGGTAAGGGAGAAACAGATAGTTTATTAGAAATTACTGGAGCTCCAACTACTAATTCAGTAACTGAATCTAACGTAAATGGTTTTGTAGGAACTGTTGGCTTAGCATATTTTATAAATACACATATTGGTGTGGAGGTTTTATATTCTTATAGTTCATTAAACCATGAAGATAAAGACAACAATCCAAATACTGAAGATTTTACAACAACAGCTAGTCTTATCGGATTAGGAGTTACAGTTAGTTTCTAGAAACAATAAAAACAT
Source organism: Flavobacteriaceae bacterium UBA2540 (assembly GCA_002340765.1). Classification (GTDB taxonomy): domain Bacteria; phylum Bacteroidota; class Bacteroidia; order Flavobacteriales; family Flavobacteriaceae; genus Polaribacter. The sequence goes on along the minus strand of DDMS01000015.1, from coordinate 150 downwards.
AATTTATATTAGATTCTGAAAAGTGCAGATTAGTTAATTCTAATCTGCACTTTTTGGATTGTTGTCTTTAACTTCTTAACTGATTAAAAAACATCTTAGAAAGATATAAAGCAAAGAAGACCTATATGGTTCTGTCGCATCTGCTAAAAT
>DDMS01000032.1 GCA_002340765.1 Flavobacteriaceae bacterium UBA2540 | reverse complement strand
GGTTTGTCAGAAATTGGCTGAATTCGTATCATCATTTTTGCAGGATGAATTCGCTCACAAAACAATAACATGCGTTCATAAGCTTGCAATTTTATCGACAATGATTCTTTTTTTTGGTCATTCAAAAGTTGAAATTTTCTCAAAGATTGTTGATCAATCAGATAACTTTTAAAAAAATAATAGGCAATAATTCCAGTTACTACCGCTGGCAAAACGTATGCAATACTCTCTAATAATTGGTCTTCCATTTTCAAATATCTTAGTATGACAAATGTACTTTTTTTAGTGAAAAAAATGTGAATAAAAAATCAAAGATTATCAATCTTTAAGCATTAGAATCCCTAAATTGTAGGTTTTTAATTTCTGAAAAGTTTTATGTCAAATACCTATTTAAATTCTCTTAACGAAGCTCAGCAAAGAGCTGTCATTCAGAAAGATGGCCCAATGATTATCATTGCTGGAGCAGGTTCTGGAAAAACAAGAGTATTAACTTACAGAATTGCACATTTGATGCAACAAGGTGTAGATGCTTTTAATATTCTTTCGTTGACTTTTACGAACAAAGCAGCCAAAGAAATGAAAGAAAGAATTTCAAAAGTGGTAGGAGCAAGCGAAGCAAAAAACCTTTGGATGGGGACTTTTCATGCAGTTTTTGCACGAATTTTACGTTCAGAAGCTGATAAATTAGGATTTCCAACAAATTTCACAATTTATGACACCCAGGATTCAGTTCGATTGATTGGTGCCATTATCAAAGAAATGGACTTGGACAAAGAGCAATACAAACCAAAACAAGTTTTTGGACGTATTTCATCACTTAAAAATAATTTGATTACAGTAAGGGCTTATTTTAACGATCCTGATTTGCAAGAAGCAGATATGCTCGCAAGCAGGCCTAAAATTGGCAAAATTTATAAAGAATATGTCAATAGATGTTTCAAATCTGGAGCCATGGATTTTGATGATTTATTGCTTAGAACCAATGAATTATTGGCTCGTTTTCCTGATGTTTTAGCAAAATATCAAGATCGCTTTCGCTATATAATGGTTGATGAATATCAAGATACCAATCATTCTCAATACATAATTATTAGAGCTTTGGCTGATCGTTTTCAAAATATTTGCGTTGTTGGCGATGATTCTCAAAGTATTTATAGTTTTAGAGGCGCCAATATTCAGAATATTTTACATTTTCAGAAAGATTATCCTGATGTAAAAACTTTCAAATTAGAACAAAATTATCGTTCAACAAAAAACATCGTAAATGCAGCAAATTCGGTCATTGCTCGCAACAAGACAAAATTAGACAAAGATGTTTGGACAAGCAATGATACTGGAGAAGCTATCAATGTAATGCGTTCGATTTCTGACGGAGAAGAAGGGCGTTTTGTAGCCCAATCTATTTGGGAAAACATAATGAATCATCAATTAACACCAGATAATTTTTGTGTTTTATATAGAACAAATTCCCAGTCAAGATCGATTGAAGATGCTTTGAGAAAGAAAAATATCGATTATAAAATTTATGGCGGCATGTCTTTTTATCAACGTAAAGAAATCAAAGATGTCTTGTCTTATTTGCGATTGTTGATCAATCCAAATGATGAAGAAGCTTTGGTTAGAGTCATTAATTATCCAGTTCGTGGCATTGGAACAACGACTATTGACAAATTGACAATTGCCGCAAATCATTATAAAAAATCAATTTTTGAAGTGATTCAGCATATTCATAAAGTTGATATTCAATTGAATGGGCCAACCAAAATTAAATTGGAAGATTTTTCGAATATGATTCAGTGTTTTCAAATTGAAGCTCAATCAAAAAATGCCTTTGAAGTGGCAGAATTGGTAGTGAAACAAACTCGAATTATTACAGATGTGGAAAAAGAAGGAACGCCAGAAGCCATCAGTAAAGTAGAAAATATTCAAGAACTTTTGAACGGAATTAAGGATTTTATAACTGATAAAATAGAACAAGGAGAAGATACTTCTTTGACCACGTTTTTGGAAGATGTTGCTTTGGCGACAGATTTTGATGCAGATAAGGAAAATGATGCACCCAAAGTTGCTTTGATGAGCATTCATCAGTCAAAAGGATTGGAATTTCAATACGTGTATATTGTTGGATTGGAAGAAAATTTATTCCCATCAGCCATGAGTATGACTTCCAGAATTGAACTTGAAGAAGAGCGAAGATTGTTTTATGTAGCGCTCACAAGAGCCGAAAAAGTGGCGTATTTGAGTTATGCTCAAACGCGTTATAGGTGGGGAAAACTCATTGATTCTGAACCAAGTAGATTTTTAGAGGAAATTGATGAACAATACCTTTATTATATGACAGAAAAAAAACGAGAACCATCAATGAATAAGTTTATTGATGCCAAACTGTTTGATGATGCTCCAAAAGAAATTCGTTTTCAAAAACCCCTCCAAAGAAAAAAAATAGAGCGAGATATTCTTGTAAATAAGGAAATATATTTACCTAAAAATCTTAAAAAAGTTTCTGAAACCTATAAAAATACGAATTTATTTGACAGTAATGTTATTGTTGGACATATTGTTGAACACAATCGTTTTGGAAAGGGAGAGGTGATTTCTTTAGAAGGAAATGGCGCAAATAAAAAAGCTGAAATTGAGTTTGGTACTGTTGGGAAAAAGAAATTATTATTACAGTTTGCCAAGTTAAAAGTGATCGGTTAATCAACAAAAATAATTTACAAAACTTACATTTTATTTCGCTTATTATACCTATTTTGCAACCTAAATAAACTACAAATAAATTAGAAAATTTCTTGATATTTATTCAGGAAAACTTCACTAAATATCGATAAATGAAATTTGATTTAGAATACAACTCAGAGAGACCCATTATGATTATTCCAGAATATGGAAGGCATGTTCAAAAATTAATCGATCATTGCATGACTCTTGAAAACAAAGAAGAACGGAATATTATGGCAAGAGCAATTGTTGATGTCATGGGAAATTTACAACCACATTTGCGTGATGTTCCAGATTTTAAACACAAACTTTGGGACCAACTTTTTATCATGTCAGATTTTATGTTGGATGCGGATTCTCCCTATCCAACACCTTCTCAACAAGAATTGCAAGAAAAACCTGAACCTTTAGCATATCCAAAATCAGCCTCAAAATACCGTTATTACGGGACAAATATTCAAACAATGATTGATGTTGCTTTGAGTTGGGAGGAAGGTGAATTAAAAGAAGCTCTGATTTATACAATTGCAAATCACATGAAAAAATGTTATTTGAATTGGAATAAAGATACTGTTGATGATTTAATAATTTTTAATCATTTGTATGATTTATCTAATAAAAGAATTGATTTAAGAGAATCAAAAGAGGAATTGTCAGAAACGAAAGAGCTTATGAAAAAGAGAAATACGCAGGGACAAAATCCTGAGAAAAACTTAAAAAAACAACCATTTACCAAAAACCGAAAAAGATAAATTCATGGCATCTTTCAAAATTGAGGGCGGACACAAATTAAACGGAACAATTACGCCACAAGGCGCAAAAAATGAGGTATTACAAATTCTTTGCGCAGTTTTATTAACACCAGAAAAAGTAACAGTCAACAATGTTCCTGACATTATTGACGTGAATAAACTTATTTTTATTTTGGGTGAATTGGGTGTTAAAATAGAAAAATTAGGAAAAAATTCTTACACATTTCAAGCAGATGAAATCAATCTAGATTACCTAGAATCAGAGGATTTTAGAAAAGATGGAAGTTCTTTGAGAGGTTCAATTATGATTGTTGGACCATTATTAGCTCGTTTTGGGAAAGGGTATATTCCAAGACCTGGAGGTGATAAGATTGGACGAAGACGTTTAGACACTCATTTTGAAGGTTTTATAAGGCTTGGTGCAAAATTCAGATACAATAATGAAGAGTATTTTTACGGAGTTGAAGCTGATGAATTGATAGGAACAGACATGCTTTTAGATGAAGCTTCTGTGACAGGAACTGCTAATATTTTGATGGCGTCTGTTTTTGCAAAAGGGAAAACCACTATTTATAATGCTGCATGCGAACCATACATTCAACAATTGTGTAAAATGTTGAACTCAATGGGCGCTAAAATTTCGGGTGTTGGTTCTAATTTATTGATTATTGAAGGTGTCAAATATCTTTCAGGATGTGAGCATAGAGTGTTACCAGATATGATTGAAATTGGTTCTTGGATTGGTGTTGCAGTAATGACACAATCTGAATTAACCATTAAAAATGTGAGCTGGGAAAACTTAGGACAAATCCCAAATGTATTCAGAAAATTAGGAATTAAGTTTGAAAAAAGAGGAGATGATATCTATATTCCTGAACAAGAAAGTTACGAAATTCAAAACTATGTTGATGGTTCTGTTTTAACAGTTGCTGACGCTCCTTGGCCTGGTTTTACGCCAGATTTATTGAGTATTATTTTGGTTATTGCAACTCAAGCAAATGGAACCGTATTGATTCATCAAAAAATGTTTGAAAGTCGACTGTTTTTTGTGGACAAATTGATTGATATGGGTGCAAAAGTAATTTTATGTGATCCTCACAGAGCAACTGTAATTGGACACAATCGCAAATCTCAATTGAAAGCATCCAAAATGACGTCTCCTGACATTAGAGCTGGAATTTCGTTGTTGATTGCGGCACTTTCTGCCAAAGGAACAAGCATAATCAATAATATTGAACAGATTGACAGAGGTTACGAAAATATTGAAGAACGATTGAAATCAATTGGGGCAAAAATTGAGCGGATTGAAGATTAAGATTTAGAACCTTTTACCATATAAAATAGTGTCATTTTGACACTATTTTTTTATTGGCAATATTTTTGAAATAATCATGAAAAAATTAAAAGATTTCTTAAAGATGAGTAAAAAAGATAAGATACAAGAAGAAGCGCTTATTAGTGAACAAGAAAATATTCAAAACACTAAAAATCAAGAAGTTAAAGAAGAAATTAAAATAGAAGAACCTTCAGTTGAAGAACTACTTCAAGTTGAAAAAGATAAATTTTTACGTCTTTTTGCTGAATTTGAAAACTATAAAAAAAGAACTACAAAAGAAAGATTTGAGTTGTATAAAACTGCTAGCCAAGAATTAATGACATCTTTACTGCCAATTGTAGATGACTTTGAGCGTGCTTTAAATCATATTGAAGAAACTCCAGAAACTGAAGAATTGCGGAAAGGCGTATCATTAATCCATCAAAAGTTTTACAACACGCTTGAACAAAAAGGTTTGAACAAGATAGAGGTAAAAGCCGGAGAAAATTTTGATACTGAACTTCATGAAGCAATCACCCAAATTCCTTCACCAAATCAAGATTTAAAAGGAAAAGTGATTGATTGTTTGGAAAAAGGATACAAATTAGGAGATAAAATCATTCGTTATCCAAAAGTAGTTATAGGACAATAAAATTATGTAATTTTCAATCTCAGTTCTCAGTAAAATAGTTACTGTCAACTGCAACTAAATAGTGAAAACTAAAAATATGGCAAAACAAGATTACTACGAAATATTAGGAATTTCAAAATCTGCAACTCAAGCCGATATTAAAAAAGGGTATAGAAAAATGGCAATAAAATATCATCCAGATAAAAATCCGGATGATAAAACTGCCGAAGAAAATTTCAAAAAAGCTGCTGAAGCTTATGAAGTTTTGAGTGATGACAATAAGAAAGCACGTTATGACCAATATGGGCATGCAGCTTTTGAAGGCACTCAGGGTGGAAGAGGCTTTGCAGGAGGCATGAATATGGATGATATTTTCAGTCAGTTTGGCGATATTTTTGGCGGTGGTTTTGGTGGTTTTGGGGGAAGAAGTCAAAGACAAGCTCGCGTGAAAGGAAGTAACATGCGAATTCGCGTAAAACTCACTTTAGAAGAAATCGGTAAAGGTGTTGAAAAGAAGGTAAAAGTTCGCAGAAAAGTGCAAGCTGATGGTGTAAGATATTCAACATGCCCAACTTGTAATGGATCTGGACAGCAAATGCGTGTAACCAATACTATTTTAGGCAGAATGCAAACAGCCACAACTTGTGGAACTTGTGGTGGAGCAGGAGAAACTTTGAGCAACAAACCTGAAGGCGCAGATACTCAAGGGTTGGTTTTTAAAGAAGAAACTGTTTCTATCAATATTCCTGCTGGAGTTACTGAAGGCGTTCAATTAAAAGTAGTTGGAAAAGGAAATGAAGCCCCTGGAAAAAATTCAATTGCAGGTGATTTATTAGTAGTTATTGAAGAAGTTGAACACGAAAATTTAAAACGAGAAGGCATAAATATCCATTTTGATTTATATATCAGTTTTTGTGAAGCTGTTTTAGGGACTAATAAAGAAGTAGAGACTGTCTCTGGAAAAGTAAAAATAAAGATTGATCCAGGAACGCAATCTGGAAAAATCTTAAGATTAAAAGGCAAAGGTTTACCAAGTATTGAGCGTTATGGAATGGGCGATTTTTTAATTCATATAAACGTTTGGACACCTCAAGAATTAAATAAAGATCAAAGAAAATTCTTTGAAACCATGGAAAATCAAGAGAACTTTATTCCACATCCAAATAAATCGGACAAATCATTTTTTGAGAAAGTAAAAGATATGTTTTCTTAAACAAATGCCAAATTTTAGAATTTGATAAAACTTCTAATTAAATATTTTTAAATAAGAAAAATATACTTATATTTGTATTGTTATTAAGAAATTGATAACACTTTTTCTTTTTCATAGCAATTTTTCCCACTCAAGTTTTCAATTTGAGTGGGTTTTTTTATGTATTTAAGTTGTATTTTTGACAACTTAAAGCAGACTTATCTTATCGCCATGAATTTATTTCAAGGAGGAAAGTCCGGACACCAAAGAGTAATCATAGCGGATAACATCCGTCCAGTGTAAACTGAGGACAAGTGCAACAGAAAGCAAGTACAGTTCGGCTGTAGTGAAACCAGGTAAACTCTATGAGGTGCAATGCCATGTATATTAGAGCTTGAGGGCTACTCGCTCGATTCTAAAGGGTAGGCAGATTGATTTCGATAGTAATGTCGAAACTAGATAAATGATAAGAATCCTAAACGTGTTTTAGGTTACAGAATTCGGCTTACAAGTCTGCTTTTTTATTTTATTGATTCTTCAAAAAAAATCAAGATTTGGCGCAAAAAAAACATTAAAATCACTCTTTTTCAAAAAAAAGTTTTTACTTATCCATAAATTTGAGCTATCTATTATTTATCTTTTAAAATTGATTTTATTGATGTAAATTTGTTTTTACAAAAAACTTAAAACTTTTATATATGGCTTTTGATATTGAAATGATTAAGCAAGTCTATGCTAATATATCAGAACGTGTTGATGCGGCTCGAAAGATTACTGGAAAACCTCTTACTTTAGCAGAAAAAATTTTATATTCACACCTCTGGGATGGCACTACAACCAAAGCTTTTACGAGAGGAAAAGATTATGTAGATTTTGCTCCTGATAGAATTGCTTGTCAAGATGCAACTGCTCAAATGGCATTATTGCAATTTATGCAAGCTGGAAAAGTAAAAGTAGCAGTCCCGACAACAGTTCATTGTGATCATTTAATTCAAGCAAAAAATGGTGCAGTTGCAGATTTAAAAGTTGCGAATAGCACAAGTAGTGAAGTTTTTGATTTCTTAGAATCAGTTTCAAATAAATATGGAATTGGTTTTTGGAAACCAGGGGCAGGAATTATCCATCAAGTTGTTTTAGAAAATTATGCATTTCCTGGTGGAATGATGATTGGAACAGACTCTCATACTGTAAATGCTGGTGGTTTAGGAATGGTAGCGATTGGCGTTGGTGGGGCAGATGCTGTTGATGTAATGGCAGGAATGCCTTGGGAATTAAAATTTCCGAAATTAATTGGCGTAAAATTAACTGGAAAATTATCTGGTTGGACTGCACCAAAAGATGTTATTTTAAAAGTTGCTGAAATTCTTACTGTAAAAGGTGGAACAGGTGCCATTGTTGAATATTTTGGACCAGGTGCCATTTCAATGTCTTGTACAGGAAAAGGTACTATCTGTAATATGGGTGCTGAAATCGGTGCAACAACGTCAACTTTTGGCTATGATGAATCTATGGAACGTTATTTACGTGCTACTGATAGAACAGATGTTGCTGAAGCTGCAAACGAAATTAAAGAATATTTAACGGCTGATGCTGAAGTATATGCAAATCCTGAATTGTATTTTGACCAAGTAATCGAAATTAATTTATCTGAATTAGGTCCTTTATTAAATGGCCCTTTTACACCAGATTTATCAACAACTGTTGGCAAAGCAATGACCGAAAAAGCACAAGCAAATGATTGGCCAATGCAAGTTGAATGGGGATTAATTGGTTCTTGTACGAATTCTTCTTACGAAGATTTATCAAGGGCTGCTTCAATTGCGCAACAAGCTTTAGACAAAGGATTAAAAACAAAAGCTGAATTCGGAATAAATCCTGGTTCCGAACAAGTGAGATATACTGCAGACAGAGATGGAATTTTAGCTGTTTTTGAACAACTGGGTGCAACAATTTTTACAAATGCTTGTGGCCCTTGTATAGGACAATGGGCTAGATATTCTGATCCAAAAAATGCTCCAAAAAATAGTATTGTTCATTCATTCAACAGAAATTTTGCAAAAAGAGCTGATGGAAACCCAAATACTCATGCATTTGTAGCTTCTCCTGAAATTACTGCGGCGATTGCGATTGCTGGACGTTTGGATTTTAATCCAATGACTGATACTTTAATCAATAAATATGGCGAAAAAGTAATGCTTGACGAACCAACTGGATGGGAATTACCTCCAAAAGGTTTTGAAGTGAAAGACAACGGTTTTTTAGCACCTGAAGAAGATGGAAGTCATGCAGTGGTCACTGTAAATGAAACTTCAGAAAGATTACAACTTTTGGCACCTTTTGAACCAATTGGAAAAAATTTAAATAATGTAAAATTATTAATCAAAGCTTTTGGAAAATGTACTACTGACCACATTTCAATGGCTGGTCCTTGGTTGCGTTTCAGAGGTCATTTGGATAATATTGCCAACAATACGTTGATCGGTGCTGTGAATGCTTTCAATGATAAAACAAACTTTGTGAAAAACCAATTGACAGGAAAATATGATGCAGTTCCTGCAGTCCAAAGAGCTTACAAAGTAGCTGGAATTAAAACAATTGTAGTTGGAGATCACAATTATGGTGAAGGTTCTTCAAGAGAACATGCTGCAATGCAACCTCGTTTTTTAGGAGTTGCTGCTGTGATTGTAAAATCTTTTGCCAGAATTCATGAAACCAATCTTAAAAAACAAGGAATGTTGGGATTGACGTTTGCAAACGAAGCAGATTATGATTTAATTCAAGAAGATGACACGTTTAACTTTTTAGATTTGAATGATTTTGCTCCCGAAAAACAATTAACGTTAGAACTTGTGCATTCAAACGGAAGTAAAGAATCTATCAAATTGAATCATACGTATAATTATGCTCAAATTCAATGGTTTTTAGAAGGTTCAGCATTAAACGTAATTAAAAAGCAAAACTCATAATTTAAGATATTTTTATAAGTAAAAAAAGAAATTAGTGATGTTTTTTTTGGTACGTGACTATTTTAATTATTTGGCTTTTTCAACCAATTCTAATTTTTCCAAAGATGTTTTGGTGGTGAAAATTCCGTAATTAATTGTCACTGTTTTTTTATCGATTTTATCAATAGTTCCAACGGTATTTGAATCTATAATTCGAACTCGGTCATTAATTTTGAAATTATAATTTTCTTTTTCTTTCGCGATTTTATTTTCCTCATTAATTTTTTCTTCTCTCACTTTTACTACTTTTTTCAGTACTTCATTTTCTACAAGTTGAATAATTTCTTCTTGTCTTTTTTTCTGAATAATAGCTTGTCGTTTTTGAGAAACAGTTTTTGGTTTTTCAGGATTTTTCTTCAGATGTTTTACGCGCTCATCGGAAACCCATTTATTTAAACTCGCCAGCAATTCTTTTTTATTATTTGTCTGAAAAAACTTATTCAAAAACTCGTTCATCTTTCTTCCAAAAGACAACATTTTTTGATTGTTATCATACAATTCTTGAAAACCTTCCAATTTTTCCTGAATTTTTTGTTCTTTTTGTTTTAGGTTTTCTAAATATTCAACTTCTTTAGAATGTTGTTTTTCAAAATTTTCAGAGTTTTTTTGAAGTCGATTTCGCTCTTGCTGCAATTTTGAAATCGTTTTATCAAGTCTGATTTTCTCAGTTTCCACTCTTTTTTTAGCTCTGTTAATCAATCCAAAAGGAATTCCGTTTTTCTGGGCAACTTCAAACGTAAATGAACTTCCTGCTTGTCCTATAAAAAGTTTATATAAAGGCTCTAAAGAATGCTCATCAAATTGCATATTGGCATTTGTCACGTTTTCCAATTCATTTGCTAATACTTTCAAATTCGAATAATGTGTGGTTATAATTCCGAATGCTTTTTTATGATAAAATTCTTCTAAGAAAATTTCAGCCAAAGCACCACCTAATTCAGGGTCTGTTCCTGTTCCGAATTCATCAATTAAAAACAAAGTATTTTCATCGCATTTTTTTAGAAAATATCGCATATTTTTTAATCGATAACTATAAGTACTTAATTGATTTTCAATAGATTGATTATCTCCAATATCTGTCAAAATTGTATCAAAAATATACGATTCACTTCGTTCATCCACAGGAATTAAAATACCGCTTTGCAACATTACCTGCAGTAAACCAATTGTTTTTAAAGTAATACTTTTTCCACCAGCATTGGGCCCTGAAATGACAATAATCTGCTGTTTTTCATGCAAAGTTATGCTCTGAGAAACAGTATCAATCTTGTTTTCTTTATTTTTTTTCCATAAAATGGGATGATACGCATTTTTGAAAAATATTTTTTTCGAACTGGTAATTTTTGGCAACACTCCTTGATGTTGATGAGCATATTTTGCTTTTGCGCCAATCATATCTAAATGTGCTAAAAAATTCAAATAATCTTCCAGAAGTGTTACAAAAGGACGAATAGTTGTTGCTAAATCACGCAAAATTTTGATAACTTCTTGCTTCTCTTCATAAATTAAATTTTGATATTCACGAGAATATGCTAAAGTTGCTTGTGGTGCAATATAAACGATACCTCCAGATTTTGAAGAGCCCAACATACTGCCTTCCACTTTTCTTCTGTGCATCGCCATTACTGCCAAAACACGTTGATTATCAACCACAGTTTCTTTGATGTCATCCAAATAACCAGCTGCAATTGCTTTTGACAAAGCACTCGAAAAACTTGCGCTAATTTTGCCACGAATGGCATTGATGTCTTTTCGTATCTGATTCAATCCGGGTGAGGCATTGTTTTTTACTTCACCCGAAATTTCAATGATTTGTTTAATTTCGTCATTGATATACGTCGTAAATTCGATTTTTTGAGTCAATTCAAAAAAAGTAGGAAAAATAATTTGAAATTTTTTGAAGAATACAATTTGCTCATTTACAGTGAGTGATGTTTTGGCAACTTTCAAAAAAGCCTCTGTTTCAATGAAACTATTTTCAATAGCGACTCTTTTTACACTGTCAGTAATGTCGTCAAAACCATGATTTGGAACTCTGTTGTCGTTTTGAAACGAAGACAAATATTCATTCACCAGATAAAGTTCTTTGAAAAGTGTTTTTCTATTGGCAATTGGTCTTATTTCGAGAACTTTTTCTTTTCCTAAACCAGAAATACAATGAGTTGCAACGTGTTGTAAAACCGTTAAAAATTCTAAATCTTGCAGAGTTTTTTCTGATATGTTTTTACCCAAAATGTTATCTTTGAAATCGCTACAAAAATAAGAAACAATGGAAGTAAAAATTGACGATAGTTGGAAAAATATTTTACAATCTGAATTTGATAAGCCCTATTTCAAAACGCTTACTGATTTTATAAAATCAGAATATAAACAGTATACTTGTTATCCAAAAAGAGCTCATATTTTTGCTGCTTTCAACAATTGTGGTTTTGATGATTTGAGAGTTGTTATTATTGGTCAAGATCCTTATCATGGTCAAAATCAAGCAAATGGATTATCTTTTTCGGTCAATGATGGTGTTGCACATCCTCCATCTTTGATGAATATTTTCAAAGAGTTATCAATAGATTTACAAGTAACTTATCCACAAAGTGGCAATCTAGAAAAATGGGCGAAACAAGGAGTGTTGTTACTCAATGCTACTTTGACGGTAAGAGCTAACGAAGCTGGGAGTCATCAGAAAAAAGGTTGGGAAATTTTTACAGATGCCGTCATTCAAAAAATTTCTACTGAAAAAAAAGGAGTTGTTTTTTTACTTTGGGGTGGATTTGCCAAACAAAAAACAAAACTTATTGATCTAAAAAAACATTGTATTTTTACATCAGGTCATCCTTCACCATTAAGCGCAAATAGAGGTTTTTGGTTTGGAAATAAACATTTTTCAAAAACAAACAAAGTATTAGAAAATATGAAAAAACCAATTATTGAATGGTAGGTAAAAGCGTTTCGTTGAAATAAGGCAATAAAATTGATTCTAAAATATCTTCTGTAATGTCTGGATAATTTACTTTATAAGTTGCATCCGAATAAATCCATTTGGCGATTTTTTTCAATCTTTTTTTCTCTAAAGTTTTAATAACTGGAACTCCCATTTTTTCCAAAGCTGCTGCATTGCATTGTTGTTCATACTGATTTTTCATCGGAATTACCATCAATTTTTTATTTAAAAACAATGCTTCCGAAGGTGTTTCAAAACCTGCCCCACATAAAACTCCCTCACAAGTTGTGATGCTTTTAATGAAATCAAATTCGTTGATTGGATATATCATTACATTCTTCTTGAAAATCAATTGTTTGGTTTTTTTAGAAAAAATATGCCATTTTACCAGTGGTACTTCTGACAAAACTTCTAAAATTTTGTTATGGTCGTAAGAAGGTAAATACACTGTATAATGCCCTTTGTTATTGACACTACTATGTCTAATTTTTTTACGAATTATTGGCGTAAAAATAGATGAGCTATAGGAAGCAAAGTGAAATCCAAATTTTAATTTTGCAGGAGCATAATATTTTAAAATCAACCTTTCAATTTTGAATTTTCCCTTTTTTGGTGATGCTTCATCTAAAACTGCATTTTGATGACTTAATGAAATGCAATTTACATTTTTAAATTTTGCAGCCCAAGCAGAAACTGGTTCAAAATCATTGATTATCAAATCATAATTTTTTACAGGAAGATTTTTTATTTCTCTTAAAAAGCGAAATAATCTTACCTTTCTAAAAGTTTGCCAAAAATTAATACCACCATTCTTTCCAAGGGTATAATTTAATCCGTATAATTTATATGTGATTGGATATTCCAAAACGATGTCGCATTCACTGCCACTAATCAAAATATCAACATCTCCTTTTTCTTTTAAAATCGGAATTATTTCTTTAGCACGAGTTAAATGTCCATTTCCTGTTCCTTGAATAGCATATAAAATTTTCATAACGAGTTTTTACTGATTTTAATTTCAAATTCTTTTAACAATTCTTCAAAAATCAAATTTTTTTCCTCTTTTTTTAATTTTGAAGACTTTCCTTTTTTTATTTTAATGCCTGATGCTTCTTGAACCAATGGGTCTTTTGCATATTCATACAATGACCATTTTTTGTTTTGGTATTCTAAAGCTGTCAAATTTTCAATCCAATCTCCTGAATTCAAATACATTGTTTTTCCTTTTGAATTGCTGATTTCTCTCATTTCAGGTTGATGAATATGACCACAAACCACATAATCGTATCCATTTTCAATCGCAATTTCAGAGGCAGTTTCTTCAAAATTATTTATGAATTTAACGGCACTTTTCACACTATTTTTTATTTTTTTTGAAATAGATAATTTTCCATATCCAAAAAACATGCTGATTGAATTGATAAAAGTGTTGATAATAATTAGAGCATCATAACCAATTCCGCCCAACTTTGCCAACCATTTTGAGTGTTTCATAGTAACATCAAAAATGTCTCCATGAAAAATCCATGCTTTCTTGTGATCTAACTCCAATATCAATTTATTTAAAATCGTCAATCCTCCAATATGAAAACCTCTGAACTTTCTCAACATTTCATCATGATTTCCAGTGATGTAATATACTCTAGTCCTTTTTGAAAGTAAACTAGTGATGTGTTTGATGACATTCATGTGTGATTTTGGAAAATAGTTTTTGCTAAACTGCCAAATATCAATAATGTCACCATTCAAAATCAGCACTTTTGGTTGTATGGTTTTTAAATAAGTAAATAATTCTTTTGCTTTGCAACCATAAGTTCCTAAATGTAAATCAGAAATCACAACATAATCTAATTGCCGTTTTTTTATTTTTGTCATAAGTTTTTTATAATTAAATAAGGTCTTTGAAAAGTGGCGAAAACAATTCACTTGAATTCGTGTAAAAGGACAATAAATTTGATTTTTTTAAATAAACAACATATACTTATTTATTTAAATCAAATGTATCGGACAAATGTTTTAAAATTGTAAACTTCATATGAATAAATTAAGATTTTAACTTTATAAAAAAGTGTTTTTAATGTAAAGTTATTGCTTAAAAAATCCGCCAAAAACGGACTCATCGAATTTAAAATTAAGAAAAAATGAATTTAACTCAATTTTACTTGTTGAATTGTAGTTTGGTTGATTGTTGCATAAGCTAATCCACAAGAAGAAGTGCTTCTGAAAGAGGAAAAATAAACGATTCCCGAAACATAAATTGCATTAAATAGGACTTTTAGATGGGAAAGTAGAACATTCGCATTTAAAAGATAAAAAAGAATTTTATCAACTATCGAATTATATTGATGATGTTGATTTAAATCAAAAACTAAATGATTGTGAGCAATTTTATAATTTTAAAAGACCACATAGAGCCTTCAGAGGAAAAATACCCTATGAAATTTTAAAATCTAAACTAAATAATTAAATTTGAATTTTACTATTTGATAAAGTAAGACACAGAAAGGTTATGGTTAATCTAAAAATAACGTGTTATTAACAAAGTTCTAAAATTTAAAGTTTACTTTGCTTTAGATATCAAAATACATTTACAATGAAAAATTTAAACATCTTATTTTTGATAGTTATGCTTAATTCCTTCAACCATTCGGGACAGGTTGCAAGTAAAACGAACTCTCTATACGATATAGCTTCATTTACACCCGATTCATCTGTAAATGTGGTTATTGAAATACCGGCAGGGACCTGTTTAAAAACTGAATATGATCAAAGTAAAAATGAATTTTCCGTTGAAAGGCTTCAAGATGGTACCTCGCGCAGGGTGCAGTTTCTTCCTTACCCAGGCAACTATGGGTTTATACCATCTACAGAAATGCGGTTGGATTTGGGAGGAGATGGAGATGCTTTAGATGTCCTGTTACTAGCGGAAGCATTACCGAAAGGGCAAATTCTTGAAACTATCCCTATTGCATTGCTTAAATTGAAAGATAATAAAAAATTGGATTACAAAATAATAGCTGTACCAAAAGAACCCAAATTACAGCTTATAAATTGTATGTCTTTTGCCTGTCTGCAACAAAATTATCCAGCAATTATATCTATCCTGGAGCTTTGGTTTGCTCATTATAAAGGCACAAACAAGACAGAAGTAATTGGCTGGGAAACTGAAGAATCGGCCAATCAAGAAATACATAAATGGAAGAGATGAGAATGTTTGCAATAAATTTACTTTTAATGATGGTTTTAGTTTCTTGCAATAAGACTGAACCCACGCCCGAAAACCGGAATCAACATCGATTATTTTACGATGAAGAAGTATTGGCCCAACTGAAAGACAGAAGGATTGATGAGGCTTCGGGGATTGCTGAAAGTTTACGTTACCCTGGTCATTTTTGGGTGCACAATGACAGTGGGGATGAAGCAAGGATTTTTTTGATAAATAGACAGGGCGAGACTGTTGTTACTTTAATGCTTCAGGGGATAACACACCGAGATTGGGAGGATATTGCGACAGGACAGGGTGTTGAGCAGGGGGAATCTTATATTTATGTGGGAGAGATTGGTG
This sequence comes from Flavobacteriaceae bacterium UBA2540, assembly GCA_002340765.1. GTDB lineage: Bacteria > Bacteroidota > Bacteroidia > Flavobacteriales > Flavobacteriaceae > Polaribacter. Next base: position 27,903 of record DDMS01000032.1, on the reverse strand, counting down.
ATAATAGTGCTCAGCATACTTATAAGAATATTTACCGTTTGAAGGAGCCTGTACTCGTGAATCTAAATAAGGGTCAAAACGTCCTTTCAGAAAAGGTAGAAACAATTACATTTCGCTATATAGATGGGAACCGTAATGCCGAAACTTTGATGATTGATTCGCAAACGAAGGACATTTACATAGTAAGCAAACGTGAGGAACGAGTTCAAGTTTATTTATTGGAGTACCCGCAAACATTGACTGACACCCTTGTTGTTCCAGTTGTGCAAACGCTCCCTTATACACGAGTTACTGCCGGTGATATTTCAGCCGATGGGACAGAAATTCTCTTAAAAACGCTTAATTCAATATATTATTGGAAGCGGAACAGTACCGAAACAATCTCTGATGCTTTGGGTCGACAGGCTGAGTACCTTCCTTATTTTTTAGAGCCTCAGGGCGAAGCAATTGCCTGGTTAAAAGATGGATCTGGTTATATAACCGTGAGCGAAATGTCGAACGCTAACGTTATACCCATTCTTTATTTTTATCGGCGTAAATAAAGCGAAACGATCATATACTTTATTTTAATTTATAAATTCATTAAACTTTAAACTGTAGTTCATTCTTAAAAACATCTACTACTTTTTGTTACCGGCGGGTTGTTAGGTTTTTTGACGGTTTTATTATATTTGAGAAATGAAAACTGATGCACTTCATATTTATTGATTCATTATCGGTGGTAAAGACTAACAAAAATCAGCACAAGTTGACATTAAGAGATACTTTTTTAATTCCTGATGTCATTGTCTATGAAAAAACCTACTGTCTACGGACACCAAACTTTCGCTTAAAACGATTGTTTATCATCTAAGAGCACTGGGTAATTTAGGTTCTCTGTTAGTATCACTTTCGATCCTATATTGAAAGTCTATATTGGTTATTCAGATTCTTCAAATCCTGATTGTGGTGCATTAGGGTATTAATTCTTTTCAATATAAATAAAATAATATTAAACTTCTACCATTTCCTAAAATATAACCACCTATAAAAAAGTTACGAAACTTACTGAAAAATCTTTTGTTTAACGTAGGAAGTTAGCTTAAGAAACTTGCTATTAAAAAATGTTTTAAACGGTCTAACAGGTGAAAAAGAAAAAACTCGGTAGCGGAATTTATCGATTATTTAGGACTTGATATTAAATATTTGGGTGATATATCAAAAGTGAATTTATGGCGCCAAACAAAACAGAAACGATGCGAAAAATACTTAACAAATTTGCGAAATTGATTGACTTTCGAAAGGTGCTGTATTATTTTTTTTTGTTAGAATAACAATAGATTTAAAAAACAAACGAAAAAGAGGAAACCTTTCAATTTACTCTTTTATAAATTATAATTGATTAAATTCTTAACGACAATCCAAAAATAATTTGATTGGTTCTATTGTCAATATTGATGTTGGTATTGTTATCAACAAAATTCGCTTCTGTGCTGCTAAGTCCTCTTTCCCAACGAACATCTAGTCCTATTTTACCTAATTCAACACCAAAACCCATTTGCATGCCAACTGAAAACTTATCAAATTCATTTGTCGTTAATCCCGAGAAACTAAAGTTGTCATCAAGAATATATTGAAAAGAAGGGCCAATAAATACGTTCCCAACTCCAAATATTTTTTTACCTAATAAAACCGGCATATCAATTTTTCTGAAATCATAAGCAGTTGACACATTGTTATACACATACTCGCTTTTTACTTTCGTATATATAATTTCAGGTCTCAAATACAAACCAATTATAGGAATTTTCCCACGAAACCAAACACCTGCATGAAAACCAGATTTTGATTTTGCACCATTGATTAAATCATTTCCTGCCGAACTAAAAGTAGCATCACCATTATTGTTGTAGTTCACTCCACCTTTGATACCATAATGGATTTGTGCATTAGAAAGTTGAGCAAATCCAACTGTCAAAAATATGATTAAAATAATTTTATTTACCATGGATGTTTTGTTTTAATGTTAAATAGAAAACGTTTTTTATTTTCTAGATAGTACTTTTTTCACAGCTTTCACAACTGCAGTTGCGTCTAAACCATATTTTTCCATCAACTGTTCAGGAGTTCCTGATTCGCCAAACGTATCATTGGTACCCACAAACTCTTGAGGAGTAGGCGTGTTTAAAGACAAAGTTCTTGCCACACTTTCGCCCAAACCACCCAAAATATTGTGTTCTTCAGCAGTCACAATACAACCTGTTTTTGCCACTGATTTCAAAATAATTTCTTCGTCTAAAGGTTTGATAGTATGAATATTGATCACTTCAGCACTGATGCCTTCCGCTTCTAATCTTTCTGCAGCTTGCAACGATTCCCAAACCAAATGACCAGTCGCTACAATCGTAACATCTGTTCCTTCTGTTAATAAAATCCCTTTTCCAATCACAAAAGGTTCGTTTTTTGGCATAAAAACAGGCACTTTTGGACGACCAAAACGCAAATACACAGGACCTTCATGTGCAGCAATTGCAATGGTTGCAGCTTTGGTTTGGTTATAATCACAAGGATTGATCACTGTCATTCCAGGCAGCATTTTCATCAAACCAATATCTTCTAAGATTTGGTGTGTTGCCCCATCTTCACCCAAGGTAACGCCTGCATGTGATGCACAAATTTTTACATTTTTTCCAGAATAAGCCACGCATTGTCTGATTTGGTCATAAACCCTTCCTGTTGAAAAGTTGGCGAAAGTTCCTGTAAACGGAATTTTCCCTCCAATCGTTAAACCAGCAGCGATTCCAATCATATTGGCTTCTGCAATGCCTACTTGAAAAAATCTTTCTGGATTTTCTTTGATAAAATCATCCATTTTAAGAGATCCAATTAAATCGGCACATAAAGCAACCACTTTAGGATTTGTTCTACCTAGTTCTGTTAAACCATCTCCAAAACCAGAACGTGTATCTTTCATTTCTGTATATGTGTATTTTTTCATTGAGCGTGTTGTGATTATATAGTGTAAAAATAAACTTTTCTTTGATGTGATTTTCTATAAATTTTGCAATTCTTTATACAGTTTATGAACAGGCAAGCCCATCACATTGAAATAGCTGCCTTCAATCTTTTCGATCGCTATAAAACCAATCCATTCCTGAATTCCATAGCCACCTGCTTTGTCAAAAGGTTGGTAATTTTTAATGTAATAATTGATTTCTTCCTCCGAAAGTTCTTTGAAAAACACTTGGGTAGTGTCGTTTATAATTTTCTGAAAATGCACCGATTTTAAACTTATTGAAGTAATGACTTCGTGTTTTTTGCCTGATATTTTTTTGAGCATAGTAAATGCTTCTGCTTCGTTATTTGGTTTTTCGAGCGCTTTATTTTCCAGCCAAACAATGGTATCAGAAGTGATGACCAAATCGTTTTCTTTGAGATTGGTAAATGCTTTTGATTTTAAATCAGCCAGATAATCAGTAATTTCACTTCCTTGAAGTTCAGCAGGATACACTTCGTCAACTTCTTTTACTTGAATTGTAAAATCAATGTGTAATTCATTAAAAAATAGCTGTCTTCTTGGCGAAGCAGACCCTAAAATGATATTGTAACGAGATAGTTTTTCACTAAGCATTAAAACTCTTTTTGACCCTTGCTAAATCTATTTTGTTGTCTCTATCTTTGATAACATCACGTTTATCGTGCGTTTTTTTTCCTTTTCCTAAAGCAATTTCTAGTTTGGCAAAACCACGCTCGTTCAAGAATAATTTTAACGGAACAATGGCATTTCCTTTGGCCTCAACATCTTTTTTGAGACTGCGCAATTCACGTTTGTTCAACAGTAATCTGCGTTCGCTTTTTGGATTATGGTTAAAATGATGCCCAAAAGCATATTCTTCAATATACATATTGATGATAAACAATTCGCCAGCGTCATTAAATTCACAAAAACTCTCTGTAATTCTAGCTTTGCTTTCTCTGATAGATTTTATTTCGGTTCCAGTTAACTGAATTCCAGCAACATAAAGGTCCAAAATTTCAAATTCGAAACGGGCTTTTTTGTTTTGTATGTTGATCTTCTTCTGAACAGTCATGCACTGGTGGATTTTTAATTATAAAATCATACAAAGATACATTTTTAGTTTCGTCAAAGAAATGTAATTTTGCGATCAGTTCAAAGACTAAATCTTAAAAAACAATTCATGAGAGCTATTTTATTTTTTTTTGTAGTGACACTATTTGCTTGCCAATCTCCAAAAAAGGAATTGACAGCCCAAGAAGTGATTGAAAATACCATGCGTGTTTCAGGTTCTGATAAAATTGGAAATGCTATTATTTCTTTTATGTTTAGAAACAAAAGCTATATAGCCACTAGAAATAAAGGTTTGTTTTCATTGACAAGAAGTTTTGATTCTATCGTTGATGTATTGACCAACAAAGAGTTTCAGCGTTTTATTGACGGAAATCCGATTGAATTGTCAGATTCTTTGGCAACTATTTATTCCAATTCTGTGAATTCTGTACATTATTTTTCGGTATTACCTTTTGGGTTGAATGACAAAGCTGTACATAAAAAACGTCTACCTTCTGTCAACATTCAAGGCAAAGAGTACTATAAGATTGAAATTACTTTTTCAGAAAATGGAGGAGGAAAAGACCATGAAGATGTTTTTATTTATTGGATTGGAAAAGAAGACTTTATGATGGATTATTTAGCGTATTCATTTTATACAAATGGAGGAGGAAAACGCTTTAGAGTGGTAAAAAATCAGCAAGTTGTAAACGGAATTCGTTTTGTGGATGTAGATAATTACAAACCAATAGATTCAAAAATTGAGCTTATCAATATTGACAAAGCATTTGAAAACAAGCAATTGGAGAAACTTTCAGAAATTGTATTGGAAGATTTGCAAGTGAAGATTTATTAAGTTAATTACTAAAAGACGAAATTAGATTTATTTATTTCCTGAAAGATTTTTAAAACCTTACAGGATTTATAAAATAAATAATTATGGTTACAACCCAACTTTCAGCACTTTACAAGACTTATTTTTTCCTTTAATAGTTACTATAAATAAAGTAGCATTGTCATCATCATTCATATCCTCATATTTTTTTTCTCCCAAAATAGCATTTACAAACGCTGGTGTTGTATTGCTGTGACCCACAATCAACACTGATTTTCCAAAAGATTCTTTTTTAAAATCAGCAGCATACAATTCTCTGGGATTGTAAGAGAGGATCTCTACTTTTTTAGTATTTGCTGTTGGTTTTGCGGTTTGTTGTGTTCGTTTATAATTGGTGGAGTATACAGCATCTAATGAAATGTCTTTGAAATATGTTGCCCATTTTTCAGCACGTTTTAATCCATCTTCATTCAAATTTGGGTCTTGATTTGTTGAGTTTGTTCGGTCTTTTTCTGCATGTCGAATCAAATAATAGGTGGTGGTTTGAGGTTGTTTACAATTTATAAAAACAAAAAAAACAATTGCTAAAAAAAGGAATTTTCTCATTGAGTTTATTTTTTGATGAACGAATTTACAAAATATTTAAAATAAAAACTGCCAATTGCTTTTAGTTGATTTTGAGAGCTGTTGAAAAAAATATAAAAAAAACAAAAAGTTTCACAAAGGTTTGATTTGATTTTCTTTGTGCTTTTTGTGCTTTATTTTTGCAACTTTGCGTAATAACTAAAAAAAACTTCTTAATTTTCAAACAAATCAGTCTGATTTCTAATGACCAATTTGTCATCAAAAGCATCCAATAAAACAATGCTATCAGTGGTTATTTTTCCTGCCAAAATCTCTCTTGAAAGTTGGTTTAATACCTCTTTCTGAATCACTCTTTTTACAGGTCTTGCTCCAAAATCGGGCTGAAAACCTTTGTTAGCTAAGTATTTAATTGCCTCATCAGTAGCATCCAAAGTGATGTCTTTTTCGCCAATCATTTTTTTCAAATTATTCAATTGCAATTTCACAATCTCAAAAATATCTTTTTGATTGAGTGGCGTAAACACGATTACATCATCAATTCTGTTCAAAAATTCAGGTATGACTGATTGTTTTAATAATGCCAACACTTCAATTTTTGCCGATTCAGTTATTGATTCTAAATCTGCATTGGGATTGCTAAATTTCTCCATGATAATATGACTTCCCATATTGGATGTCATGATGATAATCGTGTTTTTAAAATCAGCAACACGTCCTTTATTATCTGTTAATCTTCCTTCGTCCAACACTTGCAATAAAATATTGAACGTATCAGGATGCGCTTTTTCAATTTCGTCTAAAAGCACTACAGAATAAGGTCTTCTTCTGACAGCTTCTGTTAATTGTCCACCTTCATCATAGCCAATATATCCTGGTGGTGCACCAATCAATCTACTAACAGCATGTCGTTCTTGGTATTCGCTCATATCAATTCGGGTCATGGCATTTTCGTCATCAAACAAATATTCAGCTAAGGCTTTTGCCAATTCTGTTTTTCCAACACCTGTGGTTCCTAAAAACAAGAAACTTCCAATTGGTTTGCTAGGATCCTGCAATCCAGCTCTTGAACGTCTCACAGCATCTGAAACTGCAATAATCGCTTCTTCTTGACCAACCATTCTTTTGTATAAATGTTGTTCTAATTTTAGCAATTTATCACGCTCAGATTGAATCATTTTGGTCACAGGAATTCCAGTCCATTTCGCCACTACTTCAGCAATGTCCCCATAAATAACTTCTTCTTTGATGAGCGAGTTTCCTGATTTATTTTCAGACAATATTTTTTGAAAAACTTCCAATTGCTCTTGTGCCACTTTTATTTTTCCATATCTAATTTCAGCTACTTTTCCATAATCTCCCTCACGTTCTGCTTTTTCAGCTTCGATTTTTAAGCTTTCAATTTCAGATTTGACATTCTGAATATTGTCAACCACCTCTTTTTCAGATTTCCATTTCGCATTGATTTCATTCCGTTCTTCTTTCAGATTTGTCAAATCAGCACGTAATGATTTTAACTTTGATTCGTCTTTTTCACGTTTGATAGCTTCAATTTCGATTTCTAATTGCATGATTTTACGATCCAAAACGTCCAATTCTTCGGGTTTTGAATTGATTTCCATGCGCAATTTAGATGCAGCTTCGTCCATCAAATCAATGGCTTTATCAGGTAAAAAACGATTGGTAATATAACGTTGAGACAATTCAACTGCGCCAATAATTGCCTCGTCTTTTATGCGCACTTTGTGATGCGTTTCATATTTTTCTTTGATACCTCTAAGGATAGAAATCGCACTTTCAGTATCTGGCTCATTCACCAATACTTTTTGAAAACGGCGTTCTAATGCTTTATCTTTTTCGAAATATTTTTGATATTCATCTGAAGTTGTGGCACCAATTGCGCGCAATTCGCCACGAGCCAATGCTGGTTTTAAAATATTTGCAGCATCCATGGCACCTTGACCACCTCCAGCACCCACTAATGTGTGAATTTCGTCAATAAATAAAACAATATCGCCTTCGGAAGTCGTTACCTCTTTGATAACTGCTTTTAAACGTTCTTCAAATTCTCCTTTGTATTTTGCACCTGCAATTAATGCGCCCATATCCAAAGAAAAAATGAGTTTATCTTTCAAATTTTCAGGCACATCACCATCAACGATTCTGTGAGCCAAACCTTCTGCAATAGCAGTTTTTCCTGTGCCAGGTTCACCAACCAAAATGGGATTGTTTTTGGTTCTTCTTGATAAAATTTGAAGTAAACGTCTGATTTCTTCATCTCTTCCAATGACTGGATCTAACTTGCCATCTCTGGCTAATTGATTTAGATTTTTAGCGTATTTATTGAGTACATTATAAGTTTCTTCCTGACTTTTGGAAGTCACTTTTTCGCCTTTTCTGAGTTCTTCAATCGCAGAAATGAGTCCTTTTTCGGTAACACCTTGATCTTTTAAAACCTGAGAAATAGTGCTTTTCGATTTGAAAATTGCCAATACCAAATGTTCAATCGAAACGAATTCATCTTTCATACTTTTTGCCGTGATGGCTGCTTCAGCCAACGTTTTTGAAGTTTCTCTAGAAAAGATCAATTCTGCACCTGAAACTTTTGTAAAACTTTGCAATTGCTTTTCTAAAAGCTGCTTTAGGAGTGAAGTATTTATATTCAATTTCTTCAATAAAAAAGGTAACACATTTTCATCAACCTCCTTTAAGGCTTTGAAAATATGTTCGTTTTCTATTTGATTATGACTATAACTTTGCGCCAATTGTTGCGCTAGTTGAATTATTTCTTGTGATTTTGTAGTAAAGTTATTAAAGTTCATTTTTAGTACTTTTTCTTGTCATGAATCAATTGTAATACCATTTGAATTTGGTGATTTAAATCAGTCATTTTGTCTTTGAAATATACTTTTTTTCTGACTTTTTGACTTAAAAGTTTGTTACCTTTGCAAAAAAACCAAGCTTATGAGCTTATTCAATAATTTATTTGGCAGCAAAGATTTCTCTAAAGATACTAAAAAAAAGACACAATGGATTCTGTTAACTACTGAAAATCAATTAGAAGAGTTGAAAAATATTTCAAAAACTCAAACAGTTTTGATCTTCAAACATTCAACAAGATGTGGGATTAGCAATATGGTTATCAAGCGATTTGAGAGTTTGTTTATGGAAGAATTTCAATTCTTAAAAGTCTATTATTTAGATTTGTTGCAATATAGAATTATTTCAAATGACATTGCAAAAATGTTTGAAGTTGTTCATGAGTCTCCACAATTATTGGTGATTAAAAATGAAAATTGTGTTTACAATGCGTCACATAATAAAATTCTTGAAACAAATTTATCAAGATTTAAATAGTATAAACTTGTATACAAACCATATTTAAGTCTTATTTTTGCTGTCTAAATTTTAAGACCTTTGTCAAAGAATACCATTTCAGAAAGAAAAGTAGTAAAAGAATTATACGGATATCAAAAAGATGCACTTCAAGAGATTTTTAAAAGATTTGAAAACGCACCTCAAGATTATCACTTGTTATATCAATTGCCAACAGGAGGTGGAAAAACGGTTATTTTTTCTGAAATTGTAAGACGTTATTTGAAACGATTCAACAAAAAAGTGTTGGTTTTAACGCACAGAATTGAGTTGAGCAAACAGACTTCAAAAATACTGAATGAGTTTAACGTAGCCAATAAAATCATCAATTCTACTGCAAAATTAGACGATCAAGACAAATATAGTTGTTTTGTTGCGATGGTTGAAACCCTAAACAATCGTTTGAATGACGAAAAATTTGACATTTCAAATATTGGTTTGGTGATTGTGGATGAAGCACATTACAACTCATTTACCAAAATTTTCAAGTTTTTTGATGATTGTTTTATTTTGGGTGTTACAGCAACTCCATTAAGTTCAAATATCAAATTGCCAATGTATGAAAATTATCATGAGTTGTTTGTGGGCGAATCTATCCAACATTTGATTGATAGTGGCTATTTGGCGAAAGCAAATATGTATTCATATAATGTTGGTTTGACGTCGTTAGAGGTAGGTGCGAATGGAGATTATACCGTAAAATCATCTGAAGATTTATATAGCAATTCTGACATGCTTTATAAGTTGGTTTCAGCTTATGAAGAAACTGTAAAAGATAAAAAAACACTGATTTTTAATAACGGAATCAACACGTCAATTCAGGTTTTTCAAGCCTTTAAAAAAGCAGGGTATCCAATTGCACATCTTGACAATACCAATACCAAAAAAGAACGCGAACTCATTTTAAGATGGTTTCACAAAACGCCCAATGCAATTATCACTTCTGTAAGTATTTTAACAACGGGATTTGATGAACCAAGTATTGAGGCGATTATACTCAATAGAGCAACAAAATCATTGACTTTATATTACCAAATGATTGGGCGTGGTTCTCGAATTTTCGGCAATAAAATTAATTTTGAAGTCATTGATTTAGGAAATAATTTCTATAGATTTGGAGCTTGGGGTGCAGATTTGGATTGGCAAAAAATGTTCAGATCTCCAGATTATTATTTGAACGCTATTTTGTCAGATGAAGAAATAGAAAGCTCTTTTCGATTTGAATTGCCAGCAGATGTTAAAAAAGATTTTGCAAAATCGAAAGACTTATTTTTTGATGTGAAAAGAGTTTATATAGAAACGATTAGAGCAGGAGAATCATCAAAAAGAGTGCTCGAAAAATCGATAGAGCATCATGCAAAAATATGTGTAGAAAATAGCGAAGATGTTTTTGATGCTTTGATTTTAGCAAAAAAATTAGGTGAAGAAATTGATGATCGTATTAATAGATATGCAAAATGTATTTCGAAAAGTACTCACAATTTTGTAACTTGGCTGAAAGACGATTATCGAAAAAAACTAAATACTCATTTGCGCTCAAATTTTGATGAGATTTTTGAGGATCTATTCGGATTTTCTCCGGAAGATTGATTTACTCAGCTTAATTAATAATACGTTTGAAAAAAAATCACTTTTTCTTGCTTTTTTGTTTTCGTATGAGAAAAACAGTTATTTTTGTCATGCTTATTTAAGTAAAATGTGTTGTTTTTCTTGTTTCGTACAATATTTATTTTTGAAGAATCATTATTATACTAAATTTTGGATATGCGATCATAAAATCGAGCTTATTCCATCTTCTTTTCCTGAAGAATTGCAACGATATTTTAAATTGCATTTTGTTTACCTGCAAATTATTCAGTAATTATAATCACTTTAACATATCAAATTATTCAAACTAAAATTCAAAACATTTTAGTATAAATTATTTATTATACCTTATAAAGATAAAAAGTGAACACAAAATATAAAGATTTAATAGACCAAACATTCGAATTTCCTAAAGAGGAGTTCAAAACAGAAAACAACAAATTATTTTGGCATGAGATCAATTTAATGGAATTAATTGAACAATATGGTTCGCCATTGAAATTTACCTATTTGCCAAAAATTTCAGACAATATCAATAGAGCAAAAGATTGGTTTAAGGAAAGTATAAAAAAACATAAATATAAAGGGAAATATTTTTATAGCTATTGTACTAAAAGTTCACACTTTAAGTACGTTTTGGATGAAGCATTGAAAAATGACATTCATATTGAAACGTCATCAGCATTTGACATTGATATTGTAAAAAACCTTAAGAAAGAAGGCAAACTTACCAACAAGAATTTTGTGATTTGCAATGGTTTTAAAAGAGATAAATACATCGAAAATATTGCAGATTTGATCAATTTAGGTCATACGAATTGCATTCCGATTATCGATAATTATGAGGAATTGTATATGCTGCAAGAACATATAAATAAAAAGTTCAAAGTCGGAATTAGAATTGCATCAGAAGAAGAACCAAAATTTGAATTTTATACCTCTAGATTGGGAATTGGCTATAAAAATATTGTTTCTTTTTATGAACGTGAAATTGCTGAGGATAAGAATGTTGAGTTGAAAATGTTGCATTTTTTCATCAATACAGGGATTAAAGACAATGCCTATTATTGGAATGAATTGGTGAAGTGTATTTCTGTTTATATCAGTTTGAAAAAAGTGTGTCCAACATTGGATAGTTTGAATATTGGAGGTGGATTTCCGATTAAAAATTCATTAGCATTCGAATTTGATTATCAATACATTATTGATGAAATTATTTACCAAATCAATGAATCTTGTAAAGATGCAGAAGTTGATGTTCCAAATATTTTTACAGAATTTGGAAGCTTTACGGTTGGTGAAGCAAGTGGGGCGATTTATGAAGTATTGCACCAAAAAAAACAAAATGATCGTGAACGTTGGAATATGATTAATTCATCATTTATCACAACTTTACCTGATTCTTGGGCAATTAATAAACGTTTTATTATGTTGCCAATAAACAAATGGAATTTTAAATATGAACGTGTTTTATTGGGTGGATTAACTTGTGATAGTGATGATTATTACAACTCAGAACAACACATCAATGCTATTTATTTGCCAATTTATGAAAAAGACAGACCTTTATACATTGGTTTTTTCAATACAGGCGCTTATCAAGAATCAATTGGTGGTTTTGGAGGATTGCAACACTGTTTGATTCCACATCCAAAAATTATTTTGATTGATAAAGATAAAGAAGGAAAAATCACCACAAAAGTGTTTAAAGAAGAACAAAAAAGCAGTGAATTATTATCTATTTTAGGATATTAATTGTAAATAATTTAAAAAATCAAACCAGATCAAAGATTAATATGAAAACGTATGCGGGAATTCCAGAAAACAATGCAACATTAGGCAATTCAAAAATTGTGTTAATTCCTGTTCCTTTTGAAGGAGCATACAGATGGCAAAAAGGTGCTAACAAAGGTCCACAAGCTTTTTTGGAAGCATCAGAAAATATGGATTTGTATGATATTGAAACAGATTCTGAAGTGTATAAAGAAGGAGTTTTTTTAGCAGACCCAATTAGTGAAAATTCTTCACCACAAGCTATGGTGAATGCAGTGCATCAAAACGTTAAAAAATTCATCAACAAAAATAAATTTGTAACAGTTTTTGGTGGCGAACATTCAGTTTCTATAGGAACAATCAAAGCTTTTAATGACTGTTTTCAGAGCTTGACAGTATTGCATTTTGATGCGCATGCAAACTTATGCAAAGAATTTGAAGGCTCTTCTTTTCACCATAAATGTGCTCTATATGAAGCAAATCAAACCACAAATTTGGTTCAAGTAGGTATCAGAAGTATGGATATTTCTGAAAAAAGAACTATGAATGCAGACAAAGTATTTTTTGCTCATGATATGGCTGTGAATGAATTTTGGATGGATGATGTGATTGATCAATTGACAAGCAATGTTTTCATCACATTTGATTTTTCAGCATTTGATGCTTCCATTTTTTCTGCAACTGGTAATCCAGTTTCTGGAGGATTGTTCTATTATGAAACATTAGAATTCTTGAAAAGAGTCTTTACTAAGAAAAATGTGGTTGGTTTTGACATGGCTGAATTTTGCCCAATTCCAAATCAAAAAACATCTGACTCTTTGGCTGCAAAATTGTATTATAAAATGTTGAGTTATAAGTTTTCATCAAAAAATGATACTTATGATACAGATGATTCAAGCCCAAATAACAATCCATTTAGTAAATTGTCTAAGTTTAAAAATGATGAAGACGATTTTTAATAAATAACAGAAATTTAGAAATGAAAACTATTTTTTAAAGAAGATGTTTTCATTTTAACATAGATAAAAATGAACAAACCAATTACTAATTTTATTGAAAATTACTTTTTACATTTCAATGCAGCAGCTTTAGTTGACGCTGCAAAAGGATATGAAAAGCAGTTAAATAATGGGTCTAAAATGCTGGTTTCAATAGCAGGAGCGATGAGCACAGCCGAATTAGGAAAAATATTTGCAGAAATCATTCGTCAAGACAAAGTGCAAATTATTTCTTGTACAGGCGCAAATTTAGAAGAAGATGTGATGAATTTAGTAGCACATTCTCATTATAAGCGCGTGCCGAATTATCGTGATTTAACGCCACAAGACGAATGGGATTTACTAGAAAAAGGATTGAACAGAGTGACAGATACTTGTATTCCTGAGGAAGAAGCTTTTAGACGTTTGCAAAAACATATTTTAAAAATATGGAAAGATGCAGAATCAAAAGGAGAACGTTATTTTCCTCATGAATTCATGTATAAGCTTTTGCTTTCTGGAGTTTTGGAAGAATATTACGAAATTGACATAAAAAATTCTTGGATGTTTACCGCAGCAGAAAAAAACTTACCAATGGTTGTTCCAGGATGGGAAGACTCAACAATGGGAAATATTTTTGCTTCTTATGTTTTGAAAGGCGAAATTAAAGCAAGCACTATGAAATCAGGCATTGAATACATGACATTCTTGGCTGATTGGTATACTAAAAATTCAGTAAATGGCATTGGATTTTTCCAAATAGGAGGAGGCATTGCAGGCGATTTTCCAATTTGTGTAGTACCAATGTTAAACCAAGATTTGGAAAGGACTGATACACCTTTTTGGAGTTATTTTTGTCAAATTTCTGATTCAACAACCAGTTATGGTTCTTATTCAGGAGCGGTTCCTAACGAAAAAATCACTTGGGGAAAATTAGATATTCATACCCCAAAATTCATTATTGAAAGTGATGCAACCATTGTTGCGCCATTGATTTTTGCGTATTTATTAGAGATGTAAAAAAAATGTTTTTTTTACTTTAGATCATTGTTTTAAAGAAAAAGATTTTAAATTCGTATTTGTAAAAACGAACGTATGAAAAGAGTAATTGTAGATTACGCTAAACTGACGAAAGATATTCTGAACATGTTAATTGAAAAATATCCTGACGGATATGATTATGGTGATATCATTTCGTTTAAAAATGCCAAAGGCGAAACCATTAAAGCTGTTGAAGTGAGAACTGAAGACAAGATTTATTTGGTAAAAATTAGTTCTAAATTAGAACAAACCATGGAAGATTATGCAGATGATGAAGAATCATTTGACGACAACGAAAATTTTGATGTAAACACGGAAGATGAAGAAGTTATAGAAGAAGATTAACTTTTTCAACATCGTTACCTTTCTTTACTTTTTGAAAAACAAAAAAAATCAATTCAGACTGAATCCAAAAGTTTAGACAAATTTTATAATTAGTTTTGATAATAATGAGTTCTATATTTTATCGGATTTATCATATTTAAACTTGATTTGAATCTCTTGTTTTATAATAGATAAAAAACTGATCAATTTCTTTTTTTAATTGTCAATTAATTTGAATCCACCATATCAAAAATCAAATCATTTAATACCCCCAACGGATTAAATTTGATATTAATTTAAATAAGTTGAATGCAAAATTCCTAAGGAAATCGAGATTTTTTTAAAAAACAAACTAAATAATTTAATAACCTCATTTTTTATAAAAGACAAAGTTAAAATTAGAAATGTATTTTGTAAATTGACCCTACAAATTCATATCAATGAACATCAACATTGCAACGCTTCAATTTTTAAAAGATTTAAAACAAAACAACCAAAGAGAATGGTTTGTTGAACAAAAAAATAGGTTTTTAGAAGCCCAACAAAACGCAAAATTATTCTTTGCTGAAATTTATGGAATTTTGCAAGAACACGACGAAATTGAGGCCTCAAAAATGATGAGAATCTACAGAGATGTGCGTTTTTCGAATGATAAAACACCTTATAAAGCGCAATTTGCAAACTCATTTTCTAGGTTGGGAAAAGAATTAAGAGGCGGCTATTTTATAAGAATAAAACCTGGAGAATCTTTATTGGCTGGGGGTTTTTGGGAACCTAGTAAAGAAGACTTATTTAGAATTCGACAGGAGATTGCGCAAGATGCCACCGAAATCAGAGCCATCTTAACAGAAGAAAAATACCAAAGTAACTTTGGCGGAAAGCTTGAGAGTTTTGAAGAATTAAAAACGTCTCCAAGAGGTTTTAACAAAGACCATCCTGCATCAGATTTGTTAAGAAAAAAAGGTTTTATTGCGCAGAGAAATTTTACTGATGAAGAAGTGCTTTCGCCAAACTTTTTGCATGAAGTTGACAAAAGTTTTCAAGCATTGCGTCCATTTTTTAATTTGTTTAGTGATATATTGACTACCAATTTAAATGGCGAATCTATGTTGTAGTTTTTAGATTTTTCGCAACTTCTCTTTTCATAATAATGATGGTAATGATGGTTGACAATAAATCCGAAATTGGAAAAGACCACCAAACACCATTAATTCCAAAGTATTTTGGCAGAAAATAGGCGAGGGGAATCAGAAAAATTCCTTGTTTTAATAAGGTCAATAACAATGCTGGAAAAGCTTTTCCTGCTGCTTGAAAATAGGCAGAGCCGATTAATTGCATTGTGACAATTGGTGTTACTAAAAAAACAATCAACAACGCATTTGGTGTTTCTTGTATCAATGTTGCATCTGTAGTAAAAATCCGAATGATTTCTTCTTTGAAAACCAAAATTCCAACGAAAATAATGGTTCCTAAAATCGTTCCAAAAGCAATCGCTGTTTTTATGGTTTCTTTTACTCTGTCATTTTTTTGCGCACCAATGTTGAAACCTGCCACTGGCAAAAAACCTTGAGAAACTCCCAAAACGGGTGACAATGCAAACATCATTACTCGATTGATAATGCCGTAAATTGAAATCGCAATTTCGCCCCCATAAACAAATAATGAGTAGTTCAACACAATCATTAACACACTGATGGCACCTTGTCTTACAATGGTAACGCCACCTAAAGCAATGATTTCTTTGACAATTATGACATTCAACAAAAAGTTTTTCGGAATTATTTTCAGTTCGCTTCTTTTTGATAAAAAGAAATAGAAAATAAACATCCCACAACTCGCATAAGAAATGGTTGTGGCCAATGCAGCACCCCACATTCCCCAATTGAAATATTTGATGAAAATAATATCCAACACCACATTCACGATGGCAGGAATAATCATGGCAACCATAGCAAATTTTGGTTTTCCTTCAGCTCTAATCACAGGATTTCCCATCATTGCGAATGCCAAAAAAGGAACCCCGTAAATAATGACATTAAAATAGGTGGCTGCAATGGGAAGAATATCGCCTTTTGCCCCAAAAAGATTCAGGATGGGAACACTAAAAAAAATTCCTACAATCACAAAAATGATAGATAATAGTAAAGTTAAGCTGATTTGATTTCCGAAAGTTAGAAAAGCTTTTTCTGATTTTTCCTCACCTAAAGCCCTTGAAATAATAGAGCTTCCACCAATTCCAATACCCATTCCAATAGAGGAAATTAGAAATGCAATCGGCAACACCACTGTAATTGCAGCAATTGCCAAAACACCAATCCATTGTCCTACAAAAATCGTGTCAACAATCATGTTGAGCGACATTACAAGAATACCAATTGTTGCAGGAACTGCTTGTTTGATAAGCAGTTTACTGATTTTCTCTGATCCTAAATTGTTTGCTAATCCTTCCATAAAAGTCTTGCAAAGATGGGGATTAATCAGTAATTTTTTTAAAGTTTTGCATCAATAATTGTTATGAGAATAGTATTTTTTCTAAGTTTGTAAAAACTCATTTCATGAAGAACGTTTTCTCTCTTAATTTTCAAGTTACAGCTGATGCAATTGACACTCTTGACCACGTAAACAATGCTGTTTATGTCCAATGGATGGAAGTAGTCGCAACAAAACATTGGGTTTTTTTAACCACACAAAACCCTTTTCCTGACTATATTTGGGTTGTGATGAAACACGAAATTGAGTATAAAAATCAGGCATTTTTGGGTGATGAAGTCATCGCAAAAACGTGGGTAGGAGAGACCAAAGGAGTCACTTCTGTGAGGCATATTGAATTTTATAAAGATGATACTTTGTTGGTGGCTGCCAAAACCATTTGGGCCATGTTGGATGCTCAAACACATAAGCCTGTGAGGATTAGAGAAAATGTGTTGAAAGTATTGCAAATTATTGATTGATTTTAAAATCAATTTTCTTGAGGCGATAAGCCACTAATTGAAGAAATTTTAAAAGTTGACTTACATCAAAAAATTTATATTTACCATACCTCACAGGTTTTAAAAACCTGTGAGGTATTTCCGAAATTCTATTGATATTAATTCAATAAATTTAAATTTAATGTTCTTGAGACAGATTGCCACGAATTGACGAGTTTTTCAAATACAATCCTATCTATGAATTTGAGGCCACTTATTTCAAACCTAAAAAGTATATTCTTTAAAATTGATGCTCATCAATCACAAATTAATACTTATAAAACTATCTTTGCACAAAATTTGTAAACAATGACCACATTTTCAGCACTTGGAGTTCATAAAAAGTATATTCAAGCTATTAAAGAACTCGGAATTTCGCAACCCACAGAAATTCAACAAAAAGCGTTGCCTATTTTACTGAATTCAAAAACCGATTTTATTGGCTTAGCTCAAACAGGCACTGGAAAAACAGTGGCATTTGGTTTGCCAATACTGCATCAAATAGATGCTTCGTTTCCACATATTCAGGCATTGATTTTGTCGCCAACAAGAGAATTGGTACAACAAATTAAAAAACAACTATTTAAGTTTACCAAATTCAATGAAACGCCTATTTTCTTAGAAGCCGTTTTTGGTGGAGAAAAAATTGACAAACAATTGTACAATCTGTCAAGAACTACGCACGTTGTAGTTGCAACTCCAGGTAGATTGATTGATTTTATTGAGCGTGGAAGCATTGATATCAGTCATGTAAAAACTATTGTTTTGGATGAAGCTGACGAAATGTTGAGCATGGGTTTTAAACAAGATTTGAATAGAATCTTGAAATTCACGACTAAAGTAGATAGAAAAACGTGGCTTTTTTCAGCAACTATGCCCGAAGAAATCAAGAAAATCATCAAAACCTATATGGATGCGAATGCGCCAAGTGTTGAAATTAATAGTGATTCTTTAGTAAATGCGAACATCAGACATCAATATGCGAAAACAACCATCAAAGAGAAAACGGATGACATCATTGCTTTTTTAGAAAAAAGAACTTCGCAAAGAGGAATTATTTTTTGCAGAACCAAAGCAGGTGCTCAAAATTTGGCAACTCAATTGATTGAAAATGGATTTTCGGCTGGTGCATTAGAAGGTGATATGCAACAAAAAGAACGAGATAAAGTGATGCGTGCTTTCAAAAATGAAAGTTTGCAATATTTGATTTCAACGGATGTTTCAGCACGTGGAATTGATGTAAAAGGATTGGAATTTGTAATTCACCATCAATTGCCAGAAACCAACGATTATTATACGCACAGAAGTGGAAGAACGGCTAGAGCAGGAAAATCTGGTACTTCTATTGCGTTTATCTTGCCTTCGGAAATGGAACGAATTCATCAATTGCAAAAAGAACTTTCTATCAAATTTACAGAAGTAACTGTGTAACATGGAGTTGATTTATACACTCGATATTTTAGGAACTTTTGCCTTTGCCATAAGTGGTGCTTTGGTTGCTTCTGAAAAGAATTTCGATTTGTTTGGCGTGCTCATTATTGCTTTTGTGACAGCAGTTGGAGGAGGCATGTTGCGTGATGTTTTGATCAACGCTCATCCTATTAATTGGATTGGCGATTTGAATTATGTATGGACCATTTTAGCAGCAGTGATCACCACAATTTTGTTCAAAAGTAAGATTTTGCCACTCAGTAAAACCTTATTTTTGTTTGACACTATTGGCTTGGGAGTGTTTACCTTACTAGGTTTGCAAAAAGGATTGGCATATAATTTACATCCAATAATTGCATTGATTATGGGAATGATTTCAGCTGTTTTTGGAGGCGTTTTAAGAGATATTTTAACCAACAAAGTACCATTGATTTTTGAAAAAGAAATATATGCCTCTGCCTGTTTGGTTGGAGGTGTTTTATATTTATCGTTGGATTATTTTGAAGTAAATCAAAATGTAAGTTTTGTTTTTGCAGCCTCAATAATATTCTCAATTCGATTGGTTGCAGTGAAATTTCATTTGCAATTGCCGAAAATAAAAGATGATTTATTTACGAAAAAGTAATTTTATGAAGCTACTTATTTTTGAAAACTTTACAGACTTTAAATTAGCACTTGAAAAAGAATTACCATCAGGAAATTGATATCAAGTGACTCAACAAATGATTAATGATTTTGCGAATGCCACACTTGACAAACAATGGATTCATGTAGATTAAGAAAGAGCAAAAATAGAAAGCCCTTTCAAAAGTACTGTGGCTCAAGGATTTATGTCAGTTTCTATGATTTCGAAACTATTGGAAGAACAATTCGCCATCAAAAGTGTAAAAATGGGTTTGAATTATGGCTTGAACAAAGTTCGTTTTCCAACGCCAGTTCCAGTAAATAGTGAGCTGAGAATGCATGCTACTATCAAAGAAATTGAAGATTTAGGATTTAATGGAATTAAAGTAACTTTTTCATGCACCATTGAAATCAAAGGTTAAGAAAAACCCGCTTGTGTGGCTGAGTTTATTGCTGCCTTGTTTGAATAAAAAAAGCTACAATTTGCAGCTTTTTAATGTTTTTAGTTTAAGACAAAATTCCGTCTTCAGTGTATTTTTTAGCATGCCAAATCATGAACAACCCAACACTTACAGTTACCAAAGCCTGAATTAAACTATCAGTTCCATATACTTCAATCGCGTTTGTCATAAAGAAATTATACACTAATTGAACTAAAACGCCTATTAAAGAAATCATAAACAATACTTTAGCGAGTTTTTTACGCATTAATAATACAATACATGCAATGAATCCGAACCAAACTGCAGTTGCAAATGCAGCTGTAGCCCAAGCTGGTGTGTTTTCAATAATTTCTAATTGCTCTGCTGGAATCATAGCTTTCATTTCATCGGTCATTAATTTTTGACCAAGGTAAGCCATTACACCTAGTGCATTCCAAAGGAGTGCTAAAACTCCAATTACCCAGAAAGAAGTTGTTGGTTTGTTTGAATTTTGTGTCATAAGTAGTAGTTTTTTAATTGATGACTAAATCTAATAAAAAAAATATTACGAATTACGAATCAGCAAAAAACTATAAACGCTCCAATTTCATTACAATAAAACAACAGAAACTCTTAAACAACAGAAACAATAGAAACTCTTACACCAAAAAGCAATTATTCATTGATATTAATCACAGCAGTTTTGAACAATTTTGCTTTCGTTTTAAAGAAAAGATTTTGAATATCAATAGCTTTCAGTTTGGATTCTATCAATTTCGATTCACGAGTGTTTACCAAAAATAAGGAACTTTCTCCCATAAAAAACTTGCGTTCTTCAGCATTCAACAGCGTGTTGTAATCTCTTATAATTCCATTGATGAAATTGGTTTGGGTATTGAAAGAGCTCAATTCTTGTTGCACAGTATTCACTTGGTTTTTTTTAATTTTTCTTAAATTTCAATTTTTATAACTATATTTGTACTATAAAAATACTTCACACCCAACTTAGAAAAACTTTAGTGTTTATCTCAATTTCCGTTAAGTATTTTACCTTAACAACATATTAATTAGATTATTTTAAATTATAGATGGCTAAATCGCAACAAACCTTTAGTAAAAGTGAAAAAGAGAAAAAACGCTTAAAAAAGCGTCAAGACAAGCAAAAGAAAATGGATGCTAGAAAAGCAGACAAAGAAGAAAACGGAACAGGAGGCATTCAATTTGCGTATGTTGATCACAATGGAAATTTAATAGATACTCCACCAGATCCAACTATGAAAGTAGTCTATGAATTGGATGATATTCAAATTTCTGTAACCAAAAAAGAAGATTTACCGCAAGAAGATCCTGTAAGAAATGGAAAAGTATCCTTTTTTGATACTTCTAAAGGTTTTGGATTTATTATTGACGCTGCAAATAATGAAAAATATTTCACACACGTGAGTGGTTTGATTGATCAAATTGCTGAAAACGACAAAGTTTCTTATGAGTTAGAAAAAGGAATGCGTGGAATGAATGCTGTGAAAGTAAAGAAAATATAGTTTTATTGAATTGATTTTTTAATGTTTTAATTTCTAAAAAGCAATCTCATTAAGATATTTTTTTTAGGAATTGTAGTATATTAAACTTTCTATAATCAATTCTTGACTTACTTTACAATCAATTTTATAGTCTTCAAAATCATATAATAAGACAAAGTTTACGTTACCACTTAAATTTTTCTTGTCGTGTTTCAGTAAATCTAGGATTGCCAAAAAATCAGATTCTTGCAGAGTAATTTTTGGAAAAATAGACAAGATTGTTTCTTTAATTTCAGTTACTTTGTTAGTTGAAAAATTTAATAATTTATTAGAAATATAGCTTTCGCAAATCATTCCAATTGAGATTGCTTCACCATGAGTAAGGTTTTCTTTTTCGTCAGATTCTAAATAAAAAGATTCAATTGCATGACCCAAAGTATGACCATAATTCAATATTTTTCGCAAACTTTTTTCTTTAGGATCTTGCAAAACAACTTCGTTCTTTATTTCAATTGATCTATAAATTAAATTATTGATATATTGTTTTTTAAATTCTTTTACTTGATTGAATAGTTTAGTATCATAAATCAACCCATGCTTGATGATTTCGGCCATTCCTGAAGTAAGTTCACGCGCTGCTAATGTGTCTAAATATACATCATCAATAATGACCATTTGTGGGTTTGCAAACAGTCCAATTTGATTTTTTAAAACCCCCAAATCAACGCCTGTTTTTCCTCCAACTGAAGCATCAACCATTGATAATAGAGTAGTAGGAATGTTTATAAAATCAATGCCTCTTTTAAAACAAGAAGCTACAAATCCGCCCAAATCAGTAATTACGCCACCACCCAAAGTGATGAGCAAACTTTTTCGATCACCACCAAAATCAGTAATGCTATTCCAAACTGACACACATGTTTTTAGATTTTTATGAATTTCTCCAGACTCAATTTCAATAATTTTAATTGATAATAAAGTATTTAATTTTGCTAAAAATCTTGGATAGCAATGTTCTTTTGTGTTTTCATCCACTAAAATAAAAAGCGTAGAATACTTTTTTTCACTCAATAATTTTTCTAATTCTTGATAGCCTTTTTGTTGAAAATGAATTGGATATGTTGCTGCTTTAATAGTTTGCATAAATTTTTTATTTTAAGTTACAAATTAAAAGAAATTATTTAATTATTTACTGTCTTGAACTATCTTTGTTGAAAATTATTTGTCTTCGATTTATGAAACTTTTTGACAATACTGTGGTTGCTTTTTCCTTAAAATCTGATTCCCAACTTGAACGCGCTTATTTCTTATTTAAAATGATACAAATCGAACCAATGGTAAAAATTGGTTCTGCAGTCACAAACTTCGCTTTAAAAGCACATTTACCAATAGAAGGTTTGATAAAATCAACGGTTTTCGACCATTTTTGCGGTGGAGTTTCAGAAGAGGATTGTTTGCCTGTCATCGAAAAAATGTATAGTCAAGGAAATGTTTACAGCGTTTTGGATTATTCTTTAGAAGGAAAAGACGAAGAAGCAAGTTTTGATGACGCACTGAAGAAAATTTTGAAAATTCTTAATTTTTGTCAAGAAAAAGAATCACTTCCATATGCAGTTTTTAAACCAACTGGTTTTGGACGTTTTGCGTTGTATCAAAAAATAACAGAGAAAAAACCATTCACTTCCTCTGAGCAAGAAGAATGGAATAGAGTAGTAGCTCGTTTTCATAAAGCATGCAAAACAGCACAAGAAAAAGATGTTCCCATGTTGATTGATGCTGAAGAGAGTTGGATGCAAGATGCTGCTGATCAACTTATTGAAGAACTCATGGAAACTTATAATAAAGAAAAGGCGATTGTTTTCAATACTTTACAAATGTATAGACATGACAGATTAGATTATCTGAAAGACCTACATGAAAAAGCATCAGAAAAAGGATATTACATAGGAATGAAAGTTGTTAGAGGCGCATATATGGAAAAAGAACGTGAAAGAGCTAAAGAAAAAGGCTATCGCTCACCAATTTGTGATTCAAAACAAATGACTGATGAAAACTATGATAATGCCATTAAATTTATGATGGAAAATTCAAAAATGGCTTTATTTGCAGGAACTCACAACGAAAATAGTTCTTATTTATTGATGAAATTAGCTGAAAAGCATCATATCAAAAATGATGACAAACGCTTGTGGTTTGGACAATTGTATGGAATGAGTGATCACATTAGTTTCAACTTGGCAAAAGAAGGGTATAATGTTGCAAAATATTTGCCTTTTGGACCTGTGCGTGATGTGATGCCCTATTTGATTAGAAGAGCTGAAGAAAATACTTCTGTTGCAGGACAAACAAGTAGAGAATTGAACTTACTAAAAACCGAGCGTCAAAGACGTAAATTATAGTGCAAACCATTATCGAAATTAAAGCATTGCTTATCAGAAACAAGCTGAGATTGTATCAAGAACTTTCTCAGAGTAAAGAAGCAATGCTCTTGATTAAAAAATCAACAAAAACAAAATTAAATCCAGAAGAAAGAGAGAAAATTAAAATTTTACTGATAGATATTTGTAAATCCATTCCTGCGTTGGCAGTTTTTTTATTGCCTGGAGGAACTTTATTATTGCCACTTCTTGTCAAATTAATTCCAGATATTTTACCATCTGCGTTTCAAGATGATCCAACCAAGTAAAAAACTCCTTTATAATTTTTGTGCTATAAAAATGTAATTAACTCAAAAGCAATAAGTTACATTTTGCGCATCAAAAAAAGGTACTCAAAAAATCACATTAAATTAATCAATTATATTGCGAGTAATTCCCTATAAAGAACTACTTTTGCACGAAATTTTAGAAAGCACTTATGCAATCAATTAGAAACATCGCAATCATTGCCCACGTTGACCACGGAAAAACAACCTTAGTAGATAAAATTATTGACCAAGCAAAAATTTTAGACGATCGTAAAGAACGTACAGAATTATTATTGGATAGTAACGATTTAGAGCGTGAAAGAGGAATTACCATTCTTTCAAAAAACGTTTCAGTAGTTTATAAAGGCGTCAAAATTAACGTTATTGACACTCCTGGTCACGCTGATTTTGGTGGAGAAGTAGAGCGTGTTTTGAAAATGGCAGATGGTGTATTGTTATTGGTAGATGCTTTTGAAGGCCCAATGCCACAAACCCGTTTTGTACTTGGGAAAGCTGTAGAATTAGGATTGACACCAATTGTGGTTGTTAATAAAGTTGACAAAGAAAACTGTACACCCGATATAGTTCACGAAAAAGTATTCGATTTGATGTTTGCTTTAGAAGCATCAGAAGAGCAATTAGATTTCACAACTATTTATGGTTCAGCCAAAAACGGTTGGATGAGTACAGATTGGAAAGAACCAAAAGACAATATTTTAGATTTGTTAGATGCTGTAATTGAGTCAATTCCTGAGGCTCCATATAGAGTTGGAACTGTACAAATGCAAATTACTTCGTTAGATTTTTCTGCGTTTACAGGACGAATTGCTATAGGAAGAATTTATAGAGGAGACTTAGAAGAAAATAAAGATTATATGTTATGCAAAGCTGATGGATCTCTCAAAAAAGTAAGAATCAAAGAATTGCATGTTTTCGAAGGCATGGGAAAAGCCAGAGCATCTAAAGTGAGAAGTGGAGATATTTGCTCAATTACCGGAATTGAAGGTTTTGATATTGGAGATACCATTGCTGATATTGAAAACCCTGAGGCATTGCCAAGAATTGAAGTTGATCAACCAACCATGAGTATGTTGTTCACTATCAACAATTCACCCTTTTATGGTAGAGAAGGAAAGTTCGTAACCTCTCGTCATTTACGGGACAGATTGAAAAAGGAAACAGAAAAAAACTTGGCTTTACGAGTAGATGATACTGATACTGAAGACAAATTCAACGTATATGGACGTGGCGTTTTGCATTTATCAGTTTTGATTGAAACCATGAGAAGAGAAGGGTATGAATTTCAAGTTGGAAGACCAAAAGTAATCATGAAAGAAATTGATGGTGTAAAATGTGAACCTTATGAAACCTTATCAATTGACGTTCCTGAAGAAATTTCATCAAGAGCCATCAACCTAGTTTCTATGAGAAAAGGAGATTTATTAGTAATGGAACCAAAAGGAGATTTGCAACATTTAGAGTTTACAATTCCGTCAAGAGGATTGATTGGATTGCGAAATAAAGTCTTGACTGCCACTGCAGGAAAAGCCATTATCAACCACCGTTTTTCAGAATATGGTCTTTTCAAAGGAGAGTTTGCTGAAGATCTAAAAGGAGCAATTGTTTCTTCAGAAACAGGAAAAGCAACAGCCTATGCCATTGACAGATTGCAAGATAGAGGTAGTTTCTTTATAGATATCAATGAGGAAATTTATATTGGTCAAGTTGTTGGCGAAAACAGTAAAGATTCTGATATGGCCGTGAACCTTATCAAAGGAAAACAGTTAACAAATATGCGTAAAACAGGCTCTGATGAAGCTATGAAAATAGCACCAAAAACAGCTTTTTCACTCGAAGAGTGTATGGAATATATTAGAGATGATGAATATTTAGAAGTGACTCCCACAAGCTTACGTATGCGTAAAGTTAATTTTAAGGGGTAATTTTTTACCTCATAAAACCCAATAAAGGCCCATAATATTCTTTTGGGCTTTTTTTATTTCCTTTTTTAAACAGCAAACCAGCTTTCATGATAAAAAAATGTTTTCATTTGAATTTATATTTGAAAAAATAGTATTTTAGGGAAGTGAATTTTTATTAAAAAGTGATATAAACTTGGGTATATTAACTAGTTGTTTACAATACATGAAACGAACTTTTAACATAATTCTGATACTAATTTCAACTTTGAGTTATTCTCAAAATAGCCCAGAATTTGACGTTTTAAGAAAAATTATTGACCACAAAATTGGAAAAGGGACATCAGGAATTTAAATACAATGTGAAAAACCGAAAATTTCATTCGACCAAAAAGATTTTAGATAACAGACTGGACTTGAAGTCCTTAAAACCATTCTAAACGAAATTGAGCAAAATGGGACAAAAAGTAGCAACTGAACTTGGAATTCGGAACTAATAAGCGAATTAAATTATGAATCTGACTTTATTAAAATCAATAAGTGTTTGACCAAAAAAGACTCTGAATTAATATTCAAAAAAACTTGAAAAAGACAAAATATCATTTCCATAAGCGAACCAATTTTTGATAATGATTATGAAAATTGTTTTGTTTTCATAACTTACTGTAAATTTATTTGAAGCGATTAAGGACATAGATATTTTCTGAAAAAAATTTATGGAGTGTGGACAGTAATAATTGAATATAGAACATGGGTGACTTAAAAAAAGTACTCTACACAACACTGAATAAAAAAAATTGCTACTTTTAGCCTAGCCAAAGATTTACACTTTTACTAACTTCAAAATTTCTAATGTAAATTCCTCACAAACAAAAATTTAAAAAAATAAAAGACAATGAAAAAAGTATTCACACAACTATTCGTTATTTTCATTTTTTCTTTGATTGCCTGCGATTTGGAAAAAGAGATTGATATTGACAACGAGTGGATTGCCGCGTCTATAAAACTTGAGAATGGCGATTTTATGACGCCAACTTCAAACTATAATTTTATTTTAGAGAATAACAATCAGTTCAGTCTTCAATTGGATATCAATCGTTGTGGGGGGAATGTCTATTTCAAAACAAAAACGGTTGAGTTTAAAAACGGAATTGCTTGCACAAAAGCTTGCTGTGATAGTGAATTTGCAATTGCGTTGGTCACAAACATTTCCACATCAAAAAACTGGGAAATTATTTCAAATCAACTTATTTTCACCAATGATGCTGGACTAAAGATTATTTTTGAGAAAAAGTGATTCATTATAGAAATAAGAGAGCCTTAAGTAACAATAAAAAAAGTGTTCTTTTACTTTAGATATTCATCAAACGTTCCATCAGAATAAAACACCACAATTCGTTCAATTTTTTTTCCTGAAACTTCATTGTTTTGAAATAATATTGGAGTAGAAGTGGTGGAGGAGTTTTCTGTTTTTTGAGGAAAAGAACCGTTTCCATTTATTAACCACTGCAAGTCAATATCCTTAAAAATAGAAGTTATTTTCAATACAAAATCCAAACTAGGTTTGTTTCTTCCAGACAACAAATGGGAAATACTAGAACGCTGAACACTTATTTTATCGGCTAAAACAGCAGCAGATAAATCATAATAATCCATTATTTTCTTTAATCGATTTGTAAACTCGTCAATGTTTAGCATTTTAAATTGTTTGTATATTACAAATGTAAATCAAATAAATCAAAACCACAAAGTAGTATATAAAAGAAAGTTTTATAATCATTTAATTTATT
>DDMS01000039.1:4394-9004 GCA_002340765.1 Flavobacteriaceae bacterium UBA2540 | reverse complement strand
AAGTAACTAATTTCATAAAAATTACCCCTTCCAATAGATAGATTATTATTTTTTTCTGCTAAATTATTTTTGTAATCGTAAGTAGTAAAATTTAGACCAGTAGCAAACGAGATTTCTGGAGAATTAATCCGGATTTCTTGAGAATTTATTTTCATAGTGGCAATTCCAATAAATAATATGATGCAATATTTCGATTTTGATTTCATTTTAATCTTTTATAATTTTAGTATAATGAGTGATTGTTTTATTTTTTAATTGCACGAGATAAGTACCTGCCGGTAAAAAATATAAATTCTCTGTAATTGTGTTGTTGATTGTGGTGGTGTTTTTTGAAACAATTAATCTTCCTGCAGTATCAAATACGAAAAATTGAAAAGACCCATCTAATGGGCTATTGAAACTAAAATTTATTGTATTTGAAAATGGATTTGGATATGATACAACAGAAATATCTAAAGGTGTATTATCAGAAATTAATTGTAACCAAGTGCTTTGCTGAAATCCTTGAATAATACTAAATTTATCAAATTTATTGCTCCCAATTATGCTCTGTTGCCCTATTGTTTGAGAAATGTAATTCCCTGACTTTAAAAAAGTTGATTTCCCTTGAGAACTAAGCATCGAATGGTGCAATTGCTGGGCTGAAACAAAGTTATTGTTTGATAAGAAAATTACAAAAATAAAAAAGGGTTTGATGAAATTCATTAGATAAAATCTTACTACAATTTGTATTTTAGTTGTTTAAATTATTGAAAAAATAGTGTTAATATTAATTTTATTTAGAATTATAAATGAAAAATTTCTAATGGAACTAAAAAATAGTTTGATTCAATTGATTGGAAATCAATCAATAAAATAATTTGCCCTAAAAATATTTATAATTTTTAAATTATCCAAAATTCAATAGGATTTATTTTTAAAAGTAAAATTAAAGGAATTACTTTACGATATAAGAAAAAAAAGACTATGCGTTAAACCGAAGAACGGCGTTTATCATCAAATAAAAAATATGTGTAAAGTTAACTTATGGTCGGAAGAAATTCCGACCATTTTTTTGCTAGTATTTTATACTAAACTATATGTATTTACTACATCACTACCTGTGTTATTGCAGCAGTATGAATATAAATTCATGATTTGAATACTATTTTTTCTTTGGCAAATAAGAGTTCATTATTTCAATAATTGTAAAATGGTATTTGTAATATAGATTACCCGATACATTGATATTTTTCGTAAATTCGCAACCCATAAGTAGATGGAATACATGAATACTGTAAAAATAGCAATCATAGGATTAGGATATGTGGGATTGCCACTCGCAAGGTTATTTGCAACAAAATATCTTGTAGTGGGGTATGACATCAAAACCAAAAGAATCAAAGAAATAGCCAGTGGAATTGATACCACTCTAGAAGTAGAAAGTGAATTGCTACAACAGGTTTTAGTCTCAAATCCTACCGAGGACAAAGGCCTGTATCCTTCCTCTGAGGAAGAAGATTTAAAACACTGCAATCATTTCATTGTGACGGTGCCTACGTCTGTGGATAAAAATAATCAGCCAGATTTACAACCCTTACTTTCCGCTAGTAAAAAAATAGCTCAGTACCTTAAAAAAGGAGATTTGGTCATCTACGAATCTACAGTGTACCCGGGAGCCACTGAGGAAGATTGCATTCCTGTATTGGAAAAAGAATCTGGGTTGGTGTTTAATACTGATTTCTTTGTAGGATATTCTCCAGAAAGAATCAGTCCTGGTGACAAAGTGAAAACCGTTGAAAACATTCTAAAAGTAACTTCAGGTTCAACCCCTGAAATTGCCCAGCAAGTAAATAATTTATACAGATCAGTACTCACTTCAGGGACTCATTTGGCTTCCTCTATCAAAGTAGCGGAGGCAGCGAAAATCATTGAAAATTGTCAGCGCGACATCAATATTGCCTTTGTCAATGAGTTGTCGAAGATTTTTAGTTTGATGAACATCAACACCTCAGAAGTGTTGGAAGCTGCCGGAACCAAATGGAATTTCCTCCCTTTCAAACCAGGGTTGGTGGGTGGACATTGCATTGGGGTAGACCCGTTTTATTTGGCACAAAAAGCGCAGCAATACGGCTATTATCCAGAGATTATTTTATCAGGAAGACGTGTCAACGATAGTATGGGAGCGCATGTAGCCTCCGAAGTCATCAAGCTGATGATTGACAAAGAAGTGAAAGTAAAAGGCGCCAAAGTATTGGTGCTTGGCATTACGTTCAAAGAAAACTGTCCCGACATCCGAAATACCAAAGTCATAGACATGATTCTTTCTTTGAATAGTTTTGGAGTTAAAACAGCAGTATTTGACCCATGGGCATACAAAAAGGAAGTAAAACAAGAATACCATATTGAGCTCATCAAAGAGTTGTATAAAAATAAATACGATGCCATTGTATTGGCAGTTTCTCACAATGAATTCAAAACCATTGACATGGAGAAATTGAAAAAGAAAAAAGCAGTAGTGTATGACATTAAGAATTTTTTGGAGGTGAAGGATAAGAGTCTTTAGTTCAAAGTTTAAAGTTTAATTATTTAACCAAATAACCTATTTAACAATAGAAACATTATTGAAACTTTCAAACCTTTTCAGTAAGTTGCAAACCTTGAATATAGAATGTTGAATTTTGAACTAGCCTGAACAACAAAAACCTCAGAATGTAAAATCGACCAATAAACATCGACCAACTATCATCGACCAATAAACATCGACCATCGAAAATCGAACAACGAACAACAAAAAAATAAAATTTATTAAATACCTAATAGCCAACAGCTAAAAGCAAACAGCTAGAAACCATGAAAAACTTTGCACTCATTGGCGCAGCAGGATACATCGCCCCAAGACATTTACAAGCCATCAAAGAAACCCAAAACACGCTGTTAGCAGCACTTGATAAATTTGATAGCGTTGGCATCATGGATGGCTATTTCCCGAATGCCGATTTCTTTACCGAGTTTGAACGCTTTGATCGTCATATAGAAAAACTCAAAAGAAACGGAGTTCTATTGGATTATGTGAGTATCTGTACACCCAATTATCTGCACGATGCCCACATCCGAATGGCGTTGCGAAGTGGGGCTCATGCCATTTGCGAAAAACCGTTGGTGTTGAATCCTTGGAATGTGGATGCGCTGCAAGACATTGAAAACGAAACCGGCAAAAAAATAAATACCATCTTGCAATTGCGGTTGCATCCTAGCATCATTGCCTTGAAAGAGCGCGTGCAAAACCAACCACAAAACACCAAACATGAGGTCGATTTGACCTACATCACCTCCCGAGGAAAATGGTACGACATTTCTTGGAAAGGCGATGAAAGCAAATCAGGAGGCATTGCTACCAATATTGGCGTTCATTTCTATGACATGCTTTCTTGGATTTTTGGGGAAGTGCAAGAGAACAAAGTCCATGTCAGCGAAAAGCACAAGGCAGCAGGGTACCTCGAATTTGAAAAAGCCCGCGTTCGTTGGTTTTTGTCTATTGATGAAAACGACCTTCCGCAAACCATACAAGAAAAAAAGCAACGCACCTATCGTTCTATTACGGTAAATAACCAAGAAATTGAATTTAGCAATGGCTTTACTGATTTGCATACCCTCAGTTACCAAGAAATCCTAAAAGGCAATGGTTTTGGATTGAATGAAGCAAAAAGCTCGGTAGGCATTGTGCATAGCATCCGTAACCAAGCCATCACGAGTTTGGGGGAGAAGCATCCGTTTGTGGGGGATTAGAGTTCAAAATTTAAGATTCAACATTCAAGGTTGAGGTAGGTTTCAGGGTTTCTGTTGTTTCTTTTGTTTAGGGGTTAACTGTTTATCCTATCCCCAGCCCTTTCCAAAGGAAAGGGAGTTCAATTCTGGGTTAGATTGAGATTGTTAGGAATTTGGAAGTTCGGTTTTGAGGAAAGAGTTCTCGATACACCTTCGCTTCGCTCCGGTACTCGAACTGACAGGGTATTTTAGAGTTTGAGGGTTTCTGTCGTTTCTATTGTTTTGGGATTAGAACTTTATTCTCTGTTCTTTATTCTCTGTTCTTTATTCTTTCTTCTTGCCTCTTGCCTCTCGCTTCTCTGTTCTATCTAGACATTCAACATTCAATGTTGAACCCTTATTCCTCAATACGACATTGTTTCATTACTTCATTTCTTCATGGTTACACTGATCCATCGTTACATTGATCCATTTTTCATCGAACAACAGGTTACAAAATCACTATAAAGGATTTTTTTTGTTGAATTCAAAAAAATACAATAGCGTTTTATTAAAAAAATGCTTTGTCGCAGCATTATTAATTTTGGGTATCCACAAATACCTTTATATTTGCATAAAAGAAAAAAGAAGATGAAAAAAAAGGCAATCATTGTCTCTGGATATTTCAATCCCATTCACAAAGGGCATTTAGAGTATTTTAACAATGCCAAAGCACTAGCAGATGAACTCTTTGTCATCGTAAACAGCGACCATCAGCGTGCCTTGAAAGGCTCCAAAGAATTCCAACAAGAAGACGAGCGACTTTTTATAGTCCAAAACATCAAAGCCGTAGACAAAGCATTTTTGTCTATTGACCAAGACCG
>DDMS01000039.1:0-4388 GCA_002340765.1 Flavobacteriaceae bacterium UBA2540 | reverse complement strand
TGGTTGTTGAAGGGGAAGGAATAAAGTTTTAAATGTTTAGTTTTGAGTTTTTGTGATGAGTTTAAAATAGGAGTTAGCGAATAGGAGTCAGCGAATAGGAATTTGCGAAAAACAACAGAAACTACAGAAATTATAGAAACTGTTTAGAGTTCAGAGTTTAAAATTTAAAGTTCAAAGTTCAAAGTTTAAGTATATATATAATTTGCGAAACGCTAACAGCCAAAGGCTAACAGCGAATAGCTAACAGCAAAAAGCTACTAAAAATGAAAACAGGAATCACATTCAGCTCATTCGATTTGCTCCATGCAGGGCACATCACCATGTTAGAAGATGCTAAGCGTCATTGCGATTATTTAATTTGTGGCTTGCAAACCGACCCCACCTTAGATCGTCCTGAAAAAAACAGGCCAGTTCAAACGGTGGTAGAACGCTATATCCAATTGAAAGGCTGCAAGTTTGTAGACGAAATAGTACCCTACGCTACCGAACAAGATTTAGAAGATATTTTACGAGCCTTTAAATTAGATATTCGCATCATTGGCGAAGAATATGCAAGCAAACAGTTTACAGGCCGGAAGTACTGCGAAGAAAAAGGGATAGAGCTCTATTTTAACAAACGCGAACACCGCTTTTCAAGCAGTGAGTTGCGCAAAGAAGTGCAAGAAAAGGAGAATTTGAAAACGAAAGATAAGTAAGGAGGTGGAAGTACAACAGTAGAAGTACCCTCCAATTTTGTCCTCCTGACGAGGAACGAGGAAGGAACTATAAAAACTCAGTGCAATTCCTAGCATGCAGCAGGCAAGTGTGAAACAAATAAAAAACACACAGCGCAACTCTGAGAGCATCTCAGAGAAACACAGTGAAACAAAAAAAATAAAAATTCTGAGTAGCTCAGTGCAAAACACCGAGAAACTCCCTGCCTGCCGCAGGCAAGTGTGAAACAAAAACAAACCACCGTGTAACCCTGTGAAAACTCAGCGAAAGACCCTGCCTGCGGCAGGCAGGTGTGTAACAAAACAAAAAAAATGAACATAAAAAACATTTGTTGCTTAGGAGCAGGCTATGTAGGAGGACCTACCATGAGTGTGATTGCCTTAAAATGTCCTGATATCAAAGTTACCGTAGTAGATTTAAACAAAGAACGTATTGCGGCATGGAATGCTGAAGATTTAGATCAATTACCTATTTATGAACCCGGATTGGCGGAAGTAGTTGCAGAGGCTCGTAATCGAAATTTATTTTTTTCTACGGATGTAGAAAAAGCAATCAAAGAATCGGAGATGATTTTTATTGCTGTAAACACCCCTACCAAAACCTATGGTGAAGGAAAGGGAATGGCAGCCGATTTAAAATTTGTAGAATTGTGTGCGCGTCAGATAGCAGAAGTTGCCACTGAAGATAAAATTATTGTAGAAAAGTCAACACTACCTGTACGAACCGCAGAGACTTTGCAAACCATTTTAGACAGTAATGGAAATGGGGTACATTTTGAAGTACTGTCCAATCCTGAGTTTCTGGCGGAAGGTACTGCCATTGAAGACCTCCTACATGCAGATCGAGTATTGATAGGAGGGAAACAGACCCCTAAAGGAAAAGCAGCCATAGCCTCATTGGTGGGGATCTATGCACACTGGTTGACTCCTAGTCAAATTTTAACTACGAATGTATGGTCCTCAGAGTTATCCAAACTAACTGCAAACGCATTTTTAGCACAGCGTATTTCTTCCATCAATGCTTTATCGGCGTTGTGTGAAGCTACAGAAGCGGATGTGGATGAAGTAGCACATGCTATCGGAACAGACAGTCGTATTGGACCAAAATTCTTAAAAGCCTCTGTAGGTTTTGGAGGCTCTTGTTTTCAAAAAGACATTTTAAATTTGGTCTATTTGTGTCGTTATTTTAATTTGCCCGAAGTTGCCAATTATTGGGAGCAAGTCATCATCATGAACGATTATCAAAAATACCGTTTTGCTAAAAATATCATCACCACCTTATTCAACACCGTTAACGGAAAGAAAATCGCATTTTTGGGATGGGCGTTTAAAAAAGACACCAATGACACGAGAGAATCGGCGGCAATCTATGTAGCAGAATATTTGTTAGAAGATGGCGCTGAAGTGCATGTGTATGACCCAAAGGTTTCAGAAAGTAAA
Organism: Flavobacteriaceae bacterium UBA2540; assembly: GCA_002340765.1. Classification (GTDB taxonomy): domain Bacteria; phylum Bacteroidota; class Bacteroidia; order Flavobacteriales; family Flavobacteriaceae; genus Polaribacter. The sequence continues at coordinate 2,235 of DDMS01000039.1, read as the reverse complement.
GTAAAATCGGATATGCGTTATTTATGGGAATTAAAAGGCATGTCAGAAGACCGTATTGATCAAAAATTAGCCAAGTTGATGGTGTATTCAAATCCCATGGAAGCGATGCACCAAGCTCATGCTGTTGCCATTTTAACAGAATGGGATGAATTCAAACAATATGATTGGGAAATGATTTATAAAAACATGTACAAGCCTGCTTTCGTCTTTGATGGGCGTAATATTTTAGATACTAAAAAATTATCAAATATTGGCTTTCAAATTAAGGGAATTGGAAAATAAAATGAATTACAAATTTTTAATAAATTAATACTTTTAATTAGATTTATGAAAAAAATATTAATTACGGGTGGTGCAGGTTTTGTAGGTTCTCATTTGTGTAAACGCTTACTAAATGAGGGTAATGAAGTTATTTGTTTGGATAATTATTTTACAGGGGTCAAAAGAAACATCACAGAATTGTTAGACAACCCATATTTTGAAATGGTTCGACATGATATTACAGAACCTTATTACGCAGAGGTTGATGAAATTTATAATTTAGCCTGTCCTGCATCACCAGTCCATTATCAATATAACCCTATTAAAACAATTAAAACATCTGTTATGGGTGCTATCAATACGTTGGGTTTGGCGAAACGCGTGGGTGCTAAAATATTACAAGCGAGTACCAGTGAAGTATATGGAGATCCCAACGTACATCCTCAGCCAGAGAGTTATTGGGGGCATGTAAATCCTATAGGGATTCGTTCTTGCTATGATGAGGGCAAACGATGTGCAGAAACCTTGTTTATGGACTATCACCATCAGAATAATGTAGCTATTAAGATCATTCGGATTTTTAATACTTATGGGCCAAATATGAATCCTTCAGATGGGAGAGTAGTGTCTAATTTTATTGTACAAGCACTAAAAGGCAACGATATTACAATTTTTGGGGACGGATTACAAACCCGTTCTTTTCAATATATTGACGATTTGGTAGAAGGAATGATTCGTATGATGCATTCAGATCCGTCTTTTTTAGGCCCTGTTAATTTAGGAAATCCACATGAGTTTTCGATGTTAGAATTAGCTCAGGCAGTCATTGAATTAACAAATTCAAAATCAAAGATTGTTCATATGGCTTTGCCTCAAGATGATCCTAAACAACGTCAACCAGATATTTCTTTAGCAAAAGAAAAATTAAATGGATGGGAACCAAAAATAGAACTTGAAGAAGGACTTAAAAAAACCATTAAATATTTTGAGGAAATAATTTAATTTTTTTTAAGAACTTCAACATTAATTCCTTCAAAATAGGTTTAAATTAATGATTACAGATTCCCCCTTTTTTATTAAATTATTTTGTACAGTATTAGATTATAAATATTTAAAGATTATTGATAAAATTAAGAAAATAAAATTCAAATTTACCTACATAATCTCAAATTCAATTAATGCAAAATCTGCCTGTTGTAGGCAACTGTGCTAAACCGAGCGAGACACTGTGTAACAAATAAAATTATTATAAGTAATAAAAAAACACACCGTGCAACACCCTGCCTGCCGCAGGCAAGTGTGAAACAAATAAATAATCTGTGCAACTCAGAGAAAACTCTGGGAAACACTGTGAAACAAAAAACACACCGTGCGACTCTGTGTAAAACTCTGGGAAACACTGTGAAACAAATAAATAGTTTGTGCAACTCTGAGAAAACTCTGGGAAACACTGTGAAACAAAAAAAAGATAGCGTGAACAATAACACCAAAATATACATCGCCGGCCACAAAGGCATGGTGGGCTCCGCAGTATGGAGAGCATTGACAACCCAAGGCTACACCAACCTGATTGGAAAATCAAGTGCCGAATTGGATTTGCGCAACCAACAAGCCGTCACTGATTTTTACGCTTCAGAACGGCCCGAAGTAGTCATTGATGCAGCGGCACGAGTAGGAGGTATTTTGGCAAACAACGACTATCCTTACCAGTTTCTGATGGAAAACATGCAAATACAAAACAACTTGATTGATGGGGCTTTCAAAGCCGGAATCAACAAGTTTATTTTTTTAGGGAGCTCTTGCATCTACCCTAAGTTTGCACCCCAACCCTTAAAAGAGGAATATTTGTTGACAGATTCACTAGAGCCTACCAACGAATGGTATGCCATTGCCAAAATAACGGGAGTCAAAGCCTGTCAAGCCATCCGCAAACAGTTTGGCAAAGACTATGTGAGTGTAAATCGTCAGCAAAAA
>DDMS01000008.1 GCA_002340765.1 Flavobacteriaceae bacterium UBA2540 | reverse complement strand
CTTTAGTTTGAAGACATACATCCTTCCGGAATAGGTTATGACAAGCAAAATGAAGTAGTTCGAACCTTAAAAACAAATTCACTGTTTGCTGTCATCCCAATGATACAAGAGGAAATCGTAAAAACAAAAAACGGAAAATCAATTCAAATGAATCAATTCTCCGTTAGAGTGATCGCGACAGGATTCGAACCTGTGACCTACTCATTAGAAGTGAGTTGCTCTATCCAACTGAGCTACGCGACCATTGAAATTTAAACGTCAAAAATAAAAATTTTAAAAACTTTAAAACTGACTACTATTATGATGTCGGGGTGGCAGGATTCGAACCTGCGACCTCCTGCTCCCAAAGCAGGCGCGATAACCGGGCTACGCTACACCCCGAGGGCAATTTTGCGGAGAGACAGGGACTCGAACCCTGGCGACCCAAAGGCCGACAGATTAGCAATCTGCTGCATTACCACTCTGCCACCTCTCCTTTGTTTTCAAAATATAAAATTTGGAAAATAAAAATTGCGAGTGCAAATGTACTATTCCAAAAGCAATCTAGCAAAATTATTTACTATTTTATACTACTTTTTTTATTCTGGATATTCAACTCTTAAATGATAAATATTCATCAGTTTTTTCTTGATTACCTTTTTGATAATTTTAATTTCTCTGAAAGTAATATCTGAATTTAAATACTGATTGTCTGTCATTTGCTTATCGATAATTTTATCAATTAAATTATTGATTGATTGTGCTGTAGGATTTTGCAAACTTTTTGAAGCTGCTTCAGACGAGTCACACATCATTAAAATTGCTGTTTCTTTTGAAAATGGAATAGGACCTGTATATTGATAATGCTTAATATCAATCTTTGTATCAGGATTAAAATCTTGTTCTTTTTTGTAAAAATAAAATGTAGAAGTTGTCCCGTGATGTGTTCTGATAAAATCTATTACCCTATCAGGAAGGTTGTGTTTTTTAGCCAACTCTACTCCTTTTATCACATGATCAATAACAATCTTAGAACTATCTTTTGGTGATAAATCATTGTGGGGGTTTACCCCTGTGGTTTGATTTTCAATAAAATATAATGGATTATACATTTTCCCTATATCATGATACAAAGCTCCTGTTCTAACCAACATTGAATTTGCACCAATTTCGTTTGATGCTGCTTCTGCCAAATTTGCAACTTGCATTGAATGCTGAAAAGTTCCTGGGGCTTTTTCATTTAACTCTCTCAACAACTTTGTATTTGTATTGGAAAGTTCAAGTAAAGTAACATCAGAAACCAATCCAAAAACTTTTTCATACAAATAAATCAATATTATTGAAAGAAAAGACAATAACCCGTTTGCGGCAAAAAGAATAAAATAATCCAAATTTAATTGCGATGCATTTCCCTCCTTAATAACAGAAAAAGCAAAGTATGTGAGCATGTAAATAAAAGTGATTTGAGCAACAGAAATGAATAAATTTGCTCTTTTATAAAGTTCTGAAACCGTTAAAATTGTGACAATTCCTGCTATGATATGAAGATAAATAAACTCAAAACTATTTGGAACAATATACCCCAAAAGCAACACTGTTAAAACGTGTGTAAATAATCCTAAACGCGCATCAAAAAAAGCTTTAATAATAATTGGTAAAATACTTAATGGGACAATATATAAATAATCAGCATTGTACTTAATAACTAATGTTTGAACAAGAATAATCGCAAAAATATTAAAAAATATAAAGGTTACTTTATTATTATTATTGAAAATATCAAGCCTGTATTTGTGAAGAAATAATAGCAACATCAATAATGCTAATGAAACAAGAATTGTGTATCCTAACACAATCCAATTGTAGTTTGATTCTGTCCAAATTTTAGATTCAGATTCAGTTTTTAAAGAATTTAAAATGGCCAATTTTTTTCCTTCGACAATTCCTCCTTTTTGAATAATTAGCTCTCCAGAAGCTACTTTTCCTTGTGTTAAAGAAATCTGTTTTATATCATTTTCAATAATTTTATTTGTGAACTCTTTGTCATAAATCACATTTGGTTTCACAACATTTACAAGAATATTTAATAATTTTTCTTGTTTGAAATCATATGGTTTTTGATTCAGATTATCACTAAAGATGGCTAAAATATCCTCTGCTTTCAATAAGTTTTTGAACAAAACATCTCTAACTTCATTTTCATTCATTAAAGCAATAATTTCGTCGTTTTTTAAAGTTATTTCTTCAATAACAATTTCTAAATATCCAATTTCATAGATCTTTGAAAATACTTTATCCCCTATTATTTTTAATGTTCTAACATCTTCAGTATTTATAGAATCATTGGTAATTATTGAAGAAATTTTAGAATTAAAAGCCTGTTTTACATCAAAAACAATCGCATTGTTATATTCAAAATATTGCTTCGAATTTAAAATAATTTCTTTTTTTTCGCTTGCAATTTCGTTTGCTGTTTTTTGAATAGCAAAATCAAAAGGAGCATATAAATTATCATATTTCCAAAGTTGTCCATTGCTGAAATCATATTTAAATTGACCTCCTTTTGGAAATAAATAAACGATTGCAATCGTAGTTAGTATGAATAGGATTATCTTATAAATAATCGAATTATTTCTATAAAGTTTATTTACAAATTCGCTCATAAATGTTAACTAATAACAACAAACTTACAGTAAAATTATGAAGCTTAAAAATTACACATCCATAAAGATTTCATTTTGACTAAAATTGGTTAATTTAGCCCTAACAATTATCGAATAAAAACAACAAAAACAGAAAGTATGAAAGATGTAGTAATTGTATCTGTGGCAAGAACTCCAATTGGAAGTTTTATGGGAAGTTTGTCTACGATTCCTGCACCAATATTGGGAGCTACTGCCATAAAAGGAGCATTACAAAAAATAAATTTAAATCCAAATTTGATTGATGAAGTGTATATGGGAAATGTAGTTTCTGCTGGTTTAGGGCAAGCTCCTGCAAGACAGGCTGCAATTCATGCTGGAATTCCAGATACCGTTCCATGCACAACTGTCAATAAAGTTTGTTCTTCTGGAATGAAAGCAATTATGCTAGCTGCTCAAACAATTGCATTAGGTGATGCTGATATTGTTGTGGCTGGAGGAATGGAAAACATGAGTTTAATTCCACATTATCATCATGCAAGAATGGGCTCAAAATTTGGACCAATTTCCATGGAAGATGGCATGCAAAAGGACGGTTTAGTAGATGCATATGAAAAAGTGGCCATGGGAGTTTGTGCTGATGAATGTGCCTCAACCTATGAATTCACAAGAGAAGACCAAGATACTTTTGCCATAGAATCTTACACACGTTCTGCAAATGCTTGGAAAGAAGGGAAATTTGCGAACGAAATTGTTCCTGTTGAAATCCCTCAAAGAAAAGGAGATCCAATACTTTTTTCGGAAGACGAAGAATATAAAAATGTATTTTTAGATAAAATTCCTTCTTTAAGACCTGCATTTACTAAAGATGGTACTGTAACTGCTGCAAATGCTTCTACTATAAATGATGGTGGTGCTGCATTGATTTTAATGTCGGCAGAAAAAGCAAAAGCATTAAATATCAAACCTCTAGCAAAAATTTTGAGTTATGCTGATGCGGCTCACGAACCCAAATGGTTTACAACTGCACCAGCAAAAGCATTACCAAAAGCATTAGCGAAAGCAACTATAACTATTGAAGATGTTGATTATTTTGAGTTGAATGAAGCTTTTTCGGTTGTTGGCTTGGCTAACATGAAAATCTTAGGATTGTCAAAAGAAAAGGTAAATGTAAATGGTGGTGCTGTTTCGTTAGGACATCCTCTAGGGGTTTCTGGAGCAAGAATCGTTATTGCATTAACATCTATTTTAGCACAAAATAATGCTAAAATTGGAGCTGCTGCCATTTGCAATGGTGGTGGAGGGGCAAGTGCCATTGTTATTGAAAAAATCTAAATAAAATTATTCAACTCTATAATTTGTCAAATTTGTTATTCGGTATTTGCAATTTAAGTATTGTTCCTATTCGTGCTGAACCTTCTGAAAAATCAGAAATGATAAGTCAATTGCTGTTTGGCGAACATTTTACAATTATCGAAAAACAAAAAAATTATAGTAAAGTAAAAGGTTTTTTTGATTCTTATGTTGGATTTATTGACAACAAACAATTTGAAGAAATCGCAGAAGATTTATACGAAAGATTATCAACATCAGAACCTGTTTTTTCTGGGGAAATAATCGATTTCATTACCAATTCTACCAATGATTATTTTACGATTCCATTGGGATCTAGATTACCATTTTTTTTAAAAAATGAATTTATACTAAATTCAAAAAAATATATTTATGATGGAAAAGTTTTTTCAGGAAAACTTCAAAAAACAGAAATCATTCAAAATGCTTTTAAATTTTTAAACTCACCCTATTTATGGGGTGGAAAAACTCCTTTTGGAATAGATTGCTCTGGTTTTACTCAAATGGTTTATAAACTCAGTGGATATTCACTTTTCAGAGATGCAAAACAACAAGCAAATCAAGGAGAAGTATTGAGTTTTATAGAAGAAAGTGAACCTGGAGACTTGGCTTTTTTTGACAATGAAAATGGAGAAATTATTCATGTAGGCATTATTCTGAAAGAGTATCATATCATTCATGCTTTTGGAAAAGTGCGAATTGACACGCTTGATCATAGTGGAATTTTCAATGCTGAGTTGCAAAAACATACTCACAAATTGAGAGTTATAAAAAAGATGATTTAAAAAAACCGAAATTCACTAAATTTCGGTTTTTTTCTAAAAGAAAATAAAATCTTATTCTTGCATTTTTTTATAAATCGCTCTCATGGCATCTGCTTTGTCAGTCAATTCAAGAATGTCATAGATATTCATTAATGATCTAACAGTATCTTCAGTTCTTTCTAATTGATCTGCTTTTTCAATATATGGCAAAGCTCTATTGTATAGTTCTTTTTGTTGTTTTTCTAGCTCATTGTATTTTTTATTGTTAGATAAATTATTATTCATCTCATTTACAATAGCTTCTTCACCAGATAAAATTGCCACAGCAGTGTTCATATAAGCATCTCCATAATCTGGTTTTAATTCAATTGCTTTTTTATAATAATCAATTGCCTCCTCAATTTTCTTTTCATTTTGATTCACAACTCCTAAATTGAAAAACAATGTTGGATTGTTTGGATCTAAACTAATCGCTTCTTTCATTAAAGCCGCAAACTTGTCCATTTTCTCTAGTTTGATGTACAATTGAGCTTCATTTAAAAGTAAATTGATATCCTTTGGATCAGATTTTCTAGCTTCTTGCAAAGCAACCATAGCCTCTTCCGTTTTTCCTTCATTTACATAGATGTAAGCAATATTTTTAATGATGTCAGCTCTTTTAGAATTTGTTACTTCGATAGTAGGGTCAAAATATTGACCTAACTTTACCATCGTATCTCTATTTTGTTTTGTTCCTAAATTGTCTTTAACACCAGTTACTTTGTTAACTGCATAATATACAGTTTCAATTCCTGTGTATCCAATTTCTTGAAGTTTTTTATAATACTCTAAAGAAGTTGTATAATCTTTTGCTAATGATGAACTTATTGCAGCATTATACAAAAAAGAAGTGTCTTTAGGGCTCAATTGATACGTTAAATAAAAATTTTCAGAAGCAGCTTTATAATCATTTCCTGAATTGTATTGGTCAATGGCTTTTTTTGAAACAAAACTTAACAATTCATTCAATTTTGGTTCTGCTTCTTTGGTGTATTTTTGCTTTCCAATTTGTTTTTCATAAGCCGTCAATTTGTTAAAAGCCGCTGCTGCTTTTTCAACATTCCTTTTACCATAAGCTTGTCCTTTTAAGAAATAATATTGAGCTTTGTATTTCTCTTCCATGGTTTCTTCCATGCTATCCAAAGATTCAATAATTGTAAGAGCTCCTTTGAAATCTCCCCCTTTTATCGCTTTTTCTGCATTTTTTAATTCGTCCTTTTGCGCAAAAATTCCAATTGTCATGAATCCTAAACAAAGCGCTACTATTTGTTTTCTCATTTCTTATTTGTTTAATTTATTATTATTCTTGATTTTCACTGTTGTTATTTTCAAAATCTGTATTGTTTTCGATATCTGTGCCAATTTCATCATTTGAGGTAATTCCATCTTCAATAACTTCTTCATGAACAACTCCTGCAACAGCTGCAATGGCATCATCTTCTTTAATATTGATTAAACGTACACCTTGCGTTGCACGACCCATCACTCTTAAATCTTCAACTGCCATTCTGATAGTCAACCCTGATCTGTTGATAATCATAAGATCGTTCTTATCATCTACATTTTTAATAGCCACAAGATTACCGGTTTTTGCAGAGATATTCAAAGTTTTGACACCTTTCCCCCCTCTGTTAGTAATTCTGTAATCCTCTACGCTTGAGCGTTTTCCATATCCTTTTTCCGATACAACTAGAATATCGCTATTCAAATCATTCACAGCAACCATTCCAATAACTTCGTCGTTATCATCTTTCAAAGTAATTCCTCTAACACCAGATGCAGTTCTTCCCATTGGACGAGTTTTTGCTTCTTCGAAACGAATTGCTTTTCCTGATTTTAATGCCAACATCACTTGACTATCTCCTGTAGTTAGTTTTACTTCTAATAATTCGTCATCTTCTCTAATAGTAATGGCATTGATTCCATTGGCTCTTGGACGAGAGTATTGCTCTAAAGAAGTCTTTTTAACTTGTCCTTTTTTAGTTGCCATAATGACATAATGACTGTTTACGTATTCCTCATCTTTCAAATCTTGAGTAACTAAAAATGCTTTTACTTTGTCATCAGATTCTATATTGATGATATTTTGAATAGCTCTCCCTTTGGTATTTTTTCCACCTTCTGGAATTTCGTAAACTCGCATCCAAAATACTTTCCCTTTTTGGGTAAAAAACAACATATATTGGTGATTTGTTCCAACAAATAAATGTTCTAAGAAATCCTCATCTCTTGTTGTTGCTCCTTTTTGTCCACGTCCTCCTCTATTTTGAACCTTATATTCATCAAGATTTGTGCGTTTCAAATATCCAGCATTTGAAATCGTAATCACCACTTTCGTATCAGGAATCATGTCTTCAATTTGCATGTCTCCTCCAGCATATTCTATTGTTGATCTTCGTTCGTCACCATATTTTTCTTTGATGTGTAACAATTCATCTTTGATGATTTGATAACGTCTTAGTTCATTTGCAAGAATATCTTTAAAATCAGCAATTGACAACATAATTTCTTCATATTCTGAGCGCAATTTGTCTTGCTCAAGACCTGTTAATTGACGCAAACGCATTTCTACTATTGCTCTCGATTGAATTTCTGTCAGTGAAAAACGTTCCATCAACTTTTCACGAGCTTCATCTGCATTATTTGAAGCTCTTATGATTGAAATAACTTCATCAATATTGTCTGATGCGATAATCAATCCCTCTAAAATATGGGCTCTAGCCTCTGCTTTTTTAAGTTCAAATTCTGTTCTACGAACAACAACTTCATGTCTGTGTTCAACGAAATAATGAATTAGTTGTTTTAAATTTAATTGCTGAGGACGACCATTTACCAGAGCAATATTGTTGACGCTAAAAGAAGTTTGAAGTTGTGTGTATTTATAAAGTTTATTTAAAATGATATTTGGAATCGCATCTCTTTTTAAAACATATACAATTCGCATTCCATTTCTGTCAGATTCATCTCTGATATTTGAAATTCCTTCTAATTTTTTCTCGTTTACTAAATCAGCAGTTTTTTTAATCATTTCTGCTTTGTTCACTTGGTAAGGAATTTCAGTAACAATGATACATTCTCTTCCTTGAACCTCTTCAAAAGCAGCTTTTGCACGAATTACAATTCGTCCACGACCCGTTTCAAATGCCTCTCTTACTCCATCATACCCATAAATAGTTCCACCTGTAGGAAAATCAGGAGCTGTGATGTGCTGCATTAATTCCTCAATTTCAATATCTCTATTGTCAATATACGCAACAGTTCCATTGATAACTTCAGTTAAATTATGAGGCGCCATATTAGTTGCCATTCCAACTGCAATTCCAGAGGCACCGTTTACTAATAAGTTTGGAATTCTTGTTGGTAATACTGTAGGTTCTTCTAAAGTATCATCAAAATTTAATTGAAAATTAACTGTTTCTTTTTCAATATCAGCCAGCATTTCTTCTGATATTTTTTGCATTCTTACCTCAGTATAACGCATTGCTGCAGGCGAATCACCATCTACTGAACCAAAATTTCCTTGACCATCAACCATCATATAACGCACACTCCATTCTTGTGCCATACGCACCATGGAATCATACACTGAAGTATCTCCATGAGGATGGTATTTTCCTAACACCTCTCCTACAATTCTCGCTGATTTTTTATACGCTCCTGTTGCTTTAATTCCTAATTCATGCATTCCAAAAAGAACCCTTCTGTGAACTGGTTTTAAACCATCTCTTACATCTGGTAATGCTCTTGAAACAATAACTGACATTGAATAATCAATGTAAGCTGCTTTCATCTGATCTTCAATATTAATTGGAATTAACTTTTCACCTTCTGCCATATATGTATTTTAACTATATTATTCTTGATTTTTAAAACAAGGCAAGATACGATTTCTTAACCTTTTGACAAAGATTTTATGCGTTTAGAAACATTAGAGTTATCAACATTTTTTAATAAAATTTAACATGCTTATATTTACTTGATTTTCAGTAAATTCGCAAAGAATAAATCTTGCCAAACTGTCAGTTTTTTTCATTGGCATTTATTTTGTGATTATCTTGTAAAAAAAAGAATTAAATTTACATCAATATAGACATAAATATGGACGATAATTTTTCACCAAAAGTTAGAGATGTGATTACCTTCAGTAAAGAAGAAGCGCTCAGATTAGGGCACGAATTTATTGGAACTGAACATTTATTACTTGGATTAATCAGAAAAGGCGAAGGGAAAGCAATAGAAATTTTAACAGCATTTGATGTGGATTTAAATCTGTTACGCAAAAAACTTGAACAACTAAATCCTTCAAATCCAGCATTTATTGACAGTTCAAATAAACTAAATTTGCAACTAACAAGACAAGCAGAAAAAGCGCTAAAAACAACTTTTTTAGAAGCAAAATTATATGAAAGCGAATCAATAGATACAGCCCATTTATTACTTTGTATTTTAAGAAATGAAAATGACCCAACTACCAAATTGATTCAAAAATATCATGTAAACTATGATGAAGCAAAAGCTTTGTATAAACGACTTCATGCGGAAGAAAATGATATCAATAATGACCAAAATTTACCATCAAATCCAATCTCAGAAATTCCTTCTGAAGATGAATATAATCAAGAAAAATCAAATCCTTTTGATCAATCTCAAAGAGGAAAAACAGTAAGAAAATCTAAAACACCGGTTTTAGACAATTTTGGCAGAGATTTAACTTCATTGGCAGAAGCTGGAAAATTAGATCCTGTTGTTGGAAGACAAAAAGAAATTGAACGAGTTTCACAAATTTTAAGCAGAAGAAAGAAAAATAACCCAATGTTAATTGGTGAACCTGGCGTTGGAAAATCAGCCATTGCTGAAGGTTTGGCTCTTAGAATTATTGAACGTAAAGTTTCTAGAATTCTATTTGACAAGCGAATTGTTTCTCTTGATTTGGCAAGTTTGGTTGCAGGAACAAAATATAGAGGTCAGTTTGAAGAGCGAATGAAAGCTTTGATGAACGAACTTGAAAAAAATGACGATATTATTTTATTTATTGACGAAATTCACACCATTGTTGGTGCAGGTGGTGCAACAGGTTCATTAGATGCATCAAACATGTTAAAACCAGCATTGGCAAGAGGTGAAGTGCAATGTATTGGCGCAACGACACTGAATGAATATCGTCAAAATATTGAAAAAGATGGAGCTTTAGAAAGACGTTTTCAAAAAGTAATTGTTGATCCAACAACTGTTGAAGAAACCATTCAAATTTTGCATAATATCAAAAATAAATATGAAGAACATCACAATGTTAATTATACAAATGAAGCTATTGAAGCTTGCGTAAAATTAACAAGTAGATATATGACAGATAGGTATTTACCTGATAAAGCAATTGATGCTTTGGATGAATCTGGCTCAAGAATTCACATCACAAATATTGTGGTTCCTAAACAAGTTTTGGAATTGGAGGCGCAATTAGAAGTAATTCGTGATAGAAAAACCAAAGCCGTAAATGGTCAAAAATATGAGGAAGCAGCCAAATTAAGAGATGATGAAAAAAACATGGAAGCTGCCTTACATTCTGCCCAAAAACAATGGGAAGAAGACTCAAAATTGAACAGAGAAATTGTAACCGAAGACAATGTTGCTGAAGTGGTTTCTATGATGACAGGAATTCCTGTAAACAGAGTTGCAGAAGCTGAAAGTCATCGTTTATTCGAATTGCCTCAATTAATTAAAGGTAAAGTAATAGGTCAAAATGAAGCTGTTACTAAAGTTGTAAAAGCTATTCAAAGAAACAGAGTTGGATTAAAAGACCCGAACAAACCAATTGGTTCTTTTATTTTCTTGGGACAAACAGGTGTTGGAAAAACTCAGTTAGCAAAAATTCTGGCAAAAGAATTATTTGATTCAGAAGAATCTTTGATTCGAATCGACATGAGTGAATACATGGAGAAATTTGCGATTTCACGATTAATTGGTGCACCTCCAGGTTATGTTGGTTATGAGGAAGGAGGACAATTAACTGAAAAAGTTAGAAGAAAACCATATGCAGTGGTGCTTTTGGATGAAATTGAAAAAGCACATCCGGATGTTTTTAATATGTTACTGCAAATTTTAGATGACGGGTATATTACTGATAGTTTAGGTAGAAAAATCGATTTTAGAAATACCATTATTATTATGACGTCTAATATCGGAGCACGTCAAATAAAAGATTTTGGTGGCGGCGTTGGTTTTGGAACTTCTTCAAAAGAAGCACAATCTGAAGATTATGCAAAATCGGTGATTGAAGGCGCTTTAAAAAAATCATTTGCTCCTGAGTTCCTGAACAGAATTGATGATGTTGTCATTTTTAATGCACTTGAAAAAGCAGATATTCATTCAATTATCGATATCGAATTGAATAAACTTTTACTTAGAATTTCTGATTTAGGGTACACTTTAAATATCAGTGAAAAAGCAAAAGATTTTATTACTGAAAAAGGGTTTGATAAAAAATATGGCGCAAGACCACTAAAAAGAGCGATTCAAAAATATGTTGAAGATGCGCTTGCTGAAGAAATAGTAAACTCAAAACTGACAGAAGGAGATACTATCACCATGGAATTGGATGAAGAGAAAAGTGAGCTTTTTGTAAAAATCAGAAAAGGTTCTAAAAAAATAGAATCTCGAACTGAATCAGGCTCTTAAATTAAAGAAAACCTCATTTATCTGACAACTCTAATAAAGACAGTTTAAGAAAATATTAGTTCGTTTGAGGATATACTAATTAAAATTATTTTTTTAGAATAGATCATCAATATTTCTGAAACAGAGACTATTTTTAAATCTGAGGGTCATTATTGTTTACTAAAAAATGGTAAAAAATTACCAATCGCTTAGAAACGTGATGAAGAGTTTAGATGGTTTTTATTCTTAAAATAAATTTTCCGAAAAGATCAATACTTTTTTTTAAAATACCACGATGCCCTATAAGCTTATTTTATCCTTGTATTAAAATAATTATTAATTGTCTTATTATTTTTTAAAG
>DDMS01000045.1 GCA_002340765.1 Flavobacteriaceae bacterium UBA2540 | reverse complement strand
AATTACACCCAACGGGTTAACATAGTATGATTAATTAATGGTCAAACTCAAAAATTATATCAAAAAAATTACTCTTATAAAAGATTAAACGATAAAAATTAATTATCTTGATAATAATAATTCAAAAAAAAAATCTAAATTTGCACTCGCTAAATTAACCTCTGACGAAAATCGTGAATGTTGTTTTAGAAAATCATAAAATTTTAAGATATGGAATCTTTAATAAAATTTGTTCAAGACGAATTTATAACCAAAAAAGAATTTGCAGATTTCGCTGCTGGTGACACTATCACTGTGTTTTACGAAATTAAAGAAGGAGCTAAAACACGTACTCAGTTTTTTAGAGGCGTTGTCATCCAAAAAAGAGGAACTGGAGCCTCTGAAACTTTCACAATCAGAAAAATGTCTGGAACTGTGGGTGTAGAAAGAATTTTCCCAATGAATTTACCATCAATTCAGAAAATTGAAGTGAATAAAAAAGGTAAAGTTCGTAGAGCTCGTATTTTTTACTTTAGAGATCTTACTGGTAAAAAAGCAAGAATTACAGAAAAAAGAAGATAATTTCTTTTCTAATAAATCATTCAATAGCGTTGTAAATTTTACAACGCTTTTTTTATGAACAATTGTTAATATATGCTGTTGATAGTATATTGATTTTTAATTGTTTGAAATATTTTAAATGACAAAAATCTATCCTAAATTTGATTGTATAATTTACAAATTATTTAAATTTTTTTTCATGTTAAAAATAAAAAATAAGTAAGTTATAAAGTGACTTTCTTAATAAAGTTGTTTAAGAATTTATTTCTGTTATGGTATTTTTTTAGTGCAATGAAAATTCTTTAACTCATTGAGGAAAAGGAACATTCGATTTATTGTGTAATTATTTGTTCACATCAAAAAAAATCCAAAAAAACAAAAAAACATCAATAAATTTTATAACCTAAAAGTTTATAAAAATGACGATTGTTTCAAATCAGAAATAGTAAAACTACAATTTCTTGTAAAAAAAGAAATATAAGAGTAACCTCTTATTTGTAAAGTAGCAATACAAAAACAGTGTAAAAGATTATTTCAAGAAGCCATATCATTACATTTAATGACATGGCTTTTATTTTTTATTTAATTTTCAAAATTCTTATTTTTTTGAATTATTCTCAATAAAATTGGGAAATTAATAGGTTTTTAATAATAACTTTCTCATGTTAAATTCGTAAATTTGCACCGCTATTTTCACTAGCAAATCAATCGTTTTTAAATCTAAGTAGTATACTTATTAAACCTATAAATAATGGCTAAAATCATTTACACAAAAACGGACGAAGCTCCAGCATTAGCAACACGCTCTTTTTTACCAATTGTTAAAAAATTTACGAAATCCTCGGGAATTGAAATTGAAACAAAAGACATTTCTTTGGCTGGAAGAATTTTAGCTGTTTTTTCTGATTATTTGCCAGAAAATCAAAAAATTGAAGATGATTTGGCTTTTTTGAGTGAGTTAGCCACAAAACCAGAGGCAAATATTATAAAATTACCAAATATCAGTGCCTCAGTTCCACAGATAAAAGAAGCAATTTCTGAACTTCAACAATTAGGATACACAATTCCTAATTATCCTGAAGAATTAAAAACAGCTGAAGACAAAGAAGTTATGACACTTTACAACAAAGTGAAAGGCTCTGCTGTAAATCCTGTTTTGCGCGAAGGAAATTCTGACAGAAGAGCTCCAAAAGCAATTAAAAATTATGCTAGAAAAAATCCACATTCAATGGGAAAATGGAGTACTGATTCCAAAACTCACGTTGCAAGTATGAAAGAAGGTGATTTTTTTAGCAACGAAAAATCATTGACAATTGAAAAAGAAACCAATATTAAAGTAGTACATATTGCAAAAAATGGGGCCGAAACTGTATTAAAAGAAAAACTTTCTTTGTTAGATGGTGAAATTATAGATGCTACCATTTTGAGCAAGAGAGCATTGATTTCTTTTCTTGAAACCGAAATTGCTGATGCAAAAAAACAAAATGTTTTACTTTCTTTTCACATGAAAGCAACAATGATGAAAATTTCGGATCCAATTATTTTTGGTCATATCGTGAAAACTTATTTTAAAGAATTATTTGAAAAATATAAAAATACTTTCGATAAAATTGGTGTTGATGTAAATAATGGATTTGGAAATTTACTGAACAATATCAGCGAAATTTCGTTTGAAGAAAAAGCTGCAATTGAAGCTGATATTGAAAAAGTTTTTAAAAATAACGCAGGGGTTGCTATGGTAAATTATGAAAAAGGAATTACCAATTTACATGTTTCTTCTGTTGTAATTATTGATGCCTCTATGCCTGCAATGATCAGAACTTCTGGAAAAATGCACAATAAAGAAGGGAAATTACAAGACACAAAAGCAATAATTCCCGATAGCACTTATGCCGGAATTTATTCGGCAACCATTGATTTTTGCAAGAAAAATGGCGCATTTGATCCAACAACAATGGGAACAGTCCCTAATGTTGGTTTAATGGCTCAAAAAGCAGAAGAATATGGTTCTCATGACAAAACATTTGAAATTACTCAAGATGGAAAGGTAATTGTTATTGACACTAATAATACTATTTTATTTGAGCATCAGGTTGAAACTGGTGATATCTGGAGGATGTGTCAAACAAAAGATTTACCAATTCAAGATTGGATAAAATTAGCAGTTACAAGAGCAAAACTTTCAGAAACTCCCGCTGTTTTTTGGTTAGATACAAAAAGAGCTCATGATGCTGAAGTCATTAAAAAAATTGAAAAATATTTACCAAATTATGATACTTCTGGGTTAGATATTAGAACTTTAGCTCCGACTGAAGCTACAATTTTTACACTTAAACGAATCGTTAAAGGAGAGGATACAATTTCGGTAACAGGAAATATTTTACGTGATTATTTAACAGATTTATTTCCAATTTTAGAAGTTGGAACTTCCGCAAAAATGTTATCTATTGTTCCATTGATGAATGGCGGTGGTTTGTTTGAAACTGGTGCTGGAGGTTCTGCCCCAAAACACGTTGAGCAATTTTTAGAAAAGAATCACTTACGTTGGGATTCTTTGGGTGAATTTTTAGCTTTAGCAGTCTCTTTAGAGCATTTAAGTATTACAAATAATAATCCAAAAGCATTAATTTTATCAGAAACTTTGGATAAAGCAACAGATGTTTTTTTAGAACATGATAAATCTCCTTCCAGAGAAGTTGGTGAGTTGGATATAAGAGGTTCTCATTTTTATTTGGCTTTATATTGGGCTGAAGCTCTGGCAAATCAAAATAAAAATAGTGAGTTAAAGTCAGAATTTTCTACTATTGCAAAATCATTGAGAGAAAACGAAAATCGTATTGTTTCCGAACTTAATACCATTCAAGGAGGATCAATAAATATTGGTGGTTATTATAAACCAAATGAAAATTTGGTGAATCATGCTATGAGACCAAGCAAGGTCTTTAATCGTATTTTGGAGTAATTTTTTGTTTTTCTGAATTTTAAGTTTTGATTATTTTATTGAACCCAAAATACTTTTTTAAAACTTTGAGGTTCATAAATGTTAAATAAAACTAACACTTATTTAAACAAAAAATACATTTTAAAAAATGAATTTATAAATTAAAAGCGAACTGTTTTTAACGTTTTGTTATCACTTTATATCTCTATTTTTGTTGAAATAAAAAGTAAAATTTATAAACAAAAAAAATGCTACAAATTAAAAAAATATTTTTCTTTATATTTCTTATCCCCATAGTTGCTTTTAGTCAAGAAAAAATCACTTTGAGCGGAACTGTTTATGACAATTCTAACAACGAAACTTTGATTGGAGTTTCTATTTTTTTTTCTGAAATAAACGCGGGAACTTCCACAAACGAATATGGTTTTTATTCGATAACTATTCCTAAAGGAACTTATAAAATTCAAATTAGCTCTTTAGGTTTTAATACGATTTCAGAAACAATTGTTTTATTAGCAAAAACAACCAAAGACTTTAAATTGATGGAATTTTCAGAGAATTTGGATGAAATTATCATTGAAGCTGACATCGAAAAACTTAATGTAAGAACACCACAAATGAGTGTTAATAGGCTCTCAGTAGCAACAATCAAACAAATTCCTGTTGTTTTGGGAGAGGCAGATATTATTAAATCTTTGATTTTATTACCAGGAGTAACAAGTGCTGGAGAAGGAGCATCTGGATTTAATGTGAGAGGTGGTGCTGCAGATCAAAATTTAATTCTCTTGGATGAAGCTATTGTTTTTAATTCTTCACATTTATTTGGTTTTTTCTCCATTTTCAATCCTGATGTAATTAAAGATGTAAAATTGTATAAAGGAGGAATTCCTGCTCGTTTTGGAGGAAGATTATCATCAGTTTTAGATATTTATCAGAAAGAAGGGAATAGCAAAGAATTTAACTTAACCGGTGGTATTGGTTTGGTTTCTAGCAGATTGCTTGCTGAAGGTCCGATTGAAAAAGAGAAAAGCTCTTTCTTAATTGGGGGAAGAGCTTCTTATGCACATTTATTTTTGCCTTTGTTTGACAATGATAATAAAGCTTATTTTTATGATGTAAATACGAAAATAAATTATCGATTTAACGACCGAAATAATTTGTTTTTATCAACATATTTTGGAAAGGATATTTTTGGAATAAGTGATAATTTTGTAAATAAATACGGAAATAATGTCGTGAATTTACGATGGAATCATCTGTTTTCAAACAAGATTTTCTCAAATTTATCTTTAATTTACTCTGATTATTTTTATGGATTGATCCTTGATTTTGTTGGTTTTGAATGGGATTCTGGTATCACAAATTTAAATTTTAAATACGATTTTAAACATTACATCAACGAAAAATTCAAACTAAGTTATGGAATCAATAATATTTATATCAAATTCAATCCAGGAGAAATCATTCCAAATAGAGAAGATTCAGGAATTGTATCAGAGAAATTAATTGATAAATATGCGAATGAATTTGCAGCATATATCGAAGCTGAACATGAGGTTAATGACAAATTGACCCTGCAATATGGCGTTCGTCTTAGCAATTTTTTACGTTTGGGACAAGATGAATTAAACGTTTATGTGAATGACCAACCTGTTTTATATAACCGACAGTTTAAAAAATATGAAGCTGCTGAAGCAATAGCAGTTGAAAATTTAAAAAGGAGTGATATCATTAGTAACTTTGCTAATTTCGAACCAAGATTTTCGTTATCTTATCTGCTCAATGAAAATGAATCCATTAAAGCTAGCTATAACCGAATGGCTCAATATTTACACTTACTTTCCAATACATCATCTCCCACTCCGTTGGATGTTTGGACGCCAAGTGGCCGATATATTAAGCCACAATTGTTAGATCAGTATGCAATTGGTTACTTTAAATCCATCAAAAATGGTAAATATTCATTCGAGACAGAAGCTTTTTACAAAGATATTCAAAACAGAATTGACTACATCAATGGCGCAAACTTAATTGCTAATAACGAAATTGAAACAGTGATTTTAAATGGTCAATCAAGAGCTTATGGATTAGAAGTTTTATTCAAGAAAAATGAAGGAGATTTTAAAGGATGGCTTGCCTATACACTTTCGAAATCTGAACAACAAACTCTAGGAAGAAATACGAATGAACCAGGAATCAATCAAGGTGAATGGTACAATACTCCATTTGATAAAACTCATGATATTTCCATCAATGGAAGTTATGAACTCAATAAAAAATGGAAATTAAATGCCAATTTTCTATTTCAAACTGGTCAACCAACCAATTATCCAGTTGGTCAATATGAAGTTCAAGGTTTAAATATTCCTATTTTTGATGACAATAGAAGAAATGCTGATAGATTGCCAGCGTATCATAGGTTAGATGTTTCAGCAACTTTAACACCCAAAAAAAATGAAAATCGAAAATGGCAAGCTGAATGGGTTTTTGGTTTGTATAATTTATATGGACGAATGAATGCAGCTTCTATTAATTTCAGAGAAAATAGAGAGACCTCTAGAAATGAGGCTATTCAAACCTCAATTTTTGGTTTGGTTCCTTCAGTTACTTACAATTTCAAATTTTAATACGATGAAAAAGATTTTTTTATTCCCTGCTTTGTTGCTATTTATTTTTACAAATTGTGAAAAAGTAGTAGATATTGAAGTGCCTTCAACAACTCCAAAATTGATTATTGATGCTGTTTTTGAGGTGTATTTTACAGAAACTCCAATACGTGTAAATACAGTTGTGAAACTTAGTAAATCAGCTGATTATTTTGATGAAGCGATTCCAGCAGTTACAAATGCAGTTGTTTTTATTACCAATTTATCAGATAATTCTATTATTTATTTTTCTGACGCAAATGGTGTTGGAAATTACATACCAATCTCAACTTTCATTCCTGTTGAAAATGTAGTATATGAGTTGACGATTGTTTATGAAAATAATACCTATAAAGGAACTGCAAGTAGGGTAAAATCTACTCCATTAACAAGTGTAATTCAAGGAGATAAAACTTTATTTTCTGGAAATGAAACTGAATTGAAAGTTGCTTTTACTGATGATGGAACTGAAGAAAATTTTTATTTATTTGATTTTTCAAACAAATTATTTTTAACCATTGAAGATCGTTTTTTTAACGGCTCTGAATATAATTTTTCTTATTTTTATGGAGAAGATGACATCAAACTTCCAACAACAGTATCTGTAAAAATGTCAGGGGTTTCGAAAGAATTTTACACTTACTATAGAGTTTTAATTGATCAAAGTGGTCAAAATTCAGGTGGTCCTTTTGAAACTGTTCCCTCGTCTTTGTTAGGAAACATGATCAATACTTCTTATGAATCTAAATTTCCTCTTGGATATTTTCACATTTCAGAAACAGATTCGATTTCTTTAAATTTGATTGAAAAGAACTAAAAAAATATTCATTTTTCATATATAAAAAATGTATTTTTGATAAATGACTTTCATCAAAACTACAGAACAAGATTCAAACTACAGTCATCTTGAAAAGATGAGTGTCAATGAATTGTTATTAAGCATCAACAAAGAAGACCAAACTGTGGCTTTCGCAGTCGAAAAATCTATTAAACAAATTGAAAATTTAACAACGAAAGTCGTTGAAAAATTGAAAAATGGTGGCAGATTATTTTATATTGGCGCAGGAACTTCAGGGAGATTAGGAATTGTGGACGCTTCTGAATGTCCACCAACTTTTGGAGTTCCTCATGAATTGGTTGTTGGTTTGATTGCAGGTGGTGATATTGCCATCAAGAAAGCAGTTGAATTTGCAGAAGATTCAACCACAAAAGGTTGGGGAGATTTGCAAAACCAAAAAATTTCTGACAAAGATTTTGTGATTGGTTTAGCAGCCTCAGGAACAACACCTTATGTGATTTCTGCGTTGGAAAAATGCAATGAAAATAATATTTTAACTGGCTGTATCACTTGTAATAAAAAAAGTCCGTTAGCTGAAGTTTCAAAATTTCCAATTGAAATAATTGTAGGGCCAGAATTTGTAACAGGAAGTTCAAGAATGAAAGCTGGAACTGCGCAAAAATTGGTGTTAAACATGATCTCGACAGCAACCATGATTCAACTTGGAAAAGTAATAGGAAATAAAATGGTTGATATGCAACTCTCTAACAATAAGTTGATTGACAGAGGTGAAAAAATGTTAGTCACTGAATTAAATATAGACCAAAAAACAGCTAGTGAATTACTCAATAAATATGGAAATGTTAGAAATGCCCTCTTAAATTTTAAAAAATGAATACAGATATTAATTTATTTAAAAAAGGTTTAATTCACCTAGGAATTTTAATTTTGTTATTTATTATTTCTCCAATCGTTACTACAATGGGATTTAAAGGAATAAATAAGTTTAGTGAAAGTCCTCAAATTTACATTGCTTATTTATTAATTTTCTTAGGGATTTCATCTATTATTTTTTCAATTTACTTTGCTTTTAAGACTTTTTCAATATTGAAAAAAGTACTTTTCAATGAAAGCTAACTTTATAAATACCAATAAATTATAGAAAGTCATTCATTGGGAGTTTTGGTCCTCTTACATATTTTATATTCCAAAACGTGATGGGTTTAATTAAATACTGTCTTCAAAAAATTTTTTAAAAGAACGAAAACTAAACTTCTCATTTAAAAATGAGGAGTTTTTTTTATCTTATTAATTTCTTGTATTTTAACCTTTTAGGAATCAAATCACCACCCAAACGTTTTTTCTTATTCTCTTCATATTCAGAGAAAGAACCTTCAAAAAAGTATACTTGACTATCGCCTTCAAAAGCCAAAATATGCGTACAAACTCGGTCTAGAAACCATCTATCGTGAGAAATCACTACAGCGCAACCTGCAAAATTTTCCAAACCTTCTTCCAAAGCACGTAATGTATTTACATCCAAATCATTGGTTGGCTCATCTAACAATAAAACGTTTCCTTCTTCTTTCAAAGTCATTGCCAAATGCAAACGGTTTCTTTCTCCTCCTGATAAAGTGGACACTTTTTTATTTTGCTCGTTTCCAGAAAAATTAAAACGACTCAAATATGCTCTTGAATTAACTTGTCTTCCCCCCATCATCACTAATTCTTGGTTATCTGAAAAGTTTTCCCAAATAGATTTTTCATTGTCAATGTTTGAATGACTTTGATCTACATAAGCAATTTTAGCAGTTTCTCCCACTTTAAAACTTCCTTGATCAGGGTTTTCATCACCCATAATCATTTTGAAAATAGTCGTTTTTCCAGCACCATTTGGACCAATAATCCCTACAATTCCTGCCTGAGGAAGTGTAAAAGCCAAGTTTTCATATAATAATTTATCTCCGTAAGCTTTTGAAACATCAGTTGCATCAATCACAATTGTTCCCAAACGTGGTCCATTTGGAATATAAATTTCCAACTTTTCGTCCACTTGTTTTTGATCTTGACTTAATAGTTTATCATAATTCTGTAAACGCGATTTTTGTTTGGTTTGACGGCCTTTTGCTCCTTGACGAACCCATTCCAATTCTCGTTCTAAGGTTTTTTGTCGCTTAGAAGCTGTTTTACTTTCTTGCGCCATTCTTTGAGATTTTTGGTCTAACCAAGAAGAATAATTTCCTTTCCAAGGGATGCCTTCTCCTCTATCCAATTCTAAAATCCATCCAGCAACATTATCTAAAAAATACCTATCATGTGTCACTGCAATCACGGTTCCTTTATACTCAGCTAAATGATGTTCTAACCAATGAACAGATTCAGCATCCAAGTGGTTTGTAGGCTCATCAAGTAATAAAATTTCGGGTTCTTGCAATAACAATCTACACAAAGCTACTCGTCTTTTTTCACCCCCAGAAAGTATTCCGATTTTTTTATCAGAGTCTGGAGTTCTTAAAGCATCCATTGCAATTTCGAGTTTAGTGTCTAATTCCCAAGCATTTGAAGCGTCAATTTTGTCTTGTAATTCAGCTTGTTTGGCCATCAATTTATCCATTTTATCAGGATCAGAATACACTTCTTCCAAACCAAACATGTCATTGATTTTGTTGTATTCATCTAAAATTGCCACAGTTTCTGCAACACCTTCTCTCACAATTTCCAAAACAGTTTTTTCATGATCTAATTGAGGTTCTTGCTCTAAATAACCTACTTTATAGCCGGGAGAAAACGTAACTTCACCTTGATAATTTTTTTCTACACCTGCAATAATTTTCAATAAAGTAGATTTTCCGGAACCATTTAAACCAAGAATCCCGATTTTAGCACCGTAAAAAAAACTTAAATAGATATCTTTTAATACTTGTTTTCCTGTTGATTGATAGGTTTTTGAAACCCTATTCATAGAAAAAATGACTTTCTTATCGTCTGACATTTTGTTATAAAATTAAATTTTGAAAAAAAGTTACGAACTAAACTCTTCCTTTTAATGCGTTAAAAACCCATGCAATAGCAAAAAATCCTATTCCAACTGAAGCAAAACCCCAGCCAGCTGTTTCATTATATTTAAATGCCCCTAATGAAATTAATGCCAAGCCAACAATAATCATAATCAAAGTAGCCCAACCAAGGACTGTATTTTTATTCATTCCCATAAATTCAGTTAATTTTGTTGAATGGCAAATATCCATAAAAATCTTTAAATTTTTTACAATTTTGCAGCCAATCTTGCACCTTGATCAATAGCCCTTTTTGCGTCTAATTCAGAGGCAAAACTTGCACCACCAATTACGTGGACATTTTTTCCTAAATCTATTAGAGGTTGTAACAAATCTTTCAGTGGATTTTGACCCGCGCAAATAATTATATTATCTACTTCTAAAATTTTATTTTTTTGATTCTGAGTATAATGCAATCCTTGATCATCAATTTTTTGATATTCAACTTCATCAATAAATTGTACATTTTTCTTTTTTAAATTTGCTCTGTGAATCCAACCTGTAGTTTTCCCAAGATTTTCTCCAAACTTTCCTTTACTTCTTTTAAACATGAAAATTTCTCTAGGAGATTTCTCAAAACTAGGTTTCATTCCTTCAATTCCCGCTCTAGATTTTAACGTTTTATCAATTCCCCATTCTTGCAACCAAGCATCAATATTTAAAGAAGTTGATTCGCCTTCATGAGATAAATATTCAGAAACATCAAATCCAATTCCACCAGCACCAATCACAGCAACTCTTTTTCCAACCGCTTTTTTATTCTTTAAAACATCAATATAACTAAATACTTTTGGATGATTTATACCTTCTATTTTTAAACTTCTTGGCTGAATTCCTGTGGCAATTACAATTTCATCAAAATCAGTATTTTTCAAATCATCAACAGATACTTTGAAATTTAATTTGACAGAAACATGATGCAATTCAAGTTGCTTTGTAAAATAACGCAAGGTCTCATAAAATTCCTCTTTTCCCGGAATTTGTTTTGCCATATTAAATTGACCACCAATTACTGAATCTGCATCAAAAAGTGTAACGAAATGACCTCTTTGAGCAGCAATTGTTGCAGCAGATAAACCTGCTGGACCTGCACCAATTACGGCAATTTTCTTTTTATTTTTTGTGGGATGATAATTCAATTCTGTTTCATGACAAGCTCTTGGATTGACCAAACAACTCGCCACTTTTCGTTGAAAAACATGATCTAAACACGCCTGATTGCAACCAATACAAGTATTGATTTCATCCTCTTTTTCAGCCATAGCTTTGTTAACCCATTCAGGATCAGCTAAAAATGGACGTGCCATTGAAATCATATCTGCATGACCTTCTGCCAAAATTTTTTCAGCAGTTTCAGGCATATTTATTCTGTTGGATGTAATCAACGGAATCTTTATTTCAGCTTTCATTTTTTGAGTAACCCAAGTAAATGCTGCTCTTGGAACGGAAGTTGCAATGGTTGGAATTCTTGCTTCATGCCATCCAATTCCAGTATTAATAATGGTCGTACCAGCTTTTTCAATTTCTTTACCAAGCTGCACAATTTCCTCCCAAGAACTTCCATTTTCGACCAAATCCAACATGGATAATCTGTAAATAATGATAAAATTAGGCCCTACAGATTCACGAATTTGCTTCACAATTTCAATTGGCAAACGCATTCTATTTTCATAAATTCCGCCCCAAGCATCTGTTCTTTTATTGGTTCTTTTTGCGATAAATTGATTGATTAAATAGCCTTCAGAACCCATGATTTCAACACCATCATAGCCTGCTAATTTTGATAATTCTGCTGAGTTTACAAAATCTCTAATCGTTCTTTTAATTCCAGATTGAGAGAGTTTAAAAGGTTTAAAAGGATTAATTGGCGCTTTTATTTTTGAAGGAGCAACATTCAATGGGTGATACCCATAACGTCCTGAATGTAAAATTTGCATGCAAATTTTCCCTCCTTCTCTATGAACAGCTTCCGTTATTTTTTGATGCTCAAGCGCGTGTGATTCTTTGGACATTCTTGAAGCAAAAGGACCTGTCCATCCTTGTATATTTGGCGAAATACCTCCTGTAACAATCAATCCAACTCCACCTTTTGCACGTTCTGCATAATATGCTGCAATTCGTTCAATGCCGTTTTTCTCTTCCTCTAAACCCGTGTGCATTGAACCCATTAAAATTCGGTTTTTTAAGGTTGTAAATCCCAAATCAAGTGGCTCAAAAATATGTTTGTATTTCATCTGTCTAAGGGTTAAATTTATTATGCGCGCATAATATTTATGCAATATATGTTATTTTTCTGAAATGAAAAAGCCAAAGAAATGATTCTTTGGCTTTACACAAAATATTTGAAAATGTTTTAATTCATTGGAACATCAATTACTAAAAGTTTGCTTTCTTTTTTGGCTTTTATAGTAACTTTATTTGTTTCGTAAATTCCGATTGCATCACGTTTTTCAAGCGTTTCATCAGCAATTGAAATTTCGCCATCAATCAGAAAAAAATACGCACCATTTTTCAACTTATACTCAATTTCGAAATCAGTATCTAAATCAACCATAAAAATGTATGCTTGTTGACTGACAGGCAATGAACCCTCAATTTGTTGAGTTTTAGGTGAAATTACTGATTGAAATTTGTTCTTTCTTTCAGTAGCTTCGAACTTTTTTTGATTGTAATAAGGAGTTACATTTTGTTGCTCTGGAAAAATCCAAAGTTGCAAAAAATTGACCTCGTCAGTTGAACTGTCATTAAATTCAGAATGCGTCAAACCTGTTCCTGCACTCATCACTTGTACCTCTCCAACTTCAATGGAACGTTGATTATTCATACTATCTTTATGAGAAAGTGCTCCAGAAATGGGAATCGAAATGATTTCCATATTGTTGTGAGGATGTGTTCCAAAACCCATTTTTGGCTTTACAATGTCGTCATTTAAAACACGTAACATTCCGAAATTCATTCTTTCAGGATTGTGATATCCAGCAAAACTAAAAGTATGATAGGACTGCAACCAACCATGATTGGCAAATCCTCTTGATGCTGCTTTGTGAACTATTGTTTTCATATTTTTTCTTTAATTTTTTGAATTTTAAATCTTGAATTTTGACCTTGAACTAATACAAATACCCCATTTTTCCTTCATTGTAGTCACGCATAGCTTCCAAAATTTCGGTTTGTGTATTCATCACAAAAGGGCCATATTGGGTCACTTTTTCATTGATTGGCGCTCCAGATAAAATCAAAATAGTACTTTGAGATTTCGCCTTAAATTTTATAGAATTTCCATCTTGATGAAAGGTAATCATTTGATGTTCTCCTTTTTTCAATATTTCTGTATCATTTACTAAAATTTCACCCTCAAGAAGATAAATCAATGATTGATGATTTTCAGGAATATCAATGGACATTTCTCCATTTTCCTGGGCAATTGAAGTAAAAATATTGACTTCAGTTTGGGTTTTAATCAATCCTGATTTTGTTGATTGGTTTCCTGCAACAATATTTAATTGTACTTTTTTGTCCTCTGAAAATAATTTTGGAATTTGTTCATCTTCTAAATGTTGGTAATTTGCAGACATCATTTTGTCTTTTGCAGGCAAATTCAACCACAATTGGATTCCTTCTAAATCGCCCCCTTTTTTCACAAACTCTTTGGTTGGTGCTTCTGCGTGAATAATTCCACGTCCAGCAGTTGTCCATTGAACACCACCAGCTTTCACAACCATTTCATTTCCAAGAAAATCTCTGTGAAATTGTTCACCTTTAAACAGCAAAGTGATGGGTTCAAAACCTCTGTGAGGATGTGGTCCTAAATCAAAAGGATTGTTAAATTCCAAGATTGCATAAGGTCCATAATGATGTAATAACAAAAAGGGATCCGCATTTTCTATACCTTCAATTGGCAAAGGTTGCCGCAATTTTATGGCTCCCATATTCACAAAAGGACTTGTTACTTTATGTTGAATTGATTTTAATTTTTTCATAATTTTGAGAATATAATAGTTTCCTTGGAAAATATTAAACGAAATTTTTTATCTGATTTTATCTAACAAATCACTTAACGTTGCAGCTTCGTCTTCGGTCAAATTCCCTAAAAAAGAAACTGTTCTGCTATCATCGATATTTTTAAGTAATTCCAAGCCTTGATTCGTGATTTTAGCATAAACTACTCTTCTATCTTGCTCACAACGTTCTCTTTCAATCAAATTTTTATCACATAATTTGTCCATCAAACGAGTGGCATTTGGTGAACGTTCTATCATTCTATCTTTCACAATTTGAACTTTTACACGGTCTTTTGCTCCTCGCAAAATGCGCAGAATATTGTATTGCTGAGGGGAAATTCCGTAAGGTTTGAAAAAATCGTTTTCTTTGCTACTCAACCAATTTGAGGTGTATTTGATATTGATCAATGCTTTTACCTTATTATTTTTAAAGCTAGATTTGATGTCTTTTGAAATATCTCCCATGATTAGTCTGTAGTCTTTAGTCTGTGGTCTTTAGTTGGAAAAATGATTAAAACTAATAGTTTACAGCATTTTCGAATTCAGTTATTTTTTCCTTTAATGATGAAAATAAAGTTTCGTTTGTGATTTTTCCTTCTTTAAAATTATCATTAAAACTTGGTAAAGAAAATGAAATCAATTCTTTTGCTCCCATGAATGAAAATCTTTGAATTCCTGCCTCTAATACAGAAAGTCCGCCTCTTGGTCCAGGCGAAGTTGCCATTAACAAAATTGGTTTATCTCTAAAAACTTTATTTTGAATTCTTGAACTCCAATCATAAATATTCTTAAAAGCTGCTGAATAAGAACCATTATGTTCTGCTAGGGACAAAATAAATCCGTCGTAATTATCAAGTAATGCTGTAAACTTTTTTGCGTTTTCTGGAAAACCAATTTGCTCTTGGTCTGAACTATACATTCCCATCGGAAAATCACGTAAATCAATCACATCAAATTTTGATTTCTCTAAATTTTCAGCCGCAAAAGTTGCTAATTTTTTATTGATTGATGTTGAACTTGTACTTCCTGCAAATGCTAGTATTTTTTTCATTTCTAATTATTTATATCTCGCAAATTTAGATAATTAACTTTTATTTACCAAGGTAAATAAATTCAAGGAATTATTTAAGAAAGTAACTTAATAGAAGCTAATATTTGCTGTTTTTTTTTAATTAAAAGAAATATTTCTATAGCTAATATGCATGTATTAAATCATTTTGTTACAGATGTTCCAAGTAAATGTTTTATTATTTGATTTAATAATTATTTTCTGGTTATTTTTACCCTTTATATTTATCCTTTTACAACACATTTATGTTAAAAAATACTTTATTTTATTTTCTACTATTCTTAATTAGTGCAGTTACTTTTCAGGACATAAACGCTCAGTTAAGCAAAACACATTATTTACCACCAATTACGAGTGATGATCCTATAGAAGATCAATATATCTATATTTCTACTCCTAAGAACAAGAATGTTGCTTTTAAAATAACGCCAATTGGAAGGCCTTCATCAGAAGAAATAAAAGGAACAGTTTCAAACTCCAACCCCTTTATAACTACTTCCTCTAATGTTGGAAACCAATTATTTCAAGCATCAAGTCAAACTGCTACAATCATAACATCCAAAGGTTATATTATTGAAGCTGATGATGTTGTATATGTTTCTATTAGAATGGTATCTTCAAATACATTCCAAGCTGCAGCAATCGTAAGTAAGGGAAATTCTGCTCTAGGAACCGATTTTAGAATGGGAGGATTTTGGAGCTCCTCACCAAAAGGTGGATTTTTAAACTTTATATCTGTAATGGCTACAGAAGACGACACAAATATTACTTTTGATGATTTTACCCCGGGAATAAGAATTAATAATTATTCTGAATCAATCCCTTTTTCAAGAAATTTAAACAAAGGAGAAAGTTTTATTGTTTCTGTTTCTTTTAATGCAGGAGGAAATCCAAATGATTTAATAGGTACTTTAGTACACTCCGAAAAACCTGTAGTTGTAAACTCTGGTTCCGCAACCGGTAGTTTTTTTGAGGGCAGCAACAATAGAGATTTTGGAATAGATCAAATTGTTGACGCAAAAAAAATTGGAACTGAATATATATTTGTTCGAGGTGACGGAGAAGATGGATGGGAAAATGTACTTATTATCGCTCATGAAGATAATACCGAAATAAAAGTTGGTGGCACTGCCGTTAGAACCATAAAAAAAGGGGAATTCTATGTAATTGAAGGAGGTTTCTACAATGCAAATGGCAATATGTTTGTAGAAACCTCTAAACCAGCCTTTGCTTATCAAGGTGTTGGTTTTGGGACTAACTCTGCTAACCAAGGATTATTTTTTGTACCTCCTCTAAACTGTGAAAGCAAAGGAAATGTGAATAATATAGCATCAATAGACCAAATTGGTAGTAACACCTTTGACGGCGGAGTAACAATTGTGACAAATACCGGAGCTACGGTAACAATCAACGGCCTACCAACTTCTTCCTTTAGTTCAACCGGACCAAGTTCTGTTAACGGAAATCCAAATTATGTAACTTATAAAGTTACCGGCTTAAAAGGAGATGTTAGCGTAGAAAGCAGTGAAGAATTATATTGCGCTTACTTTAACAGAAATGGATATGCAACTTCTGGTAGTTTTTATTCTGGTTTTCCTTCTGCACCTGAAATTAATTTCGAAACAACTGTTGCTTCTTTAGGTAGTTGTATTCCAAATGTAACTTTAGAAGCAGCAAATACTGATATTTTTGACAGTTTTGAATGGCAATATTTTAATGAATTAACTGGTGTCTGGGAATTTAGAGCTTCTACTCCAAATTATAAACCCATATTCTCAGAACCAGGAAAATATAAATTAATTGGAAAAGTCGATTGCACAGGAACTCCTTTCGAATCCTTAGAAATTCCTGTTAGCCTTTGTCCTGAAGATTTTGACGGGGATTTAATTATCGATAATTTAGATGTTGATATTGATAATGACGGAATCTTGAATACTATTGAATCAAAAGGAGAGGCCGCTATAAATCTTTCAGATATAAACAACCCAATTATCGTTTTTCAAGACAATACTACTGATACAAATTTTATAACAAGTTCTTTATCAACTTCATTAGCTACAAGTGCTATTATCGGAGAAAATAATGGGAATTTTATAACCACAGTTCAACCAAATTCGAGTGATTCAAATTTAGTTTACGAATTAAATTTTGCAAAAAATGTAAATTTTGAATTTATACAAACAGCAACTGCTACCACCAACGATAATGCTTTTTACATTATAAAAATTGGTCCTTCTTCAAAAAATATTACACTTTTAGATCCTGATAATCAACTATTAATTGATACAAATTTCGATGGCGATTTCACAAATGATTCACCAACAACCCAATTATCCGCCTCAGAAATTAGGTTCAAAGTTAAACCTACTATTACTTCTGCAACATACAAATTTGTTGCAAATCAAATAAACCAATGGTCTTTTGAAATAAAATCAAATGGATTAACAGATATTTCAACTTTTTCTGGAAATATAAAACTCACCTCTTTTTCCAAAGATTCGGATGGTGATGGCATTGAAGATATGTTTGATGTTGACTCTTATAATGACGGAATTCCAGATGTTTTTGAATCAACAGCAAGTAAAATTACACTTTCAGGAATTGACATAAACGAAGATGGTTTAGATGATATTTTTAATGGAGTTGTAAGAGGAATTGACACTGATGGTGACGGAATCCCAAATTACTTGGATGTTGATTCTGACAACGATGGAATTTTTGATTTGGTGGAAGCTGGTCATGGAGGATTAGACGCCAATAATGATGGAATTTTAGATAACGCTAACGCCTCAAACGTAGGAATCAATGGACTTTTAAACAGTTTAGAAAGCACAATTGACGCAAAAATCCTTTCATTAAATTATACAATTACAGATACAGACAATGACGATATTTTCAATTTTTTAGAGCTTGATTCAGATAATGATGACTGTTTTGATGTTACAGAAGCTGGTTTTACAGGGACTGCACTAGGAATTTTATTTGCAAATCCTTTTGCAGTTGATGCAAATGGGAAAGTCATCAACTACACTGATGGTTATACAACTCCAAATGTAAATTACATCACAATTGCGCCTATAATTTTAAATACTACTTTTGAAAACGTTATCTTTTGCGAAAACATCACAGATGTCTTATCCATAGATTCAACTGCGGATCAATTTCAATGGGAAGTTTCGTCTGATAATGGTGTAACCTGGACAACTATTGTTGATGATGCTATTTATTCGGGTGCAACTACCAAAGATTTACAGATCACAAATCCGCCTTTGACTTTCGATAATTATCAGTTTAAAGTATTTTTAGATAGAAAAGGAAATACTTGTGGAAAAACGTCAAATGCAATTATTTTGACAGTAAATCCCGAGCCTGTAACTCAAGATGAAGTTGATTTATTACAATGTGATGAAGATTTAGACCGAATTTCAACTATTAATTTAACAGAAACCGAAATAAGTATTTCTGCCAATAATGTAAACGAAACATTCGCTTATTTTACAACTCAGGCCAATGCAATTGCTGGAACTCCAGAAATTGCCGATAAATTACGTTATCCAGTAAATCAAATTGGAGAAGCTTGGGTAAGAACGATTTCTGCTGATGGATGTTATCGAATTTCAAAAATAAATTTACGTATAGACGCTTCAGCAGACGTAGCTTATAATAAAGAATTTGATGGCGTTTGTGATGATTTTCTGCAAGCTGATGGTACAAATGGCGCATTAAATAGTGATACTGATGGAATTACAAATTTCAATTTTAGTGTTGCAAATTCCGAAATTTTAGCTTTTTTTCCTGCTAATTTACAACCTGATTTAGAAGTTTCTTTTTACGAAACTAACGAAGATAGAACTGCAGTTATCAACAAAATTGGGGATATCTCAAATTATAGAAACACCAATTTTCCTTCTGATGTAAAAAGACAAACTATTTATTTTAAAATTACCAATAAAAATAATAACGATTGTAATGGAACTGGTGAATTATATTTAAGAACAAATACAGTTCCTATTGCGAATTCGGTTGATAATCTAGAGTTGTGTGATGACGCCAATGATGGCGATGGAACAAATGGAATTGTCCAAAATTTTGATTTAGAATCTCAAACTGCTACAATTTTAGGCAGTCAAAATCCTGCTGGTTTTACGGTTACTTATCATCTTTCTTTGGCTGATTCTGAAATTGGAAACAATCCTCAATCTACTCCTTTCGCAAACACAATTCCCGATTTACAACCAATTTTTGTGAGAGTTACAAACAATGTAACTGGTTGTTTCACAAATCACACTAGTTTCAATTTAATTGTAAATCCGTTACCAATTGCAAATTTTGTGACTGATTTAGAGATTTGTGATGACAATTCTGATGGCTCCTCAAGAAACGGTTTTTCTCAAACTATTGATTTAGAAAGTCAAACTGCGGGGATTGTAGGAACGCAAGACGCATCAATTTACACAGTTTCCTATCATCGCTCTTTAGCTGATGCTCAAATTGGGAACAATCCATTGATTTCACCATATTCAAATATCACTCCAAACAGAGAAACCATTTTTGTGCGTGTTTTTAATGCTAACACACAATGTGCAAACGGAATATCTAATTTTGATGTGATTGTAAATCCAGAACCCATTTTTCAAGTTCCTACAAACTTAGCATATTGTGATAATTTAGATGATGGCGATGACACCAATAGCTCCATTCAAACGATAGATTTAGATAGTAAAATTATTGAAATTTTAGGAACAACTCAAAGCTCCACTGATTTTACTGTAACTTTTCATTCAAGTCAAGCAAATGCATCTTCAGGAAATTCCCCAATAAGTTCTCCTTATTCGAATACAAATGCTACAGAAACAATTTTTGTTCGCATTCAAAATAGAAGAACAGGTTGTGTAAATGATGATGCTTTTTTTGATGTAATCGTAAATCCATTACCAAGTTTTACGGTTACTTCTCCTCAAATTTTATGTTTGAATGATTTGCCGTTGAATATTTCCGTTGAAAATTCAATGGATATCTATACTTATGAGTGGAAAGATGAAGCAGGAAATCCTGTTGGGGGTGATTCAGAAAATATTCCTATAACTGTTGCAGGAAACTATTTTGTAACAGCCACTTCAACCAATGGAACTTTATGTTCAAGAACATCAATGATTGAAGTAAACGAATCAAATATTGCCACGCTTCAAAATAGTTTTGTGACAATTATTGATGAATCAACCAATATCGGAAGTCAAAATAATTTGTCCATTTCTATTGATGTTATCATTAATAATTTAGGCCCTGGAGAGTATCAATTTGCGATTGTAAATACAGATACGAATGTACGTTTTCCGTTTGCTGGTTTTCAAGATGAACCACTTTTCGAAAACTTAGAAGGGGGCATTTATGAAATTATTGTCAATGATAAAAATGGATGTTCTCCAGATGAAACTTTATTAGTTTCTGTAATTCAGTTTCCAAAATTCTTTACCCCAAATGGTGATGGACAAAATGATACTTGGGTTGTAAAAGGCGCAAACCAAACTTTTTATCCAAATGCAAGTATCAATATTTTTAACAGATATGGAAAATTGGTGGCGCAAGTTCCTATTGACAGTCAAGGATGGGATGGAACTTACAATGGAACTTTATTGCCTTCTGATGATTATTGGTACAACATTACGTTGATTCCTGCAGACGCCACAAAACCAACCATCAACAAAAAAGGGAATTTTTCATTACTCAGAAAATAGGAATTATTTTCACCTGAACTTTATGAAACCTTTCACAGGAATATTTCTTAATTTAGCAACAAATTAAGAAATATTTCTATGGATCTCAACTTCAATAAAAACGAAGATTATAATAAATTGTTAGCTTCTGATTTATGCGTAAAATTGTCAAAAATAAAATTGGGCGGAGGTCAAAAAGGCATTGACAAATTGCACGAACAAGGAAAATTAACGGCAAGAGAACGTATTGAATATCTGTTAGATAAAAATTCTAATTCTATTGAAATTGGAGCTTTTGCTGGTGATGAAATGTATTCTGAACATGGAGGTTGTCCTTCTGGAGGTGTCGTTGTAAAAATCGGTTATATCAAAGGAAAACAATGTATTGTAGTTGCCAATGATGCTACTGTAAAAGCGGGTGCTTGGTTTCCAATCACGGGAAAAAAGAATTTAAGAGCGCAAGAAATTGCGATTGAAAACAAACTCCCTATCATTTATTTGGTGGATTCTGCTGGCGTTTATTTGCCTATGCAAGATGAAATTTTTCCTGATAAAGAACATTTTGGACGTATTTTTAGAAACAACGCCATTATGAGTAGTTTGGGAATTACCCAAATTGCAGCGGTTATGGGAAGTTGTGTAGCTGGTGGCGCATATTTACCAATCATGAGTGATGAAGCATTGATTGTTGAAAAAACTGGAAGTATTTTTTTAGCAGGAAGTTATTTGGTAAAAGCGGCTATTGGCGAAAATATTGACAACGAAACTTTAGGTGGCGCAACAACGCATTGTGAAATTTCGGGAGTCACAGATTACAAAGCAAAAGATGATAAAGATGCCTTGGATAAAATCAGAAATATTATTGATAAAATTGGCGATTTTGACAAAGCTGGTTTCAACAGAATTTTGCCAACAGAACCTACTGAAAATCAGGACGATATTTTTGGGATTTTACCAAAAGCAAGAAATGAACAATATGACATGTTGGAAATTATCAAACGTTTGGTTGATAATTCGGAATTTGAACAATACAAAGAAGGCTTTGGAAAAACCATTTTAACAGGGTATGCACGCATTGATGGTTGGGCAGTTGGGATTGTTGCCAATCAACGAAAATTGGTAAAAACAAAAAGTGGTGAAATGCAATTTGGTGGTGTTATTTACAATGACTCTGCTGACAAAGCAACACGTTTTATTGCCAATTGCAATCAGAAAAAAATCCCGTTGGTTTTTTTACAAGACGTTACTGGTTTTATGGTTGGCAGTAAATCCGAACATGGAGGAATCATCAAAGATGGTGCAAAAATGGTAAATGCTGTTAGCAATTCTGTCGTGCCAAAATTCACAATTATCATTGGAAATTCTTACGGAGCTGGAAATTATGCCATGTGTGGAAAAGCGTATGATCCAAGATTGATTGTAGCTTGGCCAAGTGCTGAATTGGCTGTGATGAGCGGAAATTCGGCAGCACAAGTGCTTTTGCAAATAGAAACTGCATCGCTAAAAAAGAGAGGCGAAACCATCACACCTGAAAAAGAACAAGAATTATTCAACAAAATTAAATCGCGCTATGACAAACAAATCTCTCCTTATTACGCAGCAGCAAGAATTTGGACAGATGCTGTTATCAATCCATTAGATACCAGAAAATGGATTTCTATGGGAATTGAAGCTGCCAATCACGCTCCAATTGAAAAGAAATTTAACTTGGGGGTTTTACAGGTTTAGTAAATATCTTTAAACAATTCTGTAAAAATTCGTGTTAAAAAAAATATTACATCATCAAAATATAACTTAAAATTGTCAGAGAACATCCTAATTTTTACATTTGTAAATATTTTAAAAAGAGAAACAATACAATGGGAAGAGCTTTTGAACTTAGAAAAGGACGCAAAATGAAACGTTGGTCAGCAATGGCAAAAACCTTTACTAGAATTGGAAAAGATATTGTAATGGCTGTAAAAGAAGGTGGTCCAAATGCGGAGACAAACTCTCGTTTAAGAGCAGTAATTCAAAATGCAAAGGCTGCAAATATGCCCAAAGACAATGTTGAACGCGCCATCAAAAAAGCCTCTGATAAAGACACTGCAAATTATAAAGAAACTCTTTTTGAAGGATATGCTCCTCACGGAATTGCATTGGTTATAGAAACTGCAACTGACAATAATAACAGAACTGTAGCAAATATTAGAGCTTCTTTTAATAAATATGATGGAAATTTAGGAACTTCAGGATCCGTTGTTTTTATGTTTGACCATGTGTGTAGTTTTACGCTAAAAAGAGAGGATATTACTATTGATTTAGAAGAATTAGAACTAGAATTGATAGATTTTGAAGTAGAAGAAGTTTTCAACGATGAAGAAGGAATCATTATTTATGCGCCTTTTGAGGAATTTGGGGCATTACAATGCTATTTTGAGGAAAATAATATTGAGATTTTATCTTCGGGTTTTGAGAGAATCCCTGCAAATACAACTAAATTAACAGAAGAGCAACAAGCTGATGTTGAAAAACTTTTAGATAGATTAGAAGATGATGATGATGTTCAAAACGTATATCATTCTATGGAAATGTAACTCTCTAAAAATTAAAAAGTCGTGAAAAAATCACGACTTTTTTTAATTGATATGTAATAAAATCCCCCAATTAATTACATAATTTTCAACTATAAAAATAATAAATAATCTTAGAAATAATAAAAGCTGTGTTCAACTCATAAGT
>DDMS01000034.1:40962-41143 GCA_002340765.1 Flavobacteriaceae bacterium UBA2540 | reverse complement strand
AGATATTATTTATTATGAAATTCAATCTGAAAAATTAATTGATAAAAAAGTGATGCAAATAGATGAAATCTTTTTAAATACTTGCTATTTCATATTAAATAATAGTACTTTGACCCATGTGAATATTTTGAAAATTCAGATTGCTATCTTCTTGGTTGGCAATATAATCTGCAATAAAATC
>DDMS01000034.1:40410-40780 GCA_002340765.1 Flavobacteriaceae bacterium UBA2540 | reverse complement strand
GCAATATAATCTGCAATAAAATCTCCTACTTTTGAAGTTGTTGCAACATATTTATTTTTTCCTTTGATATCTTCAGTAGAAATGCCTAATTGAATTGATTTTTCAACAGCTCTTTCGATAGCAAATGCTTCTTCGTGCAGTCCTAAATGTTGCAACATTAAAGAAGCTGACAAAATTGAAGCCAAAGGATTTGTAATATCTTTTCCTTTCAAATGGGAAAGATGCCCATTAATTGGTTTAAACAAACCTGTTTTTATACCAATAGATGCTGAAGCCAATAAACCAACTGAACCTGAAATTACACTGGCCTCATCTGCAATAATATCACCAAATAAGTTTTCAGTAAGAATTACATCAAACTGTTTTGGGT
>DDMS01000034.1:0-40348 GCA_002340765.1 Flavobacteriaceae bacterium UBA2540 | reverse complement strand
TTACATCAAACTGTTTTGGGTTTAAAATGATTTGTATGGCTGCATTGTCAACAAACAAAAATTCTAAAACAACATCTTGATATTCTTTGGCGATTTCTGTAACCGTTTTTCTCCACAAGCGGGAAGTTTCTAAAATATTTGCTTTGTCAACCAATGTTACTTTTTTTCTTCTTTTTTGTGCAGATTTAAAAGCCAAATGTGTAATTCTTGAAATTTCTTCCACAGAATACGAACAACCGTCAAAGGCATTTTGTCTATCATCACTCAATTCTTTGATTCCAAAATAAATGCCACCTGTTAATTCTCTGTAAATCAAAATGTCTGTTCCTGAAATAAATTCTCTTTTTAAAGGGGAATTATTTAACAAACCATCATATACTTTTATAGGACGAATATTGCAAAACAAGCCCAATTCCCTTCGCAAACGCAACAAACCTTGAATAGGTGTGATTTTGTTAGAGGTATTATTATCAAAAGTTGAATCACCAATGGCACCTAATAGAATAGCGTCAACTTTTTTACAAATTTCAAGGGTTTTATCTGGGAGTGGATTTCCTGTTTCTTCAATAGCACAAGCACCCATTAGAGCTTCTTTGTATAAAAAAACATGATTATATGTATCTGCAATAGCATCCAACGCTTTTTTTGCTTGATTTATGACTTCTGGACCAATTCCATCTCCTGGAATCACTGCAATTGTTACTTTCATTCTAAAATTTTCTCTTTGTATTTTGACTTAAAAAAGTAGTTGATTTAATTGTTTTTTTGTTGATTGATTCGCTTAAATGTTTTACAACTAACTTACTGAAGACAAAATTTAATGTCATTTAAACCATCTCAATTTTTGAGAAATTATTTGCTTTTTTCATGATTACATGAATGTCTTCGTCTTTGATTTCTTTTTGCTTGTCTGCCATCTCCAAAAAAGATTCATAAGCAACATCCAATTGAACTTTGGTCAATTCATACCCAATTTTTTTAGCTCTATAAGCTAACGCTGCTCTTCCACTTCTTGCGGTTAAAACAATCGCACTTTCTGTAACTCCAACATCTTCAGGATTCATGATTTCGTAAGTTTCTCTATTTTTGATAACGCCATCTTGATGAATTCCTGAACTGTGAG
Organism: Flavobacteriaceae bacterium UBA2540; assembly: GCA_002340765.1. GTDB lineage: Bacteria > Bacteroidota > Bacteroidia > Flavobacteriales > Flavobacteriaceae > Polaribacter. The sequence goes on along the minus strand of DDMS01000034.1, from coordinate 39,225 downwards.
CAAATGCGTTTGCGCCAACAATTGCTTTGTTGGGTTGCACTGGCATTCCCATACTTTCGCGAACTAAAATGCTGGTGTCATATAATAATCTAGCATTGATACTCGTCTCTAAATTCAAATATGGATGCTGTTTTAAAATCATCACAACTTCTTCCAATGCTGTATTTCCAGCGCGTTCTCCAATACCATTAATAGTACACTCTATTTGACGAGCACCATTAATCACACCTGCAATTGAATTGGCAGTTGCCATTCCTAAATCATTATGGCAATGACAAGAAAGAATGACGTTTTCAATTCCTTTAACATTTTCTCTTAAATATTTCATTTTTGCACCATATTCCTCTGGTAAACAATAGCCTGTTGTGTCAGGAATATTCAACACAGTTGCCCCTGCTTTGATAACTTCTTCACACACTTTTGCCAAAAATTCGTTGTCTGTTCTTCCTGCATCTTCTGCATAAAATTCAACATCTTCAACAAATGATTTTGCATAAGAAACTGCTTTTATTGCTCGTTCAATAACTTGTTCTCTTGTAAAATTAAATTTGAATTTAATATGTGAATCACTTGTTCCAATTCCTGTATGAATTCTTGGGAAATTGGCATATTTTAGTGCTTCTGCAGCCACCTTAATGTCGTTTTCAACAGCTCTTGTCAGACCACAAACAGTTGCATTTTTTACAATTTTTGCGACTTCAGAAACCGATATAAAATCTCCTGGACTTGATACAGGAAAACCTGCTTCAATGACATTCACTCCCAATAAATCTAATCTTTCAGCAATAATTAATTTTTGTTTTGTGTCTAGTTTACATCCCGGAACCTGTTCCCCATCTCTAAGCGTTGTATCAAAAATTTGTACTTTATTATCTTGCATAATTTTTGTAAAGATTATCTTTGTGAATTACCAAATGTATATATCGCATTGACAATCAAGTTCAAAAAATTGTTTTTTGCACGATATCTAAACCTTAAATTACACGTATTAAACAATTGTTTTTTAGATACTTATGATTAATAACATTACATTAGCCAATCAACAAAATGATGCTCTTTTTGTGCTGATTAAGTCTTTAACCAAGTCCGAAAAAAGGCAATTTAATTTGTATGTTGGCAGATTAGGGGGCAATGAAGATGCCAAATTTTTCTCACTTTTTAAATTTTTGGAAAAAATAAAGGTGTATGATGAAAAAGTAATCATCAAAAGTGGGATTGTTTCAAAACAACAACTTTCCAATTTAAAAGCACATTTATACAAGCAAATTCTGATCAGTCTTAGATTAAATCCTGCTCATAAAAACATCAGAATTCAAATTAGAGAACAACTTGATTTTGCAACAGTTTTGTATCAAAAAGGATTATATAAACAGAGTTTAAAATTATTGGACAAAGCCAAAAGTTTTGCACTCGAAAATGAAGAAAAAAACATTGCTTACGAAATTGTAGAACTCGAAAAAGTAATTGAAACACAATATATTACAAGAAGTTTAAGCAATAGAGCTGACCAACTTTCAGAACAAGCAAAAACACTAAGTCAGCAAAATGTAATTGCTAGTAAACTATCCAATTTATCTTTACAATTGTATAGTCATTTGTTGCAAAATGGGTATGTAAAAAACAATGAGGAATTAGAATTTATCAATACCTATTTTTATAGTAAATTACCAAAATACGATTACAATACTTTTGGTTTTAGAGAAAAATTGTGGTTGTATAAATCGCATTTGTGGTTTAGTTTATTGACTCAAGATTTTTTACAAAGTTATAAATACGCCAAAAAATGGGTAAGCCTTTTTCAGGAAAATAAAAAACTCATTGCATTGCATCCTGTTTTTTATCTGAAGGGAAAAAATTACTTACTAGAAGCATCCTTTTTTGTGAAGAAAATCAGCACTTTTAAAGAGGAATTGCGAAACTTTGAAGAAGATGTTGCACAAAATTATGTTCCTTTAAATACGAATACTGAAGTACTTATTTTTCAGTATTTATATGCCAATAAATTGCATTTGCATTTCCTAGAGGCAACTTTTGCTGAAGGCGAATATTTGGTGGCAATAATCAATAAAAAAATTGAGCAATATAAAACCAGATTAGATTCGCATCATATTGTAATGTTATATTATAAAATTGCTTGTTTGTATTTTGGAATGGACAAATATGAACTCTGTATCAAGTATTTAGAAAAAATTATAGATTCGAAAAACTTAAATGCAGGTGAAGATTTACAATGTTTTGCAAGGGTTTTAAATTTGATTGCACACTATGAATGTGGATTAGATTATGACCTTGAAAGACAGTTTTTAGAGACCTATAAATTTTTGATAAAAATGGAAAATTTGCAAGAAGTTCAGAAAGAATTTATTACTTCCATAAGAGATTTGAGCGATGTTTTTCCTCACGAAATCAAGAACGAATTCAAAAATATTTATACAAGATTAAAGAAATACGAAAGTCATCCTTATGAAAAAAGAGCTTTTTTATATTTAGATATTTTGTCTTGGTTAGAAAGTAAAATCGAAAATAAATCAATTGCAACAATCATTAAGGAAAAATCAAATTATCTTCAAAAAAAATAGATTTTCTCAATTTATTATTTCTCTTTTTTCTGAATTGACATTAATTTGATTATTTTTCAAAAAAAACACCATGTGAGGTTGCGAAAATAAATTTAAATATTACTTTTACAGCATGAGTTTTTCAGATTCACATAAAAATCTTATACTACTAAATGCCGTTTTTTTCAGCTTTGCAAAACAAACGACATTCACAATTACAACTAAATTTACCCTTTAGGGGTCCTCACTATTTATATCATCCTATCGTTATTTTTCGAACAAAATTCGAAAGAAAAATCTTTAAAAATCAATCAAACTATTTATCCATCTAAGCGATGAAAGTATTAAAATTCGGGGGCTCATCAGTAGCCAATTCAGAAAACATAAAAAAAGTGTTAGCGATTGTTGAAAAAGCATCTCAAGAATCGAAAATTGCAGTGGTTGTCTCCGATTTTGGAGAAACTACTCATCATTTGTTGACAGGAGCAACCACCGCTTTGAAAGATATTTCTTTGGTAAAACAACAATTGGAAAGCATCAAAGAATTGCATCTTCAAACCATCAATGAATTGATTCAAAATGATTTAGAAATTGTTTTAGAAAAAGCAAACTCACTGTTTTATGAATTATTATCAATTTACGAAGGCATTTATTTATTGCAAGAATTGTCTGATAAAACCCTAGCAAAAGTATCAAGCTTTGGAAAAAAATTATCTTCTTTTATCATTGCAAACGCCGCAAAAGAATTTTTTGATGCTACACATTTTGAAAGTGATCAACTCATAATCACGGATAACAATTACTTAAATGGACAAGTAGATTTTGCAAAAACAAAAACAAACATTACCAATTTTTTCAATCAAAATAATCATCAAGTTACGCTTTTAGGGGGGGGGGTTGCTTCCAATTCAGTTGGCGAAATCACCACATTAGGAAGAGGAGGTTCTGATTATTCTGCGGCAATTTTTGCTGCTGCTTTGGATGCTGAAGAATTGCAAATTTGGACAAATGTAAGTTGCATGTTTACAGCAAATCCAAAAATCGTAAAACAAGCTTTTCCAATTCGAGAAATCTCGTATGAAGAAGCCATGGAATTGTCAGGTTTTGGTGCAAAAGTGTTGTATCCACAAACGATTGAACCTGTCTTAAGGAAAGAAATTCCAATTCGAATTAAAAATACTTTTGAACCCGAACATTTTGGTACGTTAATTTCAAATAATCCAAAGAAAAATGGCGCTATCAAAGGAATTTCACATATTGAAAATATTAGTTTGATAACATTAGAAGGTGGAGGAATGGTTGGAATTCCTGGTTTTTCAAAACGGCTATTTGAAACTCTTTCTAAACAAAAAATCAATGTGATTTTTATCACGCAAGCCTCTTCAGAATATTCAATTTGTGTCGGAATTTATGAGAATGATGCTCCAAAAGCCAAACTTTTTTTAGAAGAAACTTTTAGTATTGAAATTGATCGCAAAAAAATAAAATCTGTGATTGTTGAAAATGATTTGGCAATCATTGCTGTGGTTGGCGAAAGCATGAAAAATCATCAAGGTTTGAGTGGGCAAATGTTTAGCGCTCTTGGAAAAAACAATGTGAACGTAAGAGCAATTGCGCAAGGTTCGTCTGAAAAAAATATTTCGGCTGTGATTCACAAAAAGGATGCAAAAAAGGCTTTGAATACGCTGCATGAACAGTTTTTTGAAGAAAAAATAAAACAATTAAACCTTTTTGTCACTGGTGTTGGCAATGTGGGTGAGCGGTTTTTAGCACAATTGAATCAACAAAAAAATCATTTGAAAGAACATTTAAAACTTAATATACGAGTGATTGGAATCTCTAACTCCAAAAAAATGATTTTTGATAAAAACGGTATTTCTTTATCCGATTGGAAAAATGCTCTTGAAAATGGGGTGTCTACTAGTTTGGAATTGTTTTTTGAAAAAGTTAAAGAAATCAATGTTAGAAACTCCGTTTTTATTGATAATACTGCCAATAAGCAAGTTGCGAATATGTATCATAAATATTTAAGAGAAAGCATTGCTGTGGTTACTTGCAATAAAATTGCTTGCGCCTCAAATTTAGATAATTATAAAAATTTAAAAGCCATTTCTAGAAAATACAATGCGCCTTTTTTATTTGAAACCAATGTGGGTGCAGGTTTACCGATTATTGATACCTTAAAAAACTTGGTGAATTCTGGTGATAGAATTCATAAAATTCAGGCAGTTTTATCAGGAAGTTTGAATTTTGTTTTTAATAATTTTACTGATAAAACTTCGTTTCATGATGTTGTTTTGCAAGCCCAAAAAGAAGGATATACTGAACCTGACCCAAAAATTGATTTGAGCGGAATTGATGTTTCTCGAAAAATATTGATTCTAGCAAGAGAAAGTGGTTCAAATTTGGAATTAGAAAACATAGAAAATAATTCATTTTTACCTTTAGAAAGTTTGCAAACTACGAATAATGAAGATTTTTTAAAATCTTTACTGAAATATGAATCTCATTTTCAAGAGCTATTTCAAAAAGCATCCGAAAAAAATTGTCGATTGAAATATGTTGCTCAATTTATTGCTGGAAAAGCCAATGTGAGTTTGCAAGAAATTCCTGCTGACCATCCTTTTTATAATTTGGAAGGAAGTGATAATATTGTCTTATTTTTCACAGACAGATATTCAAAAAATCCCTTGTTGATAAAAGGAGCTGGAGCTGGAGCAGAAGTTACTGCTTCTGGAATTTTTGCAGATGTGATACGAATTGGAAATAATTAATTGCGAATTGAGAATTACAAATTACGAATGATTAATTACTAATTTTGAACTTTAAATTTTAAACTTTGAACTCTACCCTTTTTGACTATCTAAAAATATTTTCCCCAGCAACAGTTGCAAACGTCTCTTGTGGATTTGATTCACTTGGATTTGCAGTTGATGCAGTTGGTGATGAAATGACTTTCACAAAAACCATTGAAAAAGGCGTAAAAATCACTCAAATTACAGGAGCCAATTTAACGTATGATGTTGATCAAAATGCCGCAAGTGCCGTCGTAAAAAAAATGCTCCTTGAAGCCAATGCTGACTTTGGAATTTCATTGACCATTCACAAAGGATTTTCGCCAGGAAGTGGTTTGGGAAGTAGTGCTGCAAGTGCTGCAGGTGCAGCTTTTGGCGCAAATCAATTTTTAGAAAAAAGGTTTTCTGAACTTGAATTGACAAAATTTGCCATGTTTGGCGAAGAAGTAGCTTGTGGTTCGCAAATTGCTGATAATGTAGCAGCAGCAACTTATGGTGGATTTATTTTAGTAAGAAGTTACCATCCGTTAGAAATCATCAAATTACCCGTTCCTGAGGAATTAAGAATTGTAGCCATTCATCCACAAATAGAGATTAAAACCAAAGATGCCAGAGAAGTTTTGCCTAAAAAAATTCCATTGAAAGACGCTGTCACACAATGGGCAAATGTAGGTGGGTTGATTGCAGGTTTGTATGCTGAAAACTATGAATTGATAGGACATTCTTTGGTTGATATTATTGTAGAACCTTATCGTAAAAACCTCATCCCTTATTTCGATTTGGTAAAAAATAATGCGCTAAAAGCTGGTGCTTTGGGCGCAGGAATAAGTGGTTCAGGACCCACCATTTTTGCTCTTTGCAAAGGAGATGAAATTGCCGAAAAAGTATTGGATGCCATCAAAAATAATTATGAAAATACTGGAATTGAAGCCACTACATTTATCTCAAAAGTGAATAAAGAAGGCATAAAAATTATTGAAAAAAAAATAACAAATTTAAGACCTTACAGTCCCGAAATTTCGGGACTGTGAGGTCTTTTAATAACTCAATTATGAATTATTACAGTCTGAATCACAAATCGCCAAAAACTAGTTTTAAAAATGCAGTAATCAGTGGAATTGCGCCAGACAGAGGTTTGTATTTTCCCGAAAAAATAACTCCAATTTCTGCCGATTTTATTGAAAATATTGAAAAATTTTCAAATCATGAAATTGCTTTTGAAGTTATCAATCAATTTGTGGGTGATGAAATTCCTGAAAAAAAATTAAAAGAAATCATTGCTGAAAGCATTTTTTTTGATTTCCCTCTCGTAAATATTGATGAAAACTGCGCTTCATTAGAATTATTTCACGGACCAACAATGGCTTTTAAAGATGTGGGTGCCAAATTCATGGCAAAATGTTTGGAGTATTTTAATGAAAATAGCCCAGAAGAAGTGACTGTTTTGGTGGCTACTTCAGGAGATACTGGAGGTGCTGTTGCCAACGGTTTTTTAGGAACAAAAGGCGTGAATGTAGTCATTTTATATCCGTCAGGAAAAGTGAGTGATGTTCAAGAAAAACAGTTGACAACTTTGGGTCAAAATATTACTGCATTGGAGGTTGATGGTGTTTTTGACGATTGCCAAGAAATGGTAAAAACCGCTTTTTTGGATGCTGAAATTACCAAAAAATTAACCTCTGCAAACTCCATCAATATTGCACGTTGGTTGCCACAAATGTTTTATTATTTCTTTGCTTATAAAACTCTAAAAAGTTTGAACAAAGAGTTGATTTTTTCGGTTCCAAGTGGAAATTTTGGAAATATTTGCGCAGGAATTGTTGCACAAAAACTAGGATTACCCATCAAACATTTTATTGCAGCAACCAATATCAATGATACAGTTCCTAACTATTTAATTGAAGGAAAATATGTTTCAAAACCTTCAAAACCTACCATTTCAAATGCGATGGATGTTGGAAATCCAAGTAATTTTATAAGAATTCAAGAACTTTTTGACAATAATTTCGAAACATTAAAGTCCAATTTTTCTTCCTATAGTTTTACGGATGATGAAACACGTGAAGCCATGAAAAAAATCTATACAACTTCTCAATACATTGCTGATCCTCATGGCGCTGTGGGGTATTTGGGATTGAAAAAATATGTTTTGAATACAAACGAATTTGGTGTTTTTTTAGAAACAGCACATCCTGTAAAATTTTTGGGCGTTGTTGAAGAAACTTTGCCTGTAAAAGTTGCAATTCCTGAGCAAATTCAAAAGGTGATTGACAAAGAAAAAATGTCCATCAAAATTGGTAGTTATGAGGAATTGAAAGGGTTTTTAAGCACATAAAAAATCTTAACAAATGATTGTTAAGACTGTTTTGTTGGCCTACAAGGACTCGAACCTTGAAAATCGGTACCAAAAACCGGTGTGTTACCATTACACCATAGGCCAGTGTTATTTAAGCGGTTGCAAATTTAACGCAAAGTTTTTATTAAGCAAACAATTTTATACAAATTTTAGGTTTAACAAACTTTTGTGAACAATCCATTTGTGAGAAAACACGCTACTTCTCTATTTTATTCATATTTATTAGTAAATTCGCCTTTAGTTTATAAAGTACCTTATGACAACAGAAAATTTTAAAAACTGGAACTTAATTTTAGGATGGGTTACATTTGGAATCGCATTGATCATCTATTCTTTAACTATCGAACCAACTGTAAGTGCTTGGGATGTAGGAGAATATATTGCAACATCCGTAAAACTTCAAGTTGGTCATCCACCAGGAGCGCCATTGTTTCAAATGTTGGGAGCGTTTTTTGCGATGTTCACTTCTGATGTTACTGAAATCGGAAAAATGGTGAATTTTATGTCTGCTTTGTCAAGTGCTTTTACGATTTTGTTCATGTTTTGGACCATCACGAATTTAGCTCAAAAACTATCTATCAAATCAGGTGGAATTTCAGAAGGAAGTTATATCGCAATTCTTGGAAGCAGTTTAGTTGGCTCACTAGCTTACACATTTTCAGACAGTTTTTGGTTTAGTGCAGTGGAAGGTGAAGTGTATGCAATGTCGTCTTTTTTAATGGCGCTATTGTTCTGGCTAGGATTGAAATGGGAAAGTGAAATCAATATGCAAAGAGGAAATAAATGGTTGGTCTTAATCAGTTTTGTAGTTGGTTTGTCATTTGGAGTGCACATTCTTTCGTTGTTGGTAATTCCTGCAATTGTGATGTTGTATTTCTTTAAAACCTATAAAAAAATCAACTTAAAAACAACAGCGGTTGCAACTGTTTTTTCAGTAATTGTACTATTATTGGTTTTCAAATTTATTTTTCCATTTACACTTAAATTCTTTAGTGCCTCTGAATTGTTTTTTATCAATTCAATTGGATTACCCTACAATTCAGGAACTATCATTGCAGGAATTATCTTAATTGTCCTTTTTTATGTTGGATTGAAATCCACCAAAAAGCATCAAAAAGTAACTGCTAATACCTTAATTCTTTCTTTGTTATTCATCATGATTGGTTTTTCTTCCTGGATAATGTTGCCAATAAGGGCCAATGCAAATACCACAATCAACGAAAATAATCCTTCAAGTGCACGCGAATTATTGGCGTATTATGAACGTGAACAATATGGAGATGCGAATGTTTTTTATGATACGTATTATTCAAACTCTTATGAAAGACAGCAAGATGCAAACAATCCAACAAAAGACGACAAGCCAAAATACGAAAAGAAAAATGGCAAATATGTAATCGTAAATCATTACAAAGATGTGTTGCCAAATTATGCTGACAAACACAAAGGTTTTATTCCAAGAATGGTAGATCCATCCAAAGAGAAAATGTACAAATCGATTGCCGGAATTCCTGAAAATAGCAAAAGAAGACCTACGTTTATTGAAAACATTAAATTCATGTTTAGCTATCAATTTGGATATATGTATGGTCGTTATTTTATGTGGAATTTTGTGGGTCGTCAAAATGATACTCAGGGACAATTGGACATTTTTAACGGTAATTGGTTGAGTGGTATTGATTTTATTGACGAAGCAAGATTGGGTTCTCAACAACAATTACCCACAGATGTTTTAGAAAATAAAGGAAGAAATACTTACTATTTTTTACCGCTGATTTTCGGATTTTTAGGTTTGTTGTATAACATAAAATGGGACAAAGAAAACTTTTTTACGTTGCTATTATTTTTTGCATTTACTGGATTTGCGATTCTTTTTTACACAAATCCAAAACCTTTTGAACCAAGAGAAAGAGATTACGCGGTGGTTGGAAGTTTCTACATTTTTGGTATTTGGATTGGATTTGGCGTACTTGCTTTGTATGAATATTTCAAGCATTTTGTCAATAAAAAAGCATTGGCAATTGGTGTAAGTGTTCTTTCTTTGTTGGCCGTCCCAACATTGATGGCTTTCGAAAATTGGGATGATCATGATCGTTCCAACAGATACACCACTCACTTGAATGCACAAGCGTATTTGGAAAGTTGCGACCCAAATGCCATCCTATTTACCATTGGAGATAATGATACTTTCCCTTTGTGGTATATGCAAGAAGTGGAAGGCATTAGAACGGATATCAAATTGGTAAATACCAGTCTTTTTCAAACAGATTGGTATATTGACCAGATGAAACGTGCCACTTATGATGCACCTCCTATTCCATCACAATTAACCCATGACGAATATAAATACGGCACGCTAGATGTTGCTTATTATTTCTCGGAATTATTTCCTCAATTGAAAGACTCTGTCTTGGATTTGAGCAGTTTTATGAAATGGATTCGAAGTGATAGCGAACGAACTTTTTATGATTTGGACGAAGATGGAAATCCTGAAAAAATATTGCCAACAAATAAAATTCGTATTCCTGTAAATAAAGAAAATGTTTTGAAATATGGCATTGTTACCGCAAAAGACGCTGACAAAGTTTTACCTTATATTGACATTACTATTGACAGAGCCATTGCTAAAAACACCATTTTGATGTTGGATATTTTGAATAATTTTGATTGGAAACGCCCAATTTATTTTACTGGAGGCTCAAATGCAGACAGCGAATACATTTGGCTGAAAGATTATTTACAGTTAGATGGTTTGGCTTTTAAATTGGTTCCTATAAAAACACCCACCAAATATTACAACGAAAAAGGTGAAATCGTTAGAGAATCAACTTTGTTTGATATTGGCAGAATTGATACAGAAAAAATGTATAAAAATGTTCAAAAATGGAATTGGAGAAATATCAACGATGGTAAAATTTATTTAGACGAGCAAACCAAAAGAAATTCTATTTCTATGCGAAATAGTTTAATGCGATTGTCAAACAAATTTGTGCAAGAAGGTGATACTGCTAAAGCGATCGAAATGCTCGATTTGTCAATTGAAAAAATGCCAATCAAAGGTTTTGATCATTACAGTTTGTCATTAGAATACCCTGAAATGTATTATCAACTGGGAGAAACTGAAAAAGCAAGAGCTGCTGCAAAAACTTTAGTAAAAATATTTAAAGAGAAATTGGTTTGGTTTAGTACATTTTCAAAAGAAAAATTTGACATCGTTTTTGAAGAATTTGACCTAACTTTCAGATATCTATACAGAGGCGTTATTGACCAAGTCTTGAAATATGATACTGATACAAAATTGATAAATACGTTGCAAGAAGATTTCAACACAACTCTTTCATTGTTTGATCATATTATTCCACAAGATACAGAAGAATAAAAAAAAGTGACCTTTTTGTAATACGAATTACAAAAAGGTCACTTTTAATGTTTTTTAGAGATCTAAACGTATTGTTGCACCAAACCAATCAAAGTATTGGCATCTTGAAATCCTGTTTGACGCCATTTCATTTCTCCATTTTTATAAATCATAAAAGTAGGATTGCCTTTCACACGAAGTGCTCCAACTAAATCTTCATTTTTATTGATGTCTATTTTAATGACTTTTGCTTTGTCTCCTAAAGCTGCAGCAACATCTCTTAGCGTATCAATGCTACTTTCAACCTCGTCCCAGTCCGAATAAAAATCAATTAGAACAGGCTTATCAATACTAATTAACTCTCCAAATTTTGTCATAACTAACTGTTTTTAAAGGTAAAAACTAATCGCTTTTTGTCAATTAACCCACAAATATAACAAATCTTATTAAATATACTGAAAATCAAGCTTTTTTAAGTTCGATTGTTGTGATTTCTGGCCAAATTCCAACTCTTCCAGGAAATGCATGATAGCCAAAACCTCTATTTACATTAATATATCTGCCAAATTCTTCATACAAACCCGCCCATTGTTTATAGATATATTGTGATGGACTCCATTTAAACCAACTAGGAATTTCAATACCCATTTGCAAACCATGAGTGTGACCACTTAAAGTTAATTGATAATTAAAATCGTCATTTTTCACTTTATATTCCCAATGACTTGGATCGTGACTCAACAAAATTTTAAAATCATCTTTAGAAATTCCTGCTGATGCTTTTTCTAAATCTCCTTTTTGATTGAATCCTTTTCCCCAGTTTTCAACGCCAAGTAACGCGATTTTTTGACCATTTCTCTCTAAATATCTGAATTCATCTAACAACAAATCAAATCCAATTTTTTTATGAACATTCTTTACCGATTGAAAATTATTGATTTTTTCTTCAGGATTTTTCCAATCCATATAATCGCCATAATCATGATTTCCAAGGATTGAATATTTGCCTTCTTTAGCTTCTAATTTGGAAAACATTTCCATCCAATTGTCCATTTCGTCGGCCTTATTATTCACGATATCGCCTGTAAACAAAATCACATCCGACTTTTGCTCATTGATCAAATCAACTCCATATTGAATTTTTGCTACATTCGTAAAACTTCCTGAATGAATGTCTGAAATTTGAGTGATGGTAAATCCGTCAAAAGCATCAGGTAAATCTTTAAAAGAAAGCTGGTATTTCAACACTTTATAATTGTACTTTCCTTGAATAATTCCATAAATAAAAGAAACAAAAGGAATTGCTGCAATGCCTAATGCCAATTGAGAAATGAATTTTCTTCTTCCAGCTAAAGGTTGTGTTTCTGAAGCTGAAATCATAGAAATTCCTTTTACAATTCCTCTAAAAATATCTTCGCCAAAAAGCATGATGACAATCACCAATTTCGGAATTAAAAATGTCAACAACAGTCCTGCAGCTAACTGAAATTGGGGAGTTTGTCCATCACTTCTTGAATACGTTAAAATGGCAAATAAAAAAAATATGTACACAGCAATATTTACAGACATAGAAATAAAGCGTGCATATTTACTTTTAAAAGCGGTTTTAAATGCTTGAAAAGCGTAAAAATCGAGGAGAATGATTAAAAAAATGACTACTGCCAGAAAAATCCAACGACCCACAAAGTTTCTTTTTAAAAAAATTTCATCAAAGATACTAGTTAAATGACAAATCAATTTTAACATCCTGTTAAAGTTTTGTAGCTTTAGCATCTATAAAAACATTCAATGTCGTTACAAAAAAGACTTTTTTTAGTAGATGCTTACGCATTAATTTTTAGAGGCTATTACGCGTTTATAAAAAATCCAAGAATCAACTCAAAAGGGCTTGATACCTCAGCAATTATGGGGTTTATGAACTCTTTATTAGATGTTATCAAACGTGAAAAACCCGATCATTTAGCAGTTTGTTTTGACAAAGGTGGCAGTGTTGAAAGAGTAGAATTATACCAAGCTTATAAAGCAAACAGAGATGCAACTCCGGAAGCCATCAAAATTGCAGTACCTTATATTGAGGAAATTTTGCGAGCAATGCACATTCCAATTATGGTTAAAGAAGGTTTTGAAGCAGATGATGTGATTGGAACATTGTCAAAACAAGCAGAAAAAGAAGGTTACAAAACCTATATGGTAACACCTGATAAAGATTTTGCTCAACTCGTTTCTGAAAATATTTTTATGTACAAACCGCGTTTTGGTGGTGGTTATGATATTTGGGGAGTTGAAGAAGTAAAACAGAATTTTGAAGTAGAAAATCCGTTGCAAGTCATCGATTTTTTAGGAATGATGGGAGATACCTCTGACAATATTCCTGGTTTGCCTGGAGTTGGCGAAAAAACGGCAAAGAAATTTATTGCTGATTTTGGTTCGATGGAAAATTTGTTAGCAAATACACATCAACTAAAAGGAAAAATGAAAGAAAAAATTGAAGAAGCAAAAGAATTGGGTATGCTATCCAAAAAATTAGCGACCATTATGTTGGATGTTCCTGTGCAATTTAATGCTGATGATTTCACATTGGATCAACCAGATTTAGAAAAAGTTACTGAAATTTTTAATGAATTAGAATTCAGAAATTTATTAACAAATTTTACGAATACTTTTGCGCAAAATAGTCCCAAAAATATCCCTGAAGATATTGCTGAAAAAACAATAATTTCTGAAAAAAAATCACCTGTAAATACTTCAAATCAGTTTGATTTATTTGCAAGTCCTGGAAGTGGAAACGTTTCCGAAATTGACATGGCTAGTGGTTTTAAAACGATTGAAAACACCTCACATTTCTATCAACATATCAATTCTCCTTTTTCAAGAAAAATATTAATCGATAAGTTAGTGCAACAAAAATCGGTTTGTTTTGATACCGAAACTACAGGTTTGCGTGCTTTAGAAGTGGAATTGATTGGCATGTCATTTTCTTATGAAATTAGAAAAGGGTATTATGTTTCGTTTCCAGAAAATCAAGAAGAAACCAAAACTATTTTAGAAGAATTTCGTCCTTTTTTTGAATCAGAAGAAATTGAAAAAATTGGTCATAACTTAAAATACGACCTCAAAGTATTGTCAAATTATGACATGCAAGTGAAAGGAACTTTGTTTGATACCATGATTGCGCATTATCTTATTAATCCTGATATGCGTCACAATATGGATGTTTTGGCGGAAACCTATTTGAATTATCAACCAGTTTCTATCACAGAACTGATTGGAAAAAAAGGAAAAAACCAACTTTCTATGAGAGATATTTCCATCAAAGAGCAAACAGAATATGCTGTGGAAGATGCTGATGTGACACTTCAATTGAAAAATCATTTTACGAAAGAATTGGAAACTGGCAATGTAACCAAACTTTTTAATAATGTTGAATTGCCTTTGGTTTCAGTACTTACATCCATGGAAATTGAGGGAATTAACATCAATACTGATTTTTTAAAGGAACTTTCAATCGCATTGACTGATGATATTAATAGATTGGAAAAAGCGATTTATTCGCAAGCTGGAGAAGAATTTAACATTGGTTCTCCCAAACAATTGGGCGTTGTTTTGTTTGAAAATCTGAAGTTGATTGACAAACCTAAAAAAACAAAAACAGGGCAATATGCCACTGGCGAAGACGTGCTTTCTTACCTCGCAAAAGACCATCAAATTATCCGAGATATTTTAGAATATCGTCAATATAATAAATTGAAAAGCACTTATGTAGATGCGCTTCCGAATGAAATCAATCCAAAAACGAGAAGAATTCACACAGAATATGCGCAAGCAGTTGCAGCCACTGGAAGGCTGAGTTCGAACAATCCGAATTTACAAAATATTCCCATTAGAACCGAACGTGGCCGAGAAGTGCGTAAAGCTTTTATCCCAAGAAGTAAAGATTATGTATTGTTAGCAGCCGATTACAGCCAAATAGAATTGCGGATTATTGCGGCTTTAAGCGAAGAAGAAACCATGATGAACGCATTTAAAAATGGTGAAGATATTCACGCTTCAACAGCTGCAAAAGTGTTCAATATTCCAATTAATGAAGTAACTCGTGAACAAAGAAGCAATGCAAAAACAGTAAATTTTGGAATTATTTATGGCGTTTCAGCTTTTGGTCTGAGCAATCAAACTAACTTATCAAGAAGTGAGGCCAAAGAGTTGATTGACACGTATTATGAGACCTATCCAAAATTGAAAGCATACATGTCATCCCAAGTCGATTTTGCACGTGAAAATGGCTATGTTGAAACAGTTTTGAATAGAAGACGCTACTTGAAAGATATCAATTCTAGAAATGCTATGGTGAGAGGCGCAGCTGAAAGAAATGCTGTAAATGCTCCAATTCAGGGCTCTGCAGCAGATATTATAAAATTAGCAATGATTAATATTCACAAAAAATTTGAAGTAGCAAACTTCAAATCAAAAATGATTTTGCAAGTGCATGATGAGTTGGTTTTTGACGCTCATAAAGACGAACTAGAAATCATAAAACCCGTCATCAAACACGAAATGGAACATGCCTTTTCATTAAAAGTTCCTTTGGATGTAGAAATTGGTTTGGGAAATAATTGGTTGGAAGCGCATTAAACCCTCAAAATTTGACTCACTTTTTATATTTTAAAAACGATATTTGTACCATTCAACTTCCTGAGAAATTTACGTTTCCATTTTATTACGAGCCTCATTTGCTTGCAAAAATTGCATCCAAAGAATTACAAGAGTATTTAGAAAATCAAACAGATTTTGAGCATGATTTTGGATTTCAAAACCAAGATAATGCTGGAGCAATTGGAAAAATGTTTGGAGTTTTAGTAGTGAAAAACAACGAAAATGAACTTGGTTATTTGGCGGCTTTTTCAGGAAAATTCGCAGATAATAGTTTGCCAACAAAATTTGTTCCTCCCGTTTTTAACATGCGAACTGAAGGAAGTTTTTATATCAAAGGAAAAGCTGAAATTGATGTTATAAATCGTCACATCAGTGATTTAAAAAATGATAAAATGTATATTTCTTTGAAAAAGTCATTCAAAAAATTGATCAAAATTATTGAGTATGATTTGGGTGAACAAAGAAAAAAAATGAAGATTTCGAAAACAGAAAGAAAATTTCGGAAGAAAATTTCGGAAATTTCTTTAACCGATGAAGAAATTAAAAATTTCTCAAAGAAATTGGAACAAGAAAGTTATAACGACCAATTTTTTTATAAAGAATTGCAAGAATATTATGACCTTAAAATACATAAAATTCAATCTGAGTTGAGTATTTTTGAACATAAAATAAATGCACTTAAAAAAGAACGAAAAGAAAAATCAATCATTTTACAGCATCTTTTATTTAGCAACTATACTTTTTTAAATCAACAAAAAAAACCAAAAAGTTTGTTGGATATTTTTAATTACCCAACTATAAAACCTCCTGCAGGTTCTGGAGAATGTGCTGCACCAAAACTGTTGCAATATGCCTTTACCAATGATTTGCAACCCATTTGTTTGGCAGAATTTTGGTGGGGAGTTTCACCAAACTCTGAAATCAGAAAGCATAAAAACTTTTATCCTGCTTGCCAAAGTCGATGCAAACCTATTTTATCTCACATGCTTCAAAACTTAAAAATAGATGAAAATTTGTTGATCGAAAACTTGTCAGAAAAACAGCAACTCACCATTATTTATGAGGATGACATTTTGGTTGTTGTCAATAAACCAGCTGAATTTTTATCTGTTCCTGGAAAAGAAATTAAAGATTCTGTCTACACTCGCATCAAAGAAAAATATCCAACAGCCAATGGACCTTTGATTGTGCACAGATTAGACATGTCAACATCTGGAATTTTAGTACTCACAAAAACGAAAGAAGCCAACAAGATTTTGCAAATTCAGTTCATTAAAAGAACTGTAAAAAAACGCTATGTTGCTTTGTTAGAAGGGATTTTGTCAGAAAATAGCGGGAAAATAACCCTTCCAATTCGTTTGGATTTGGATGACAGACCCAAACAATTGGTTGATTTTGAAAACGGAAAAAAAGCGGAAACTTATTGGCAAATCATCCAAAGAGAAAAAGATAAGACGAGGGTATATTTTTACCCAATTACAGGACGAACACATCAATTGCGTGTTCATGCTGCTCATAAAAACGGATTGAATACACCCATTGTTGGTGATGATTTGTATGGAAAAAAAGCCACAAGATTGTTTCTTCATGCAGAATTTATTGAGTTTGTTCATCCTTCAACCAATGAAAAAATGAGTTTTACGATTGCGCCAGATTTTTAGATTTTATATGTAATTTTGTAGCAATTATGAGCATTATTTCTACAGACATCCAAAAAGCAATTTCGTTGTTAGAAAACGAAAAATTAGTGGCAATCCCAACAGAAACTGTATATGGTTTGGCTGGAAATATTTTTAGTGAAAAAGCCATTCAGCAAATATTTACTACCAAAAAAAGACCACATTTCAATCCATTAATTGTTCATATTCATTCATTAGAAGCATTAAAAAACATTGTTTCATATGTTCCTGAAAAAGCAAAAAAGTTAGCTAAAGCCTTTTGGCCTGGCTCTTTAACGCTTGTTTTACCTAAGAAAAATACCATTCCTGATTTGATTACAGCTGGAAAAAATACAGTGGCTGTTCGTGTTCCAAATCATCCATTAACACTGGAATTATTGAAACAATTGCCTTTTCCTTTAGCAGCTCCAAGTGCAAATCCTTTCAATAGTATTAGCCCTACAAAAGCGATTCATGTTGCGCAATATTTTGGAGATAAAATCGATTTGATTTTAGACGGTGGTTCATGCAAAAACGGTATTGAATCTACAATTGTAGGCTTTGAAAACGAGGAAGCTGTAATTTATAGATTGGGAGCTTTGTCTTTAGAAAATATCGAAAAAATTATTGGAAAAGTCACTTTAAAAAATACGAAAGAAGAGAATCCTGAAGCTCCAGGAATGCTATTGAAACATTACGCTCCTAAAACAAGAACCATTTTAACAGACAATATTTTAGAAGAAATTAAAAAATTTCAGGGAAAAAAGATTGGGATTTTAGGGTTTCAAAATGAAGTTATTTCGGATGCTGTTTTTGAAAACATCATTCTTTCTAAAACCGGAAATTTAGAGGAGGCTGCTATGAATTTATATGATTCGCTTCACCAATTAGATTCTTTAGAATTGGACCTAATTATTGCCGAAAAATTACCTGAAATTGGGTTAGGGAATTCCGTAAACGATCGTTTACAAAGAGCTTCTTTTCAAAATTAGTAAAGATTACTTGGCTCTTCTTTCAAAAGAGAAAACAAAATGGATCTAAAAATCGACAATAAAATACTGAAAAGTAGCGCTGTAAAAAATCCAGCGACAGAAAAATGATCCAATAATTTATCAGCTAATAAAATTATGATTGCGTTAATAACAACAAAAATAAACCAAAAGTTACAATTGTTGCTGGTAATGTTAAAAAACAAATATTCGGTTTTGCAAACATATTTAATAGCGAAATCACAATTGCAACAATAATGGCAGATGTTTAGGCAGATACTAAAACTCCAGGTAAAATAGTTGACAAAACAATCACTACCAATACTGTCAACAAGATTTTTAAAAATGTTTTTATATCAATTTATAAGATAATTTTAGTAAAAATTATTCTTGTGAATGTTCGTAAGCTTTACGTTCTAATTCTGCCTGAAATTCTTCCATAACAGGTTTTACAGTGCTTTCAGGAATGTCTGAAACTTTTATATACATCAACCCATCAACTGCATTATTGAATTTTGGATCTACATTAAAAGCTACCAACCGTGCATTTTGCTTCACATATTTTTTAATCAAAACTGGAATTCTTAATGCTCCAGGTTCGATTTCATCAATGACTTTGTCAAACTTTTGCATATCAGCTTTTGTAGCATCAAAAACGAAATCTTTATCTGCATCTTTCAGTTTTACTTTATATTCCTTTTTAGGTTGAATATATTGCGCAATATAAGGATCATAATAATGAGATTTCATAAACTCAATCATCAGTGATTTTGAAAAATCAGAAAATTGATTGCTGATAGAAACGCCTCCCATTAAATATTTATGCTCAGGATAACGCAAGGTAACATGTACAATTCCTTTCCATAATAAGAACAAAGGCATTGGTTTTTGTTGATATTCTTTGATGATAAAAGCACGACCCATTTCTATAGTGTTTTCCATCATTTGATGCAATTCAGGCTCAATTCTAAAAAGTGTGTGCACATAAAAACCATTGATGCCAAACTTTTTATAAATTTCACTCCCCAAACCCATTCTATAGGCGCCAGCCAAACAATTAACTTCTCTATCCCACAAAAAAAGATGGTAATAATACTTGTCATATTTGTCTAAATCTATAGGATTATTGGTGCCTTCACCAACATCTCTAAAAGTTATTTCGCGCAATCTTCCTATTTCGTGCAACAAATTAGGAATGTCTTTTGCGTTGGCAAAAAACACTTCATAATTTTTACTTTCCAACAATCTTCCTTCATTTTCTCTTAAATCGTTGACTTCTTTTATGAACAAATCAACACTTTTTTGAATCGTAATTTTCCTTACTGGCTTTTTTATTTTGATATTTTGAGCAGAAATTAATCTATGTGCTTTTTCGAAAGGATTTGCCAACATGTATGTTTTCTTTCTGATAAATTCACAAAACGCAGGAATTTCTTCGTGCTCTTTTTGGTCTTCAACCGAAATTGGTTTGCCAATTCTGACTCTGATGGTTCTTCCATTTTGAGTGATTACTTCTGAAGGTAATTTTGCAGTTCGTAAGGTATGACTGATTTTAGATAAAAAATAAAAAAGACGGCTATTTTTTGCATGAAAATAAATAGGAATAACAGGAACCTCAGCTTTTTTTATCAATCTAACTGCTGAATCTTCCCAAGGTTTATCAACCAATAATTTTCCATCTCTGTATGTTGAAACCTCTCCTGCTGGAAAAATTCCTAATGGTTTTCCATCTCGCAAATGAAGCAATGCATTTTTAATTCCTGTAACACTTGATTTTGCCTCCTTTTTGTTTTCAAAAGGATTTACAGGCATTACATAAGGTTGTAAAGGTTTTATTCTGTGCAATAAAAAATTACCAATAATTTTATAATCTGCTCTTTTTTCAATCAGCAATTTCAATAATAAAACTCCGTCAATTCCTCCCAAAGGATGATTGGAAACTGAAATAAAAGCGCCTTCTTTTGGAATTCTTTTCAAATCTTCTTCAGGAACTTGGAAAATAATATTGCAATCATTCAAAACTCCATTTAAAAATGCTAATCCTTCCTTTTTTTTATTGTTTTTGTAAATTTTATTAATATAAGAAATACGCAAAACTCTGATTAAAAGCCAACCTACAAAAGTTCCTAAAAAACCAAACTTTTGAAGTCCAATTAAGCCTGCAATTTCTTTAGATGTTACTAATGCCATAAGTTATTCAAAGACTTACTACAAACATACTAAAAAAAATGCAACTACTACTTTTAAATCCCCTTTACCACTATTTGAAGTGTTTCTTTGTTCACTTGAGTCAATAAAGATTGTCCTTTTTGCTCAATTATTTTAATAGCTTTGTCATGAAAATGACGCACAGTAAATAAATCTACTCCTTTTTGAACTTCCATTTTGAATTCGTTTTTTAAATCTTCAAAAAAATGGTCGAATTTATTAAATTTGTTGTCCACACAAACTGAAAAGTTAATCGCTGAATTTTGAATTAAATTCACTTTTAATTGATATTCATGCAATTTTTGAAAAATAAAACTGATATTATTCTCCACCATAAGTGAAAAATCTAGTGCAGAAATTGATACTAAAATTTGGCCTTTTTTTACAATAAAACACGGGATATAAGGTTCTAGAAGCGCGCCTTTTGAAACTGTAGTTCCTAATTTTTTAGGATTTAAAAATGAACGAACTAACAACGGAATTTTCTTTTTTTGAAGAGGTTGTAACGTTTTTGGATGAATAACTGAAGCACCGTAAAACGCCATTTCTATAGCTTCTTCATAAGAAATTTGGGTCAATAAAGTGGTTTCTTCAAAAACTCTTGGATCCGCATTCAAGACACCTTCAACATCTTTCCAAATAGTTACGCTTTCTGCATTTAAGCAATAGGCAAAAATTCCGGCTGTATAATCTGAACCTTCTCTGCCTAAAGTAGTTGTATTTTCTGTGTCATTTCCAGCTAAAAAACCTTGAGTGATGTTCAATTTTGAAGTATCAACTTTTGATGTAATTATACTTTCTGTAAGATTCCAATCTACTTTTGCGTCTCTATAATTACTATCTGTTTTGATATAATTTCGAACATCAAACCACGAATTATTGATGCCAATTTTTGCCAAATAAGCACTCACAATTTTGGTAGACAACAACTCACCAAAACAAATAATTTGGTCATACACATAATTGTATCTTTGTGATGTATTTCTAGCCAAAAACCAACCCAATTCTCCAAAAAGAATGTCAATTTCTTGATAAACAGCATCGCTTTTATTAAAAAGAGAATTCATAATATTTTTATGATACTCATCAATAAATTTTAGTTTTAAAGGCAATTCGTCTGATTTATGATAATAAGTATCTATTACTTCTTCAAAAGCATTTGTCATTTTTCCCATGGCAGAAATCACCACAAGAGTATCTAAATTTCCTTCAGATTGTATAATTTTTGCTACATTTTTTATACCTTCAGCATCTTTTACAGAGGCACCTCCAAACTTAAATATTTTCATTTCGTGCTATTTTGAATAAATTTTGCTAAATTTTCTTTGCTCATTTGAACTACATGCCAACCACTTAAATAGGTAGCGCCTGTACTTTTATAAAACTCAATGGCATTCGTATTCCAATCCAACACTTCCCAAGCAACTCTTTTGAAATTGTTATCAAAAGCGTATTTTAAAACTGCTGTATATAAACCTTTCCCAATACCCAAAGCTCTTTTTTGATGTGTTACAATCAAGTCTTCTAGATGAATTGTTTTTCCTTTCCAAGTAGAATATCGTTCATAGAAAAGCGCCATTCCAATGATTATTGAATTTTCTTCCGCCACAAAAAATTTTAATTTTGGGTTGTCAGAAAAACCATCTTTCAACAAATCTTCTGTCGTGATTTCAACAGCGTTGGGTTCTTTTTCAAAAACTGCCAATTCAATAATCAAGTCTAAAATAGCTTGTACATCTTTTGGCTGTCCTTGTCTGATGAAAAAACTCATTTTTATAAATTTTTAGCAAATGTAAATCATTTTCAATTGGACGAAAATTTTCAGAAATTTTTTTTACAAAATAACCTATAATGTTGAATTTTTATAGAATGGATTTTAAAAAAAGGGTTGAAAAGTCCAATAAATCGTTTTAGTTCTTCTAAAAAAATAACATCTTTGTGACATCAATCAAAAACATATTTCATGTCATCAAAAAATCAAACATTAGGAGAGTTTATTATTGAAAATCAATCAGCGTTTAGATACACTTCTGGAGAACTTTCACGATTGTTAAACTCCCTAAGATTGGCTGCAAAAGTGGTAAATCACGAGGTAAATAAAGCAGGTTTGATAGATATTTTAGGAGCTGCTGGTGATGTGAATATTCAAGGGGAAAATCAACAAAAACTAGATGTATATGCCAATGAAGTATTTATCAAAACCTTAACCAAGAGAAATATTGTTTGTGGAATTGCGAGTGAAGAAGAAGATGATTTTATTGCAATTAACAGTCAGGATGAAAATCATCAAAATAAATATATTGTTTTAATTGATCCTTTGGATGGTTCATCAAATATTGATGTAAATGTTTCTGTAGGAACGATTTTTTCTATTTATAGAGGCGTAACTCCTGTTGGAACACCTGTAACTATTAAAGATTTTCTGCAAAAAGGGAGTGAACAAGTTGCTGCTGGATACATTGTTTATGGTACTTCAACCATGTTAGTTTACACTACTGGTCATGGCGTAAATGGATTTACGCTAAATCCTGCAATTGGTTCTTTTTATTTGTCACATCCCAATATGAAATTTCCAGAAAATGGAAATATTTATTCGGTGAATGAGGGAAACTATTTGGATTTCCCTTTGGGAATCAAAAAATACATCAAATATTGTCAAGAAGAAGCCGAAGACAGGCCTTATACAAGCAGATATATTGGGTCTTTAGTGTCTGATTTTCATAGAAATATGATTAAAGGCGGCATTTAT
The DNA here is from genome assembly GCA_002340765.1 of Flavobacteriaceae bacterium UBA2540. Classification (GTDB taxonomy): domain Bacteria; phylum Bacteroidota; class Bacteroidia; order Flavobacteriales; family Flavobacteriaceae; genus Polaribacter. The sequence continues at coordinate 15,904 of DDMS01000034.1, read as the reverse complement.
ATGTATCCAAAAGGCTCTAGAAATCCGAATGGAAAATTGCGATTATTATATGAATGCAATCCAATGGCTTTTTTGGCAGAACAAGCCGGTGGAAAATCTTCTGATGGTTATTTAAGAACATTAGATGTAATGCCAACTTCATTGCACCAAAGGGTACCTTTTGTTTGTGGAAGTAAACAAATGGTAGAAAAAGCAGAAGAATTTATGATTGAGTTTGGAGAATAAGTGATTTCTATACAGTTATAAAATATCAACACAGAAACTTCTTGGAAAACCCTTTTGAAATGGTTAATTTTACAATCTTATATATAATTACTAACATTTAAAAATATAAAAAAATGGCTTTTCAATTACCAGAATTAGGTTATACTTACGACGCTTTAGAACCAAACATTGATGCAAAAACTATGGAAATTCACCATACAAAACATCATCAAGCATATACAAACAACTTAAATAATGCTATTGCAGAAACAGATTTAAACGGAAAATCTATTGAAGAAATCCTGACAAATTTAGACATGAAAAATGGCGCTGTTCGAAATAATGGAGGTGGATTTTATAACCATAATTTATTTTGGTCAGTTATAAATCCTGCAAACAAAGGTCATTTATCTAGCGAATTAAAAGATGCAATTGAAGCTGAATTTGGTTCAAAAGAGGCTTTTATAGAAGCATTTAGCAAAGCTGCTGCAACGCAATTTGGTTCAGGATGGGCTTGGTTGTGTGTTCATAAAGGAGGAAAGGTAGAGGTTTGTTCAACGCCAAATCAAGACAATCCATTAATGCCAGGAGTTACTTGTGGTGGAATACCAATTTTAGGATTGGATGTTTGGGAACATGCTTACTATTTAAACTACCAAAACAGAAGGCCAGATTATATCACCGCTTTTTTTAATTTAATAAACTGGAACGAAGTTGAAAGACGTTATGCTGCTGCGAAATAAAGACACAGTATTTTTCGTATCTTATTTAAAACTTTTGAGAATTATTTAATAAAAAAAGCATCAAAAATGTTCATGGTTTTTGGTTTTTAAAAACTACTTTTCAAAAACTCTGAACATTTACGATGCTATAAGTGATTATAAAATCCAAATCTAAAAAAAATTAAGAAAACTTTAACACCTTTTTTATTTTCTTCCAAAATCCGCAGGAATTTCTCCCCAAGCCTTGGTTTCCCATTTTAAAATAGGATTTTTAACGGTATTTTGTTGCAACCAATTTTCGGCTCTTTCGATTAATATTTTCAATTCTTGGTTTGAATGGTCAAAATCCAACTTGGTTTTGCATTTTTTTTGACGAATCCAACTAATCGCAATTTTTGAATCCGAATAAATAGAAAGTTTTTCTTGATTTTTACTTTTGAGTAATGCAATTCCGTGCACCAAAGCTAGGAATTCGCCTACATTATTAGTGCCGTTTTTAAAAGGCCCTTTTCTGAATATTTCTTGTTTATTATGTGTTAAAACGCCTCTATATTCAAGGATTCCAGGATTTCCAGCACAAGCAGTATCCACAGCAATGCTTTCTAAAATAGGATTTCCAAATTTTAGTTTTTCAGAAGATGATAAAACAGGTTTTTGAGTGTCTTTTCCTTTATAATCGTTATAATTTCCTTTGGATGCGATTTCGGCTTCCTCCATATTGGCAAAGGATTTGTATTGAGCACCTTCAAATCCGTCAATTTGTTGTTTACAAAAGTTCCATTTTGTAAAAATACCTGTTTTTCTACCTTTCCAAACTACATAAAATTTAGATTTAGCCATTTTTCAAAATTTCGTTTTCAATTAGTTTCGGAAAATATTCTTGCTCTAAAACATAAATTTTTTCGGCAATCGTTTCAGGAGTATCTTCGGATGTTAGTGTTGTTTTTGCTTGAAAAATAATCGCTCCTTCATCATAATTTTCATTTACATAATGAATAGTGATGCCAGTTTCAGTTTCATTATTTGCTTTGACAGCTTTGTGAATATGCATTCCATACATGCCTTTTCCACCGTATTTAGGCAACAAAGCAGGATGAATATTGATAATTTTGTTTGGAAAAGCAGCTAGTAAATTTGCAGGAATTTTCCATAAAAACCCAGCTAAAATAATAAAGTCCGTTTGTTCTTGTTGTAAAAAGTGAAGCACGGTATTTTCTTTAAAAAAGTCTGTTTTTTCGAAAAAAGAACAAGGCATATTCAATTTTTCACAACGATCAAAAACTTTGGCAGCCGGATTATTGCACAAAACATTTGTTACAACAGCTTTATCGGTATTGTTAAAATGATTGATAATATTTTCTACATTCGTTCCAGAGCCAGAGGCAAAAACAACAATTCGTATCATATAAATCATAAGAGAATACAAAAAAAAGCAATAATATATGAACAAAGACATTATTTTTAAAAAAGATTAAAATATTTTATTTACTTTTAAACATCATTATTTGGGACAAAAATTAGATAAAACTAATAAGATTTGTATTTTTGTGCCCGATTTAAATTTTAAAACAAAAGTATTATGTCAGACATTGCATCAAGAGTAAAAGCGATTATCGTAGACAAATTAGGAGTTGACGATAACGAGGTAACATTGGAAGCTAGCTTCACAAATGATTTAGGAGCAGATTCTTTGGATACTGTGGAATTGATTATGGAATTCGAAAAAGAATTTGATATTCAAATTCCAGACGATCAAGCAGAGAATATTGGAACTGTTGGTCAAGCAATTAGCTACATAGAGGAAGCAAAAAAGTAATATTTATATGCAATTAAAACGAGTTGTAGTAACTGGACTTGGCGCATTAACGCCAATTGGTAATACTTTAGAAGAATATTGGTATGGCTTAATTAAAGGAGTTAGTGGAGCCGCGCCTGTAACGTACTATGATGCTGCCAAGTTCAAAACTCGTTTTGCATGTGAATTAAAAAACTTCAACGTCACCGATTTTATTGACCGAAAAGAAGCCCGAAAAATGGATCGATTTACGCAATATGCTTTAGTTTCATCTGATGAAGCGATTGCAGATTCGAAATTGAACCTTGACGAAATTAATAAATTACGTGTGGGCGTTATTTGGGGTGCAGGAATTGGAGGATTAGAAACTTTTCAAAATGAAGTGTTAGATTTTGCTGCGGGTGATGGAACTCCAAGATTCAATCCGTTTTTCATTCCCAAAATGATTGCAGACATTGCTCCCGGAAATATTTCCATCAAAAATGGATTTATGGGTCCAAATTACACCACCGTTTCAGCTTGTGCATCTTCAGCAAACGCCATGATTGATGCATTAAATTACATCAGATTAGGGACTTGTGACATTATTGTTACTGGAGGTTCAGAAGCAGCTATAACTATTTCAGGAATGGGAGGTTTTAATGCTATGCATGCTTTATCAACTAGAAATGAAAGTCCAGAAACTGCCTCAAGACCTTTTGATGCTGAAAGAGATGGATTCGTTTTAGGAGAAGGAGCAGGCGCTATTATCTTGGAAGAATACGAACATGCCAAAGCGCGAGGTGCAAAAATTTATTGCGAAGTTGTTGGTGGTGGAATGTCTTCAGACGCTTATCACATGACAGCTCCTCATCCTGACGGAATTGGGGTGATTGCGGTGATGAAAAACTGTCTAGAAAATTCAGGTTTAAAGCCCGAAGATGTTGATCATATTAACACTCATGGAACTTCAACACCTTTAGGAGATGTTGCAGAATTAAAAGCGATTTCTCATGTTTTTGGTGATCATGCAAAAAATATCAACATCAATTCTACAAAATCCATGACTGGACATTTATTAGGTGCAGCTGGTGCAATTGAGGCTATTGCAGTAATTTTAACGATTACACATGGAATTGTTCCTCCTACAATCAATCATTCAAGGTTTGATGAAAATATTGATCCAGCTTTAAATTTAACTCTGAATAAAGCTCAAAAAAGAGATGTAAAAGTTGCCATGAGCAATACTTTTGGTTTTGGAGGTCACAATGCATGTGTTGCATTCAAGAAACTTGATGAGTAGTTTATGAATTTTATTCGTAAAATAGTTCATTCTTTTTCCGAGGAGGATAAACTTCTTAATTACGAAATAAAAAAATTACTTAATTTTTCTCCCAGAAATTTATTAAAATACAAAAAAGCTTTTACTCACAGGTCTATACAAATGATAGATGGTGAAGGAAATCCTTTAAATTATGAGCGACTTGAGTTTTTAGGAGATTCCATTTTGGGTGCAGTAATTGCTGCTTATTTGTATAAAAAAGTTCCTACAGCTTCAGAGGGATATTTAACCCAAATGCGTTCGAAAATTGTCAGCAGAGAACATTTAAATGAGTTGGGGAAAGATTTGAATTTGATTCGATTTGTTAAAAGCAATATTGATCAATCAAATGCTGGAGATAATATTCATGGAAATATTTTTGAAGCGTTGATTGGTGCAATTTACCTTGACAAGGGCTATAATTATTGTGAGAAATTTATTTTTAGAAATGTGATTGTACCGTATGTTGATATCGAAAAATTAGAAGGTAAAATCACAAGCTATAAAGGGGTAATTATTGAATGGTGTCAAAAGCAGAAAAAAAATTATAAGTTTGAGACTTATGAAGATACTGGAAATGAAATCATTAAACATTTTAGTGTAAAAGTAAGTATTGATGGTGTGCAAGTAGCAAAAGGTAGAGCAACCTCTAAGAAAAAGGCAGAAGAGATGGCTGCTAAAAGAGTTTATTTTGCTTTTCAGAAACAAATAACAGATCATTAAATAACGAAATGCTTTTCGTTAAATTCCAAATAAAACTCATAAACTATTAGTAATTTAGCCAGTGAGTTTAATTCACATATTTTTATGCAAATTCATTCTTTAGGTTTTGATGATCTTTATGAAGAAGAATATTCGTTAATTGGTATTCACACAACTTTAGAGGATTTTAAATTAGCCTATTTGTTAAATAAAAATATCTCAACTAGTTTTCACAAATTAAAAAATGATTTAACAATTGAAAACCAACAAATTAAGGCTTCTTTTTCAATGTTCAAATATGAAAACCCAAAGTATGACTTCGAATGGCATTTGATTGCAAATAGTACAAAAACCGAAAATATAACAACATCAAATCAACTTTTATTAACCACAGAAACAAAGACATTTTTAATTCCAGAGAAAAAAAAGATAGATTATTTTATTAAAATTTCTGGGGAAGTAGAAATATCATTTATTACCAAAACTATAAAAAAAATTAAATCCATAGAACAAGTAATGACCTCTTATTCAATTGACAAAGACACTTTGAAGTCTAAAGACTTTTTAATATTTTAAAATATGCCAAATTATAATAAAACCAAAATTGTAGCAACTCTAGGTCCAGCTACTGACACAAAAGAAGTTTTAACTGAATTAGCCAGAAATGGGGTAAACGTTTTTCGAGTAAATTTTTCTCATGCTGATTATAAAGATGTAGAGAATAAAATAAAACTCATTAGACAAATCAATTACGAAAATGGATGGAATGTTGCAATTCTAGCTGATTTACAAGGTCCAAAATTGAGAGTTGGAGTCATGGAAGATGGTGTTGATTTACAAGATGGAGATACTTTTAGATTCACTACCGAAAAATGCATTGGAACCAAAGAAAAAGCATACATGACCTATCAACGTTTTCCAAAAGACGTAAAAGTTGGTGAAAATATATTGGTTGATGACGGAAAATTAATGTTTGAAGTTGTTTCAACCAACAAAGAAAATGAAGTCGTTGTGAAAGTAATTGTTGGTGGATTATTAAAATCTAAAAAAGGGGTAAACCTTCCAAACACATCAGTCTCATTGCCAGCTTTGACAGAAAAAGACATGGAAGATGCTATTTTTGCGATTGGTCAAAAAGTAGATTGGATTGCGTTGTCTTTCGTGAGAACTCCTGATGATTTAAGAATGTTGCGCGATTTAATTGACCAGCATTCAGATTATAGAATTCCAGTAATCGCTAAAATTGAAAAACCAGAAGCAGTTAAAAACTTAGATGCTTTGATTCCTTATTGTGATGGATTAATGGTTGCACGTGGAGATTTAGGAGTAGAAATTCCGATGCAAGAAGTGCCTTTGATTCAAAAAAAGATTGTAAGAAGAGCAAAAAGAGCAAGAATTCCTGTAATTATTGCTACTCAAATGATGGAAACAATGATTGAAAATTCAGTCCCAACAAGAGCTGAAGTGAATGATGTTGCCAATTCAATTATGGATGGTGCTGATGCTGTTATGCTTTCTGGAGAAACTTCTGTTGGAAAACATCCAATAAAAGTAATTCAAAAAATGTCTGAAATTATTATGAGTGTCGAAAACTCAAAAATGATTAGAGTTCCACATGAAGCTCCGGCCATTAGAACAAATCGCTTTATTTCAAAATCTATTTGTCATCATGCAGCTTTAATGGCTAATAATACTGATGCAGCTGCAATTTGCACACTAACAAATAGTGGTTATACTGCTTTTCAAATTTCTGCTTGGAGACCAAGAACTCACGTTTTGGCGTTTTCAACAGATAAAAGAATTCTCGGAAAATTAAATCTTTTGTGGGGCGTAAGAGCTTATTTTTATGACAAAGACCTTTCTACAGACGACACTGTTGATGATATTAACCTAATTATCAAAGAAAAAGGGTTTGTAAAACCAGGAGATTTGGTAATCAATCTAGCTTCAATGCCAGCTGCAGCAAGAGGAATGGTAAATACATTAAGACTTTCTGAAATAAAATAATTATAATTTTATTTTTTTACTAATGATGATGGCATCATTAGTTACAAAAGGCATAGGCATCATTTCTGATGATCTTGGTTTGATTGAAAACCGGGAATTTGTAAGCAGATCAAACGAAATTTCATTTAAAATGATGTCTATAGCTTCTTTTTTATTAATGGTAAATGAAACTGTAATTTCTTTGTCAGCATTTGCAACATAATAAATTAAAAAAGTGCCATTTTTTACACTGTATGTTTTTCCGTTATTAATCAATACTTCATTTACTTTAAATTGATGTAAAGTTAATTTTTGATGCGTGATAAATTCTAACTTGTTGATTTTTCTTATGGGTGAAATGACAAATTCAATTTTGCGATTTTCTCTAAAAACTGAATCAAGTGTAACACTAAATTTTGCAGATTGAATATTTTTAAAATCGGTATCTTTATAATATCGAAAACGGGTATTATATTTACTTTCCGTTTCGGCATTTTTAATGCCTCCTTTTTGAAAACTTTTATTAAAAATTTGTTTGGTATAGTCATCTAAAATGGAATTATAAGTTCCAAAAAAGGCCGTTTTTTCGTCATTATTTTGAACGTAAACCAAACTGTTTGGTTTTTTATTATCTTCTGAAAAACCGCTATAAATACTTGTGTATCCAAACAAAATGATTGTAAAACCTCCAGAGATTTTCAACAACCAACTATTTTTTTCTTGATGAAAAATGAGTATTAAAATCCCGAAAACCAAAGCAATTAAAATGCCGCTGATAAAACTATTTCCAATTCCCAAACCAACAGGAAACATTTTAATCAATGGTGCAAAAATGTAAATTGTTGGGGTAGAAATAATAGCAAACAAAATATGTTGAAAACGTTTTTCTATATTCAGAAAGACAATAATCGCTAAAATGAGTAAAGCGCAAAACACAGGAATTATAAAAAATCCTGCTCCTTTCAAAACACCACTGATAACAAAATTGAGAACGATCCAAATAAATATGGGCGCAACAAGCAAACTTGCAGGTTTTTCTTCCTTGAAAAAATAACTATATATTTTAAGAATAATCCATAAGTTTAAAAATAAAAATCCAGTGATATATGCATAGCCATTATAGGTAAAACCGTGTAAAATATCTTTGTACTGGGGATGAATGATGAGTAATAATTTCCATAAAAGGAAGGAAATCCCGCCAGATAAAATAACCGAAAGTAAAAACGGAATGAATCCTTTTATAGCTCCTTTGATGGTGATTTTATTTAATGAAATTCCAAAGAAAAGCAATAGTAAAAACAACACAGTAGCAATGATACAAAAAGGAAAAACCATTGAAAATGAAAATGTTAAAACTCCAATAAAAGGAAAATTAACAAAAACAAAATCTTCGTCAGAATTCAAATTTTCTAAATCAGAATTCGCGAAATATGGCAAAGTAGTCATCAAATAATCTGCTTGATGCAATAACGATTCATGATCCAATCTTTCATAAGAATCTTGCGCTGTGTGATAATCAAAATGATCACCAATAAACGCAAAATTGAATCCGTTAATATTGCCATTTTCTCTAAAAACTGTTAAATCAGTACCATTGGGAAGCATTTTATAAATGCTATACATTAATGAATTTGCAGCAGGAAAATTGGGTTTTGCAGCTAAAAATTCACTTAAAAGTTTACTGTTTTTTCCATTAGTTTCCATCAACATATAACTTGGACCTCCACTTCCTCGAGCTTCAAAATTGAGGACCAACCCAATATTTTTTGCCCAAGGATGATCACTTACAAAAGCATTTGCGCCCAATAAACCCAATTCTTCAGCGTCAGAAATTAGAATAATAATGTCATTTTTATGAGGTTGATTTTTCGCTAGAAAAGCACGAATTCCTTCTAAAATTATGGCAACACCTGAACCAGCATCACTGGCTCCAAAAGAAGAATGCATTCCGGAATCGTAGTGAGAAAGTAATAATAAAGATTTTCTAGACGAAGTTCCTTTCAGTTTGGCAATGATATTTTCCGTATTTGTGGCTGCTAACCATTTTTTATTGGCAGCTACTTTTTGTTTAATTTCAACTTCAAAACCCAATTTTTTAAGTTCATCCACAAGGTATTTTTGAACCTCTTTGTGCCCAACAGATCCCACATAATGTTCTTTTTGACTGATATTTTTTACATGAACCAATGCTTTATCTAATGAAAAATCTTTTTGTAAAAGATTTTTTTGGCTTGAAATTCCTGGTTTTAAATCTGAAAAACTCCAATAAATTATTCCTAAAATAATAAGAATTGAGATGAAATATGAGAATTTTTTCATAAATTAACCTGTTTTGTTAAATGTATAAAAAAAACTTTGAGTAAATCATGATATCAATCCAAAAAAACTGTATTTTTCAATCAACTTAAAATCAATCTTCTATGGGAATTAAAAGCTTTCAAGGAAAACGAGATACCTCGCGAAATAATAAAATAGAAGACCAAATTTTAGTCGCAGATTATATGACTTCAAAATTAATTACTTTCAAAGCAGAAGATTCTTTGGATCATGTGATTACTATGTTGATTAAAAACAAAATTTCTGGAGGACCTGTTGTGAATGACAAAAACGAATTAATTGGCATCATTTCTGAAACTGATTGTATCAAACATATTTCTGAAAGTAAATATTATAATATGCCTTCTGATAATAATAATATCGTTGGAAAATATATGGTAACTGATGTTGAGACTATTGACAAAAACATGAATATTTTTGATGCCGCATTTAAGTTTTTGGTTTCCAAAAGAAGACGTTTTCCAGTGGTTGACGAAAAAGGAGTTCTCATTGGACAATTAAGTCAAAAAGATGTGTTGAAAGCAGCTTTAAAAGTGAAAGGAAATACCTGGAAATAAGTTTCTGAAAAATAATAAAACTTTATTTTTTTTGATTTATCAATCAATATGTTTAGAATTTTTTTTAAATATATTGACTGATTTTTTCTAAAAGAATTTATATTTCTTTTTTAATCAACAAATAAGTGTCATTTTCCAGCAATAAATAACCTTCATTGTATATATAAAAATAGTTGTTTCCTGTTTTGGTTTGATAAATTGAAGTAAACAACTGAAAATCGAAACCTTTGTCATATAATTTCGTCCTTGAAACCTTTGTTTTGCCAGAAACATTTAATTCTGATAAAATTTTATAATTTTTTTTCAGACGATTATTGATGTTTCTAACGAGGTTTTTACTCTCTTTATTTACCTTATTATTGAAGGAATTTCTACAATAATCAGAACAAAATTTCTTGTCTGTTCTGCCCTTTAGTGGGTCTTCGCATTCTAAACAGTTTTTCTTTTCCATTGCTATAAAAATAATAAAAAAAATGTTTGCAAACGTTTACAAACATTTACAACCGAAAGTAATTGTTTTATAACCAAATAAAACTTTTTTAGCGTCGCAACTTTGCAGTGTCAAAAGGATTGACAAAAATAAATAAATCATTTTTAAAACTTATCTTATGAATACGTTAAGAAACAAAGTACAGTTAATTGGAAGATTGGGTCAGGATCCAGAAATCGTAACATTCCCAGATGGAAACAAATTAGCAAAATTTTCTTTGGCTACAGATGATAGCTACAAAGACAAATCAGGTAACAAAGTAGAGCGCACTTATTGGCATAATATTATTGTCAACGGACAAATGGTAAAAATTGTTGAAAACTATGTAAAAAAAGGGCAAGAAATTGCAGTGGAAGGCAAATTAACCAATAAATCTTATGACACAAAAGAAGGAGAAAAAAAATATATTACAGAGATCATTGTGAGTGAAATTTTATTGCTAGGGGGAAAGTAAAAAGTTTGCTTTTTGCTATTGTGAGAATCCGAAGTTCAAAAGACTTCGGATTTTTTTCGTTTTAATTCGTCTTAATTTCGTTAAAAATGTTACTCAATAGTAAGAAATTTATGAATTTTAAAATGAAAAAAAGATATCATTATTTTTTGTAAATTGTTGTGGTAAATTTAAATGTCTTCTTATGCCAAACTACACATTAACTGTAAATGGAAAAAAACTTACTGTAACTGCTGATGCAGATACCCCTTTGTTATGGATTTTGAGAGATGATCTCAATTTAGTGGGTACCAAATTTGGTTGTGGAATCGCGCAATGTGGCTCATGCACAGTTCATATTGATGGTTTTGCTACAAGAAGTTGTCAATTGCAAGTTTCAATGCTTGATGACGCAAAAATAACAACCATTGAAGGCTTGTCAGAAAACGGAAAACATCCAGTTCAAGAAGCATGGAAAGAAATTGATGTGCCACAATGTGGTTATTGTCAAGCAGGACAAATCATGACAGCTGCAGCTTTTTTGGCAGAAAATAAAAAACCAACAGAAGAAGAAATTAGAGAAGCAATGCATGGCAATATTTGCAGATGTGCTTCGTATAATAGAATAGAAAAAGCTGTGAAAGTTGCTGCAAAAAAAATGTCTTAATCCAAAATCCTACTACAAATGAATTCTCCAATAAATAGCAATTTTAGCAGAAGAAATTTCTTAAGAGCCACAGCTTTAGCAAGTGGTGGAGTTTTAATTGGTTTCAATTTTATTGCAGCTTGCAAAATAGATACAAAAATGCCAGTGGATATTGAAAGTTTAAATTTTAATGATTTTAATGCGTATATCAAAATTTCAGATGAAGGCTTTGTGACCATTTTTTCGCCAAATCCTGAAATTGGACAAGGTGTAAAAACGTCAATGCCAATGATTATTGCTGAAGAATTGGATGTTGATTGGAATAAGGTAAGTGTTGTTCAAGCAGGATTAAATACCAAAAAATTTAAAGGTCAAATGGCAGGAGGAAGTCAATCAATTCGAAGTAATTGGAACGTTTTGAGACAAACAGGAGCAACAGCTAAACAGATGTTAATCAATGCTGCAGCTCAAAAATGGAATGTAGATTCATCCACTTGTACAGCATCAAAAGGAATCATTTCCAATGCAAAAGGAGAAACCTTGGATTATGGAGATGTCGTAAAATTAGCAGCTACTTTGCCAATTCCAGAAAAATTTACACTTAAAGAAATCAAAAATTTTCAAATCATTGGAAAAGAAATTGTGAATGTTGATATCGATAAAATCATCACTGGGAAACCACTTTTTGGATTGGATTTCAAAACGGAAGGAATGCTGTATGCGGCTGTGGTAAGACCTCCAGCTTTTGGTCAAACGTTGGTTTCGTTTGATGCTTCTGAAGCCAAATCAATCTCAGGAGTGCTTGATGTTTTTACCATTGGAGAAAAAGCACGAAATTTTTTAAGCAAAGGATATGTTAGTTGGACAGCAATTTTGAGTGAAAGTGATAAAATTGTAGTCGTATCAACTTCTACTTGGGCGGCCTTGAAAGCAAAAAAAACCATCAAAGCGCAATGGAAACAAGCTACTGAATTAGAAAGTTCAGCGTTTCATGACAAAAAATTAATGTCGCTTTTAGAAGGAGATACTCTCAAAGTAGTTAGAGAAGATGGCAATATCAACGATGCATTTCAACAAGCGGATACCATTATTGAAAGAACCTATCATTCTCCATTTTTGCCTCACAATTGTTTAGAACCAATGAATTTTTATGCAAATGTAACTGCGGATAAAATAGAATTGGTAGGCCCAACTCAAACACCTGAAGAAGTTTCGAAAGCGGTTGCGATTTTGTTAGGCAGAAAAGTGGAAGAAATTTCGGTTGAAATGACCAGAATGGGTGGAGGTTTTGGAAGAAGATTGTATTCGGATTTTGCATTAGAAGTAGCAGAAATATCAGATAAATTGAGAAAACCTGTAAAAATGGTTTCCACAAGAGAAGATGATATGACTACTGGTGTTTATAAACCATCCGTAAAATATAGAATAAAAGCAGCTATCAAAGATGGAAAAATTGCGGGATATTCTCTGAAAGAAGCAGCTATGAATGGAAATATGTATGGCTCAATTCCTAATTTTTTTCCTGCAGGTTGCATTCCAAATTATAAAGTTGAGGTTGCTTCTTATAAAAGTAATGTGACAACTGGCGCTTGGAGAGCACCTTACACCAATTTTTTAGCGTTTGCAGAACAAGCTTTTTTTGATGAATTGGCTACTGAAATGAAAATTGACCCCATTCAATTGCGATTGGATTTGGTGCAAAATGTAAAAAACACGACTGATAAACGCATCCAATATTCAGGCCAAAGAATGGAAGACACTATCAAATTGGTCAAAGAAAAATCAAGATGGGGCAATGTTTCGAAAGGAATTTACCAAGGTTTTGCAGCTTATTATAGTCACAATACGCATGTGGCAGAAGTCGCAGAAATCGAATTGAAAGATGGATTTCCTATCATTAAAAAAATAACAGTTGCTGTGGATTGTGGTGTTGTTATCAATCCTTCAGGAGCAAGAAATCAAGTGGAAGGTGGCGTTATTGACGGAATTGGACATGCCATGTTTGGAGATTTTTCTTTTAAAAACGGAAAACCAGATTTCAAAAATTTTGATACTTATAGATTGATTAGAATGCAAGAAACCCCAAAAGTAGTGGTGCATTTTGTACAAAACGAATTGTCTCCATCAGGACTTGGAGAGCCAGGTTTGCCGCCTGCAGGGGGTGCAGTTGCCAATGCCATTAATGCTGCTTTAGGGGAAAGAATCTATCAACAACCTTTTGTCAAAGAGTTGAAAAAGAGTTCGGTTTTGGGGTAATTTTTTAAATCAAAAGTAAATCTCTTGCGCTAAACGAAATGTATTGGCATGCGCTTCAACAATGGTTTTGATGTCAGGAGAATACCCCCCGCCCATAGAGCACATTACAGGGATTTTTTGGTCAAAACAGGTTTGTAACACAAATCTGTCCCGTTCTTTGCAACCTTCAATCGTCAAGGAAAGTTTCCCTAGTTTGTCACTTTCAATCACGTCAACACCACACAAATAATAAATAAAATCTGGTTTTTCTTGATGAATTAGTTGTGGTAAAATGTCTTTTAAAATTTCTAAATACCTAGCATCATTCGTGTTGTTTTCTAAAGCAATATCCAAATCACTATTTTCTTTTTGAAAAGGATAATTGCTTTTTCCGTGCATAGAAAACGTAAAAACAGTCTCATCATTTTGAAAGATTTCTGCAGTGCCATTTCCTTGATGAACGTCTAAATCAACGATTAAAATTTTGGTTGCCAAATGATTGTTTTGCAAATATTTTGCCCCAATTGCTTGGTCATTGAGTAGGCAAAAAGCCTCCCCTCTGTTAGAAAAAGCATGATGTGTGCCACCTGCAATATTCATGGAAATTCCGTGTTGTACTGCAAATTCTGATGCTTTCATAGTGCCATCAGCAATCATCATTTCACGTTCGATCAATGCTTCAGAAAGAGGAAAACCTATTTTTCTTGCGGCTTTTTGAGAAAGTCTGAGATTCAACAAATCAAAAAAATAGTCTGGGTCGTGAACTGAAAAAAAATGTTTGTTATTTGGAATTTGAGGCTCAAAAAAATTGTCTTTTGAGCACGTTCCTTCATACAATAATTGTTGTGGAAGCAAATCATATTTTTCCATCGGAAAACGATGACCTTCGGGCAAAGGATGTTTATAGATAGAATGAAAAGCTATTTTTAGCATAAACAATTAAGCTTTCACAAACTCCCTTTCAATCTCTTCTAAAGATTTTCCTTTGGTTTCTGGAACTATTTTTAGCATTACAAAAAATCCAATCAAGGCAATAAATCCGAAGATAAAAAAAGTCAATGCATTCCCGAAATTGGACAATTCCCAAGGGAAAATCAATTGTACCAAAGAACTAATCAAAGAATTGATAAATGCTATAATTCCAATTGCCAAACCACGATATTTGATAGGATAAATTTCCGATAATAGCACCCACATTACAGGGCCCAATGAAAAGGCAAAACAAGCAATAAATCCTAAAATTCCAACTAAAACCAAGGTTGCATTGATATTGGTGGCAACTTCTAAAATAGCGCCATCATTTTTTTGATAAACACTTAATCCTAAAGCAGATTTTGCTGCGTTTTTAAAATCCAAATCGTTCGTAAAAACAGTATTTTCAATAGCTAACAATTTGGATGAATCTTCGAAACTAAGACTATTTATTTTTTCAGAAGTGAGTTGATAGCTTGCTTTTTGAAAACCATAAGCACATAAAATCAAACTAAAAGCAATACCAAAAGTCCCTACTAATAAAAGCGATCTTCTACCAGTTTTATCAATCAAATACATAGAAATAATCGTAAAAATGATGGAAACAGCACTCAATAAAATTCCGGATGAAAAGGAAGCATCTGTGCCAATTCCTGTTTGTTTGAAAATGGAAGTGGCATAAAAATAAACAGCATTAATGCCTGTGATTTGTTGCAAAATTCCGATGACCAAACCCACTAAAAACAAAAATTTCAATCCTGGTTTAAAGAGATCTTTGATGTTTATGGTTGATGTATTCGTTTTTTCTGTGACGTTTTTTTCGATGGCATTGATTTCTTCCTCCGCAGTAATTTTTCCATGAATTTGGATGAGCACCAATTTAGCTTCTTCTGGTTTGTCTTTTAAAAACAACCATCTTGGACTCTTTGGGACGAAAAATAGAAATATAAAATACAACAACGCAGGAATCAATTCAACACCTAACATGTATCTCCAAACATTTTCATCTGTCAAAAAAGAGCTTTCAGGAGTGTTGTATTTATTGAAAAAGTAATTGCTTAAAAAAGCTGCAAAAAACCCCAAAACAATATTCAACTGCTGAATTGCCACTAATTTTCCTCTGTTTTTGGAAGTAGAAATTTCGGCAATATACATAGGTGCTAACACCAAAGCTGCTCCAAAAGCCAAACCACCAATCATTCTTGCGATGTATAAAATTTCATAAGAATTCGCAATTGCCGATAATAAAGCAGATAAAGCGTATAAAAATGCGACAATCAATAAGATTTTTTTTCTACCAAAAATATCACTCAATCTCCCAGAAAATAACATGGCAATCATGGCTGCAAAAGAGGGTGAACTCACTACCCAACCTTCTTGAAGCTCTGTTAATTGAAATTCTGGACTGGCATAAGACATGACTCCAGAAATAATTCCAGCATCAAAACCAAATAAAAATCCCCCAAGAGAGACCACAAATGCAATGAGTGCTAGTTTTTTCGTCATAATTATTAACTTATTTCTTGTC
>DDMS01000060.1 GCA_002340765.1 Flavobacteriaceae bacterium UBA2540 | reverse complement strand
CAAAGAACTTAAAACTTCTAAAACTCTAAAATAATTTTTTAACTATATTTGTCATAAATAATGGTTGTTTTGCGACTTCAAGATGTTGATTTCCAGTATCTGGACTAACATTTATTTAATTTATTTTACTTCAAATAATTTCACCCAACGGGTTATAATAATAATTCAAAAAAAGTTATTTTATGATTTGGTTTTGATAAAAGCACATCTAAGAGTCAAAATATTTTAAGAATTCCGAAAATTGACTTAATTTTAACACCATAAATTAATATATCAAATAACATGAAAATAGGGATTCCTAGAGAAATTAAAAACAATGAAAATAGAGTAGGGATGACACCCGCTGGAGTATTTTCATTAAAGAAAAATAATCACACTGTTTACGTTCAATCAAATGCTGGAGAAGGAAGTGGTTTTTTAGATAAAGATTACAGTGATGTTGGCGCAATTATTTTGTCAACAATAGAAGAAGTTTACGATGCAAGTGAAATGATTGTGAAAGTAAAAGAACCAATTGCATCAGAATATGATTTGATCAAAGAAAATCAAATTCTTTTTACGTATTTCCATTTTGCTTCAAGTGAAGAATTAACCAAAGCAATGATTCGTCAGAAAGCAATTTGTATTGCCTACGAAACTGTTGAAGATGAAGACGGATCTTTACCATTATTAACTCCAATGTCTGAAGTTGCAGGAAGAATGGCAATTCAACAAGGTGCAAAATACCTTGAAAAACCAATTAAGGGAAGAGGTATTTTATTAGGTGGTGTTCCTGGTGTTGCTCCTGGAAAAGTATTGATTTTAGGCGCAGGTGTTGTTGGTGTTCAAGCTGCAAAAATGGCTGCAGGTTTGGGTGCAATCGTAACTGTGATGGATGTAAACATGAAAAGATTGCGTTATGTGAATGATGTTTTACCAAATCACGTAGTAACTGCATTTTCTAATGAATACAGCATCCGTCAACACATTAAAACGCACGATTTGATTATTGGAGGAGTGTTGTTAAAAGGAGGAAAAGCTCCAAAATTGATTACAAGAGACATGTTGAAGGAGATGAAACCTGGAACTGTAATTGTAGATGTTGCTGTAGATCAAGGAGGATGTTTTGAAACAACAAGACCAACAACTCACGAAAACCCAACTTATATTATTGATGACGTTGTTCATTATTGTGTAGCAAATATGCCCGGTGCAGTTCCTTATACATCAACTTTAGCGTTGACAAATGTTACTTTAAATTATATCTTGAAAATCGCAAATTTGGGTTGGAGAGAAGCATGTAACAGAGATAAAACTTTGGGAAAAGGTTTAAATATTGTAAAGGGAGAAATCGTTTATGAGGAACTTGTAGGTATTTTTGATTTATAAGATTTTTAAAATAGAATCTTTTTTAAAATAGGCAAGTTGGTCACTTGCCTATTTTTTTTCCCAATCTTTTCTCAAATCTCTAGAAATAATTCCTGTTCCATCATGTTTCCAGCCAGGAGGTTTTAAGAAATATTTTAGTTTGTTAGGAAAACTAGTCTTTGATGAAATTACATCTTTAAACAATTGGATCCATTCGTTAAAAGCGACTTTTATAGGATTGTAAGTGTTGATATTTTTAACCAAGCCATAAACAGGTTTTTCAACTTCGGGTTCAAAAGTACTAAAAAGTCTGTCCCAAATAATCAAAATTCCTGCGTGATTTCGATCTAAATATTGTGGATTTGTAGCATGATGCACTCTGTGATGACTTGGTGTATTGAAAACTGCTTCAAACCATTTTGGGAGTTTTTGAATCAATTCTGTATGAATCCAATATTGATATAACAAACTGATTGAAATTTGCACCAATACCATGATTGGATGAAAACCTAAAATAATTAGTGGAATCCAAAAAATAAAAGAATAAAAACTTCCTGACCAAGTTTGACGCAAAGCAGTGCTCAAATTGTATTTTTGAGAAGAATGATGCACAATATGACTTGCCCAAAACAAACGCTTTTCATGACTTGTTCTGTGAAACCAATAATAACAAAAATCTTCTGCAAAAAAAACTAAAATCCAAGACCACCAGATAAAAGGAATCGTAAAAATTCGGAATTCATAGAAAAATAAAAAAACAGTCAATACCAAACTTTTGGAGATCAACCCTAAAAAAACGTTCCCAAAACCCATCGCAATCGAAGTTCCTGCGTCTTTAAATTCATAATTATCCATTCTAACTTTTACAGTTAAAATGACTTCAACAATCACGGTTATTAAAAAAAAAGGAATTGCATAATGAATCAAATTTGGTATTTCAGGAATTTCCATTGTATAAATTTAAAAATGATGCAATATAAAAATTTTTTTAAAAAAATAAGTGATTGATAATTCCTAAAAAGTTACTATATTTGCACCCTTAAAAATAAACAATAAATATTTACTTATGAATCATTACGAAACTGTTTTCATTTTGAATCCCGTTTTATCTGATACTCAGATAAAGGAAACAGTACAAAAGTTTGATGACTATTTGGTTTCTAAAGGTGCCGAAATGATTTTAAAGGAAGATTGGGGCTTAAAAAAATTAGCTTATCCAATTCAAAAGAAAAAAAGTGGTTTTTATCACTTATTTGAGTACAAAGTAGCTGGTGAAGTAATTACTGCATTTGAGTTAGAATTTAGAAGAGATGATAGCATTATGCGCTATTTGACTGTTAAATTAGATAAACATGCTGCTGCTTGGGCTGAAAAAAGAATAGAACGTGTTAAATCTGCAAAAAAATAAGCCATGGAATCTATAGAACAACAATCGAAAAGTGGTAAATCTGCTGATGTAAGATATCTAACTCCGTTAGATATTGATACAAAAAAAGAAGATAAATACTGTAGATTTAAGAAAAA
Organism: Flavobacteriaceae bacterium UBA2540; assembly: GCA_002340765.1. Taxonomy (GTDB): domain Bacteria; phylum Bacteroidota; class Bacteroidia; order Flavobacteriales; family Flavobacteriaceae; genus Polaribacter. Next base: position 70,477 of record DDMS01000060.1, on the reverse strand, counting down.
AGGCATCAAATATATTGATTATAAAGATGCAGACTTCTTAATGTATTTGGTAAACGAACAAGGTAAAATTTTACCAAGACGTTTAACAGGAACTTCACTAAAATATCAACGTAAAGTTGCGCAAGCAATCAAAAGAGCGCGTCATTTAGCGTTAATGCCTTACGTTGGAGACATGTTAAAATAATAAGAAGTAGAGATATGGAATTGATATTAAGACAAGACGTAGAAAATTTAGGATTTAAAGATGATTTAGTAATTGTGAAAAACGGTTATGGAAGAAACTTTTTAATTCCCACAGGACAAGCAGTTTTAGCTACTTCGTCTGCTAAAAAAGTATTAGCAGAGAATTTAAAACAAAGTGCTTACAAAGAAGCTAAATTAATTACAGACGCTACCAAAATTGCGGAAACAATTAAAGGATATGAAATTAAAATTTTATCAAAAGCTGGTGGAGACAAATTATTTGGATCTGTTAGCAACATTGATGTAACAGAAGCTATTGCAAAAGCAGGAACTGAATTGGATAAAAAATTCGTGAAAGTTGTTGGTGGTACTGTAAAAAGATTAGGAAAATATGAAGCATCTGTAAGATTACACAGAAATGTGGTTGCAGATATTACTTTTGAAGTAGTAGCTGAATAACTTAACTTTAAATAATCATAAAAGCTCGTTAGAAATAACGGGCTTTTTTTAATGAATTGAACTATGAAATATAGGTTGTTAACTAAAGAACAATTTGAAAATTTACATCAAGAATTTGCTCGATTTTTGGCATCACAAAGCATTGATGTTAGTGAATGGAATGACATTAAATTAAACAAGCCTCAAATTGCAGTTAATGAAATGGAAATTTTTTCAAACATTGTTTGGGAAGATGTTTTAACCAAAACAAGCTATATTGAGCATATTTCGGAAACAACTGCCAATTTTTTTAAATGTGATGAACATGAAATTCATAGAATCGCCATCCAAATTACTTGGGATATAAACTTGTTAACTCAAGAAGGTTTTGAATGGTTGATGCAACATCCAATGGATAATTCTGTGGAGATTTTTAAAGGAACAAAAACCTATTCAGCAGAAAGAAACTTAGAAATTTTTGATTTGATAGAAAAAGGAAGTGCTCTTTCAAAAGGGGATTTGTACGAATATTTTAACCAATTAATAAGTTAAGGAGTTTTTGAGTTCCAGTGCTTGCAACTTCATAAATAATTTTCAAATTTCGAAATTGATTTTGATTAATTTGTGGATTTGGATCAATGAAGTAAATGGGTGTTTTTGGTTGTGTGTAATGAATCAAACCTGCTGCTGGATATACTTGCATTGAAGTTCCAATAATTATTAAAATATCAGCAGTTTTTGTGATTTCGATAGCAGTATCCAATAATGAAATTTCTTCTCCAAACCAAACAATATGAGGTCTTAACTGACTTTTTTTTGACAAAAATCCCCCAAAACTAAATCTTTTTTCCATTCCAAAATATCATTTTTATTTATTGAGCTTCTTACTTTTAGTAATTCTCAATGCAAATGAACTACGTTTTTACTCCCTGAGCGTTCGTGTAAATCATCCACATTTTGTGTGATAATTTCTACTTCGAAATAGTCTTCTAATTTCACTAAATTTTGATGTGCTTTGTTTGGCAAAACTTCCAATAATTGCTTTCTACGTTGATTGTAAAAATCCAATACCAATGCAGAATTTTTAGCAAATCCTTCAGGTGTTGCCACTTCTATCACGTTATGACCTTCCCACAAACCATCTTATTCTCTAAAAGTTTTGAGTCCGCTTTCAGCGGAAATTCCTGCTCCAGTAAGAACGACTATTTTTTTCTTAATAGGTAAAAAGAGTGGTTTTTATTTAGGAAAAATGAACGGAAAGTTATTTTTTTATTTAATAATTATTTTTTCAATAGTGGCTGTAGAATCACATCTTGAAACATATAAACTAATGTTTTTAAACTCACCTTTTCCTTTTATAAAGTATTCAGCACATGGTTTTTTCCTTGGTTTTCCTTTTTTGAAGTCTACATCGGCATTGTTTAAAATAGTTGATATTTTTGTTGTGTCAATATTACTGTTTTGCATCACTTTGGTGGCTTCATCAGAAAAAAAACGTTCTTTAATTCGAATGGTCTTTAAAGTTCTTGCATCCATTCCATAATCAAAAGAAGCATTTTTATTTTTCCAAATAAAAGCTACTGCGATTGAACCAATTGAAACTCCTACTAAATAATATCCAATTCTTTTTATTAACATGTGATTCTTTTAACCTGCAAAAATATTTTTTTTAAAGGTGAAAATAGTTTATAATAGCAATAAATTAATGTCTCTGTGAGGTAAATCAAACCAATCAGCTACAGTTTTATTGGTTAAAATCCCATGGTAAAAATACATTCCATTTCTAAGGCTTTTGTCAAAACGAGCTGAATTTTCAAAACCTCCATCTTCAGCAATACTCAATAAATAAGGCGTAAAAATATTACTAATTGAAACGGAAGCTGTTCGTGCATATCTCGAAGGAATATTGGGGACGCAATAATGAATCACACCATATTTTACAAAAGTAGGCGTGTTGTGCGAAGTTACATTTGAAGTTTCAAAACAACCACCTCTATCAATACTCACATCGACAATAACAGCACCTTCTTTCATAGTTTTTACCATATCTTCAGTGGCACAGATGGGCGATCTATTTTTTCCTCTGATAGCGCCAATTGCAACGTCACAACGCATCAACGCTTTTGTAACTGATTTTGGTTGCACAGTTGAAGTGTAAATTGGAGCGTGCAAACAATTTTGTAATTTTCTCAATTTACTTATAGAATTGTCAAAAACTTTCACTCTCGCACCCAAACCAATAGCTGTTTTTGCTGCATATTCTCCCACAGTTCCAGCTCCAAAAATCACCACGCTTGAAGGCGGAACACCACCAATATTTCCTAACAACAGTCCATTTCCTTTGTTGATGCCGCTCATTAATTCAGCCGCAATTAAAATAGAAGCTGTTCCTGCGATTTCACTGAGTGATTTTACGATTGGATAGGTATTTTGTTCGTCTTTGATAAAGTCAAATGCAACTGCCGTAATTTTCTTTTTAGCCAAACTATCAAAATATAGTTTTGATTGTGTTTTTAGCTGAAGTGATGAAATTAAAATGGCTTTTGGATTGATAAATTCAATCTCTTTTTCTGATGGAGGAGCCACTTTCAGAACAATATTACATTTAAAAGCTTCCTCAATATTGTATGAAATTTTAGCACCAGCGTCAGAATATTCTTTATCTGAGTAATTGGCATTCAAACCTGCACCAGTTTCAACTACAATTCTGTGACCATGAGTGCACAAAGCAGAGACAGCATCAGGAGTTAAACACACTCGTTTTTCGCCCAAATAAGTTTCTTTAGGCAAGCCAATAAAAAGCTCTCCTTTTCTTTTTTGTACTTCTAACATTTCTTCTTGGGGTAGTAATTCTTCTTTGCTAAAAGGAGAAAATGAACTCATAATTTCGAATTATTTAATGTGAATGTTACGTTTGCCATCTTCTAAAATAGAAAGATGAATCTCAATAGCTTCTAAAGGTAGTAAATTTTTGATATTTTGTGGCCATTCAACCAAACACCAATGATTGTCATAAAAATAATCTTCAATACCAATATCTAAAGCTTCATTTTCATCATTAATTCTGTAAAAATCAAAGTGAAAAACAGTTTTATTTTTATTCGTTTTATATTCATTTACCAATGAAAAAGTAGGAGAGGAGATGTTGTCTAAAACCTCTAATTGCTTACAAATTTCTTTAATTAAGGTTGTTTTTCCAACACCCATTTCACCATAAAAAAGTAATATTTTACTGCTTGTTGATGCAATAATTTGGGACGCAATCTGAGGTAATTCTGAAAAAGAATAATTTGTGTTCATTTTGCAAAAATAACAAACATCACAGCTTTTAAAAATCTATTAGACTAAATTTTTAAAAAGAAAAAAACAGCAATTTTTATCTAAATTCAGTTCAATAATTTAGTAAGAAAAAGATTTTTAATTTCGATATTTCTCTTCTAAAGGTTTTTTTCATTAGAAAACTTTGAAAAAATATTTTATTTTGGGCTGTAAACCACACAAGGAATAATCATTTCTTCCAACGAAATTCCTCCATGCTGATAAGTGTTTTTATAGTAATTTACAAAGTGATTGAAGTTATTTGGATAGGCAAAAAACAAGTCTTCTTTCGCAAAAATAAACGGACTATTCATGGCAATTGTAGGTAAAAAAATGTCTTTTGGATTGCGAACAGCATAAACGTCTTTTTCTTCATATGACAAACTTCTTCCAGTTTTATAACGTAAATTCGAACTAATATTTTTATCGCCAATTACTTTTGTGGCCGTTTTACAATTAATCGTTCCATGATCTGTTGTGATAATCAATTTTTGTCCTAATAATTGTGCTTTTTGAATAATTTCAAACAAAGGAGAATTTTTAAACCAACTCAATGTCAGACTTCTATACGCTTTGTCATCTCCAGATAATTCTTTGATAACGTCCATTTCTGTTTTAGAATGCGATAAAATATCTACAAAATTATATACAATTGTCGTCAAATCATTTTGTTTAGTTCCGTTGAAATTATCTGCCAATTCTTTGCCGCTTTTTAAAGAGGAAATTTTATAATATTGATGCTGAATATCCAATCCCAAACGTTTGATTTGGGCAGATAAAAATTCATTTTCGTGCAAATTCATGCTACCTTCTTCAGCATCATTTTTCCAGAAGTTTGGATATTTTTTTTCCATTTCTGATGGCATCAAACCCGAAAAAATAGCGTTTCTTGCATATTGAGTGGCTGTTGGCAAAATAGAATAATATGAATATTCAACTTCTTTCTTATGGAAATTATTGATCAAAGGTTCTAAAACTCGGTATTGATCATAACGCAAATTATCAATCACAATCCACACAATTCCCTTCTTTTTTTTGATTTCTGGAACAATAAAATCTTTAAAAAGTGTATGCGAAAAAGTAGGTTTATCATATGCTGTTAAAAAATCCTCATAATTTTTTTTAATAAACTTAAAAAACTGCGAATTTGCTTCTTGCTTTTGACTTTCCAAAATACCCAACATTCCTGTATCACTAATATTTTCGAGTTCTAATTCCCAATGAATCAGTTTTTTATACAATTCAATCCAATCTTCATAATTATTCACCATTGATAAATCCATGGCAATTTTTCTAAATTCTTGTTGGTAATTAGAAGTAGTTTTTTCTGAAATCAACCTTGAATTGTCTAAATTCTTTTTTAGTGTTAATAAAATTTGATTTGGATTTACGGGTTTTATCAAATAATCTGCAATTTTTGAACCAATTGCTTCTTCCATGATGAATTCCTCCTCACTTTTGGTAATCATCACTACGGGCAAATTGGCTTGTTTTTGTTTGATCTCAGCCAAAGTATCCAACCCAGAAATTCCTGGCATATTTTCGTCTAAAAAAACAATATCAAAATTGAATTTATCAATTAAATCAATCGCATCCGCACCATTTGTGGATGTTTTTACAGTATAATTTTTTCGTTCTAGAAAAAGAATATGAGGTTTTAGTAACTCAATTTCATCATCAACCCATAATATTTTTATTTCACTCATGCAACTAAAAATTTAATATTTAACGTTAAAAGTAATTCATTGTTGCTTGTACAATCGTTTTAAAATGATAAAATATTGCCAAAAATAAAATTGTTCGTAATTTGCATCAAAATTGACAATAAGTCAATTTTCCCATAAAAAATGCCGAACAAACTTAAAATTTTGAATGATCCAATTTACGGATTTATCCAAATTCCAAATTCGTTAGTTTTTGATATCATTGAAGACCCTTATTTTCAGCGTTTAAGAAGAATTGCCCAAATGGGATTGTCAAGTTTGGTATATCCTGGGGCTATTCACACACGTTTTCAACACGCTCTAGGTTGCGTTTATTTGATGCAAAAAGCAGTGGAAGTTTTGCGTTTTAAGCAAGTTGAAATATCTGAAGAGGAAGAGAATGCTTTGTATATCGCTATTTTATTACATGATATTGGACATGGTCCTTTTTCTCACGCACTTGAACACAGTATTATAAACGGGGTTTCTCACGAAGAAATTTCACTCAGATTTATGAACAAACTGAATGATAAATTTGAAGGAAAATTAACACTTGCTATTCAGATTTTTAAAGGGAAATATCCACGTAAATTTTTGTGTCAATTGATAAGTGGTCAGTTAGATATTGACAGATTAGATTATTTAAAACGCGATAGTTTTTATACGGGTGTGAATGAAGGTAATATCTCATCTGACAGATTGATTGTAATGATGGATGTTGCAAATGACGAATTGGTTATTGAACAAAAAGGAATTTATTCTGTTGAGAAATTTTTGATTGCTCGAAGATTGATGTATTGGCAAGTATATTTGCACAAAACTGCCTTGGTTGCTGAAAATACATTGGTGAATGTACTAAAAAGAGCCAAAGAATTAGCAGAAAAGGGAGAAAATCTTTTTGTGAGTTCTGCATTGCATTATTTTTTATACAACCAAGTAAATAAAAACAATTTTTCTGATGAGACTTTAGAAATGTTTTCAAAGCTAGATGATTATGATATTTTATTATCTGTCAAAGAATGGGTAAATCATGAAGACAAGCTATTATCAATGCTTTCTAAAATGATTGTAGAAAGAAAATTATTGAAGGTAGAAATTCAATCAAACCAGTTCAGCGAAACTAAAATTGAAGAAAAAAAGAAAAAGTTTCAAGAAAAATTGCATTTGACTAAAGACGAAATTGATTATTTTGTTTTTTTACAAGAGATAAAAAATCAAGCCTATACTTCTGAAAAACCAATTTTAATTATCAATAAAAAAGGAAAATTAAAAGACATTGTAAGGGCATCAGACCAATTGAATTTGCAAGCCCTTACAAAACCTGTGATAAAATATATTATTTGCTATCCAAAATAAATGGAATGATGTCAAGTAACAATTATTTTTATACTTTTGCAATTGATGAAATTTACAGCAGAGAAAATAGCAACTATTTTAGACGGTGAAATCGAAGGGAATCCCAATGAAGAGGTTTTTAAACTTTCAAAAATAGAAGAAGGTGAAAATGGTTCGTTAACCTTTTTATCAAATCCAAAATATCAACATTATCTTTACACTACAAATGCATCTATTGCTATTGTAAACAAGACTTTTGTTCCTGAAAAACAGCTAAATATTACATTGATAAAAGTTGAGAACGCTTACGAATCTTTCTCAAAATTACTTGACTTTTACAACCAAGTTAAGAATAATAAAAGTGGTCGAGAAACACCTCATTTTATTTCTGAATCCGTAAAAATTGGTAAAAACGAATATATTGGAGCATTTACTTATATTGGAGAAAATGTAGTAATTGGAGAAAACGTGAAAATTTACCCAAACTGTTTTATTGGTGATAATAGTGTAATTGGTGACAATTGCGTGTTTTTTTCTGGAGTAAAAATTTATTCTGAAACTCAAATTGGAAACAACTGTAAAATCCATTCAAATTGCGCAATAGGTTCGGATGGCTTTGGTTTTGCACCAAATGCAGAAGGATTTTACTTGGCTATTCCTCAAACAGGAAATGTAATTATTGAAGATTATGTAGATATTGGTGCAGGAGCAACCATTGACAGAGCCACTTTGGGTTCAACAATTATAAGACAAGGCGTAAAATTAGACAATCAAATCCAAATTGCTCATAATGTAGAAATTGGAAAAAACACTGTTATTGCTGCACAAACTGGTATTGCTGGCTCAACTAAAATAGGCGAAAACTGTATGATTGGTGGACAAGTAGGTATTGTTGGACATTTGGTAATTGGAAACGGAGTTAAAATTCAAGCACAATCTGGCATTTCTAAAAATTTAAAAGACAATGAAGTTGTTCAAGGCTCACCAGCTTTTGGATATAGTGATTTTAATAAAAGTTATGTTCATTTTAGAAACTTACCAAAACTGGTAAGCGCAGTCAACAACATAGAAAAAGGATTAAATGCTCAAAATAATAAATAATGAGTAAAAAACAAAAAACAATACAATCAGAAATATCATTGTCAGGTGTGGGTTTGCACACTGGAAACAATGTAATAATGACTTTAAAACCTGCTCCTATCAATCACGGATTTTCATTTGTGAGAGTTGATTTGGAGGGCAAACCAGAAATTGAGGCGTTAGCAGAATATGTTGTTAATACGCAAAGAGGAACAAATCTTGAGAAAAATGGTGTTCAAATTCAAACTTCTGAGCATGTTTTGGCAGCTGTAGTTGGTTTGGATATTGACAATTTAATCATAGAAATTAACGCCTCTGAACCTCCAATTATGGATGGTTCATCAAAATATTTCGTTGAAGCAATAGAAAAAGCTGGAATTAAAGAACAAAATGCAAATATTGAAGAGTTTATTGTAAAAGAAATTATTTCCTATAAAGATGAAGTCACTGGAAGTGAAATAATTTTAATGCCTTCTGATGAATATCAATTAACAACAATGGTTGATTTTGGAACGAAAATTCTTGGAACTCAAAATGCAACTTTAGACAAAATGGCTGATTTCAAAACTGAAATTGCTGCTGCTAGAACATTTAGTTTTTTACATGAAATTGAAATGTTATTAGAAAAAGATTTGATCAAAGGTGGAGATTTGAACAATGCAATCGTTTATGTTGACAAAGAATTGTCTGAAAATACCATGCAAAAACTCAAAAAAGCTTTTAATAAAGACCATATTTCTGTAAAACCAAATGGAATTCTAGACAACCTAACATTGCACTGGGCAAATGAAGCTGCACGTCATAAATTACTTGACGTTATTGGTGATTTGGCTTTGGTTGGAACACGAATTATAGGAAAAGTAATAGCCAACAAACCCGGACATTTGGTAAACACACAATTCGCAAAAAAGTTGTCAAAATTGATTAAGTTGGATAAAAGAAACAACGTTCCTTATTATGATTTGAATGAGCCACCATTATATGATATATATAAAATAATGGATATTCTGCCTCACAGACCTCCTTTTTTATTGATTGATAGAATTATAGAATTGTCTGATAGGCATGTGGTTGGAATGAAAAATGTAACTATGAATGAAGGCTATTTTATAGGTCATTTTCCAGGATCACCTGTCATGCCAGGCGTTTTACAAGTCGAAGCAATGGCTCAATGTGGAGGCGTTTTAGTATTAAGCACAGTTTCTGATCCAGAAAATTATTTGACATATTTCATGAAAATGGATAATGTGAAATTCAAACAAAAAGTACTGCCTGGTGATACTTTAATATTCAAGTGCGAGTTAATTACCCCAATAAGAAGAGGTATTTGCCACATGCAAGCTTATGCTTATGCTAATGGAAAATTGGTAGCTGAAGCTGAATTAATGGCACAAATTTCAAAAATTAAGTAATTATGAACCAGCCATTAGCGTACGTTCATCCCCAAGCAAAAATAGCAAGAAATGTTGTTATTGAACCTTTTACAACCATTCATAACAATGTAGTTATCGGTTCAGGAACTTGGATAGGTTCTAACGTAACGATTATGGAGGGTGCAAGAATTGGCGAAAATTGTCGAATTTTTCCTGGTGCAATTATATCAGCAATTCCTCAAGATTTAAAGTTTGATGATGAAGAAACTACTGTTGAAATTGGTGATAATGTTACGATTAGAGAATGCGTTACTATCAATAGAGGTACCAGAGATAGAATGAAAACTGTGGTTGGTAACAACTGTTTGATCATGGCTTATTGCCACATTGCGCATGATTGTTTTGTTGGTGATAACTGCATTTTTTCTAATAATACTACTTTGGCTGGTCATGTATCAATTGGAGATAATGTTGTTTTGGCAGGAATGGTTGCAGTGCATCAATTTGCATCAGTAGGAAAACACGCTTTTGTGACTGGTGGTTCATTGGTTAGAAAAGATGTTCCTCCATTTGTAAAGGCAGCAAGAGAACCTCTTTCTTATGTAGGAATTAACTCTGTTGGATTGAGAAGAAGAGGTTATACAACCGAAAAAATAAGAGAAATTCAAAACATCTATAGAATTTTATTTCAAAGAAACTACAATTATTCGCAAGCGATTGATATCATTGAAGCTGAAATGGAGGCTACTCCTGAGCGTGATGAAATTATTCAATTTATCAAAGAATCGCATCGTGGAATTATGAAAGGATATTCAAAAATAAATTAATAAACAACAAATTTAATGGCAACTACTTCAGATATCAGAAATGGATTGTGTATCCGATATAACAACGATATTTTTAAAATTATAGAATTTTTACACGTAAAACCAGGTAAAGGTCCTGCTTTTGTGAGAACAAAACTTAAAAGTGTGACTAGCGGAAAAATCATTGATAACACGTTTCCTGCTGGAAGAAAAATTGAAGACGTACGAGTTGAAACACATAAATTTCAATACTTATATAATGAAGGTGATACCTATTATTTTATGAATGAAGAGGATTATACTCAAATTCAATTGCCAAAAAGTGCATTGGATGTTCCTGAGTTGATGAAGGAAGGAGAAATTGTAACCATTATAATTAATACTGAAGACAATATGCCTCTTTCTGTTGAGATGCCCCAAAGTGTTGTTCTTTTAGTAACGCATGCTGAACCTGGAGTAAAAGGAAATACTGCAACTAATGCAACAAAACTTGCCACTGTTGAAACTGGCGCAACAGTGAACGTTCCATTGTTTATCAATGAAGGTGATAAGATTAAAATTGAAACCGCTAAAGGAACATATCAAGAACGAATTAAAGATTAATTTTCTAAGATTTCAGCATCAATAAAACTTCTAAAATCCCAAATTCACTTTGAATTTTTACAGAACTTATACTTTAAAAGAAGTATCCCAAATTATTAATTGTCAATATATTGGAAATGAAAATTTTCCAGTAAATGGCATCAATGAAATACATGTTGTTCGTGAAGGAGATATTGTTTTTGTAGACCATCCAAAGTATTATGATAAGGCGCTAAATTCTGTCGCAACAGTTGTTTTAATCAATAAAAAAGTGGATTGCCCTGAAGGAAAAGCCTTGCTAATTTCTGATGATCCTTTTCGTGATTTTAACAAATTAACTATTTACTTCAATCCTTTTATTGCGTCAAAAATTAGCATTTCAGAAACTTCAATTATTGGAGAAGGAACTGTGATTCAGCCAAACGTTTTTCTCGGAAATCATGTGAAAATTGGCAATAATTGTATGATTCATCCAAATGTTTCAATTTATGACAATACAATTATTGGAAATAATGTTACGATTCATGCAAATACAGTTTTAGGAGCTGATGCTTTTTATTACAAAAAACGTGAAACTGGTTTTGATAAATTGATTTCTTGTGGTCGCGTTGTGATCGAAGACAATGTTGATTTGGGTGCTTCCTGCACGATTGACAGAGGGGTAACAGGAGATACAACCATCAAAGAAGGAACAAAAATTGATAATCAAGTGCATGTTGGACATGATACTATAATTGGAAAAAAATGCTTGATTGCTTCTCAAACTGGTATTGCCGGCTGTGTAATTATCGAAGATGAGGTAACTATTTGGGGACAAGTTGGTACAAATAGTGGAATCACCATTGGAAAAGGAGCGATTATTTTAGGACAAACAGGGGTTACAAAATCTGTTGCTGGAGAAAAAACCTATTTTGGAACTCCAATTGCAGAATCAAGAGAAAAATTAAAAGAAATGGCATCTATTAGACTATTCTTAAAAGACAGAAAGAATTCTTAAAAATGGTTTTTTAAAAACTTCAAAGAACTACTTTTGCACAACAAAATAAAAAACAAACAATGAGTGTTTTAGTAAACAAAAATTCAAAAATTATCGTTCAAGGTTTTACAGGAAGTGAAGGTACTTTTCACGCAGGTCAAATGATTGATTATGGAACCAATGTTGTTGGAGGAGTCACTCCAGGAAAAGGGGGTCAAGAGCACTTAGGCAAACCTGTTTTCAATACTGTAAAAGAAGCTGTTGATAAAGCTGCTGCTGATATTTCAATCATTTTTGTACCACCAGCTTTTGCTGCAGACGCAATTATGGAAGCTGCTGAAGCTGGCATCAAAGTAATTATTTGTATTACTGAAGGAATTCCCACTTCTGACATGGCTAAAGTGAAAGCATATATTTCAAATAAAGAGTGTAGATTGATTGGGCCAAATTGTCCAGGTGTCATCACTCCTGATGAAGCTAAAGTTGGAATTATGCCAGGGTTTATTTTCAAAAAAGGAAATGTAGGCATTGTCTCAAAATCAGGAACATTGACTTATGAAGCTGCTGATCAGGTTGTAAAACAAGGTTTTGGAATTTCAACTGCAATTGGAATTGGTGGTGATCCAATTATTGGAACAACAACAAAGGAAGCTGTTGAAATGTTAATGAATGATGATGAAACTCATGCAATTGTGATGATTGGTGAAATTGGTGGAAATCTAGAGGCAGAAGCTGCACAATGGATCAAAGCTGACGGAAATAGAAAACCTGTAGTTGGTTTTATTGCTGGGCAAACAGCTCCTGCAGGAAGAACCATGGGTCATGCAGGCGCAATTGTTGGTGGTGCTGATGATACTGCACAAGCTAAAATGAAAATTTTAGCTGAAAACGGAATTCACGTTGTAAGTTCTCCTGCTAAAATTGGAGTTATGGTTGCAAGTGTGCTGAAATAATCTAAAATTTTAAATTATATAAACAAAAAAGTCCATTGATTAATTTCAATGGACTTTTTTATGAAATTAAATGTTTTTATCGAAGTTTGAGTATTTTGATTGTGTCAACTTCGGATGTCAATAAAATGGCTTTTCCTTGTTGTTCAATGCTCAATTTCAAAATATCTTTTTTGTCCTTGAGCACTTTATCTTTGGGAAGTTCAAATTGCAAACGATAATTTCCTTTTGGATATAATTTTTTTGAATCGCTCTGCAAATTGGTGATTGCATCAATAATAGAAAAACTTCTTATCTCATAGCTATTTAGAGAAATTGACCTAAAATAAGTTTCTTTGGTGGTTTTAATTTCTATTACAAATCTGTAATACAATTCCGAATTGATAACTCCAGGAATTACTTCAATTTTTTCAGTAGAAATTACCTTTGCACTACTACAAGAGAGTAATACAAAAGTAATTCCAAATAATATTCCAGTTGATTTTAGTAACTTCATTTATTGAACAACAAATTTATGAGTAAATACCTTATTTCCCTCACTCAATTTAAGAATGTACATTCCTTTAGAGATGTGTTCCAAAGCAACTTTATTTTCTATCTGTTTGAAAGTGCCTCTTGAAACAACACCGCCCACAACATTATAAATAACATAGTCAACAGGAGCGTTCATTGAAGACAAACGAACATTTAAACGATTGTCATTTACAGGATTTGGATAAATAGTTGGTTTGGTATCAAAGCCAACTTCCTCAGTACCTAAAGTTTCATTGGCTATGTTGATTTCCCACAGACCTCTTCCATAAGTTCCGATGTATAATTTATCATTTAAATAATTTATTTTCAAATCGTTTACAATCACATTTGGAAGATTTGCACCTAATTTACTCCAATTTGTTCCTCCATTAATACTGAAATAAACTCCCAATTCAGTACCAACGAATAGATATTCACTACTTTGATTTTGTTTGAATAATATTTTTTTCATCAAAATATTTGGCAAATCTCCTGAGATATTTGTCCAAGTTGCGCCACCATTGGTAGATTTAAATACTTTGTTATTTGCATTATAAGCCACAACAGTAGCGTAGATTGTATTTCCAGAAGTACTTGCTGCATCAATAGAAAATGAGTTTACTAGCTGACCCGCAGGTTGTGTCATGGCAATCCAAGAATTTCCACCATTACTTGATTGAGAAATTCCATCTGTACCAACAACAGCTATAAATTCTCCTTGATTGTCAAATGAAGTTGGGCTTCCAACTCCCGCATTTAATTTTGTCCAAATATCATTTGGGTTTTGACTCATTGTGGTTGAAATATTTGTTGATTTATACAAATCATCAAAACCACCAAAAGCGGTTGTAGAAGTTGAAGTATGCAAACTAAAAGGCCAAACAAATTCTCCGTCAGCGGGTTTTGGAATTGGATTTCCCTCAAAATTTCCTGAATAACCTGTATTGTCTGAGCGAGTTAAATACCCATATTGACCACCTAAATAACGAATTCCAGAATTTGTATAATCAATTGCAGAGCAAACACCATCACCAACTTCGACACTTACCCAAGTTCCGTTTTCTTTACTAAATCCATCATTATCTTGATTTGCCATCATAAAATCATCATTATTTCCAGAGGATGGATTGATAGAAATCGTATAAATTTGAGTCACCACAACACCATTTGATTTATACACTGTGGTTGGTGATTGGTCTGTTGGGCTGCTATAATTGATAAAATACAAGCCTCCATCGTTGGCACTCCAAAAAGACAGACCTTCATCTAAATATCCTGCTTGATGATGATCAGGATGTACATAAACTCCAGGATCACTAGCATCTGTTTTGTATCCATTTAATGAAGTATACCAACTTGCACCATTGTCATTACTTGAATTTGCGTTTACAGAACCTTCCAAGAAAAAACCATTTCTTTTCACCAAAACTTGATTATATCCCCATTGTGGATCATAATCAGCAGGTTTTATTCCAACATTCGTTACGGAACCCGCACCTGCCAAACTTAAAGCTTTTATTTGTCCTGTTTTGTCTTGAATAAAAAAGTTTCCGTTTTCATCCGCAGTTACGGCATATTTTCCATATGCATTGGCTGATATCATTTCAGTCCAATTAATTCCATGATCAGTAGAAAAATAAACGCCTTCATAAGCATCTGTTGCCACAATAGTTGATCCGTGAGCAGCCATTCTTCCAAAATACACGTTACCTCCACCAAGAGTATAAACAGAGTTCCAAGTAGCACCACCATCAGCAGTTCTCATAATATCATTGGCAGTAGCAGCCACTACTGTGTTGTCGTCGATCACTACCAAATGCCCCAACAATTTTTCTTCGGTCAAGCTCAAATTCAATCCTGTTGCAGTCCAAGATTCCCCCATATCAGTAGATTTATACACTCCAATAGAATTGAGAGCTGTGAGTCCATCATAGTCACCTGTTGTTGCGTACAAAACGCCTGGACTTGTGGTTGAAGTTGATGAGCCTTTGATATCAGTAATTCCAATACCTGCAAAAGTGTCAAATTTTGGAGACCAAGTTGCGCCATTATCTATCGATTTCCATATGCCTCCAGTTGGAGCACCTACAATTAGCACATTATTATTGGCATTTCCTGCATTTACATATCTCCAAAAAGCATTCAATCTGCCTAATTTTGGTGGATTTGGATAACCATTTGCATCAGGATTGCTTTGAGGACCAATATTTGTCCAGTTCTCTTGAGACAATTTTGATTGATTTTGATTCAAAACTGATTTTCCACCAAGTAAGCCAGCATTTTTCCAACCTTCCAAAGCCGAGGGAAAAGACCCATCAGCATTTACGCGGTCTCTCCAATAATAAGCCCATCTTTCAAAATGTTTCATTGCCTTGATGTCTGATCTTGAAACGACTTTTTTAGCGTGTAGATTTTTGATTTCAGCACGCTTTTTTGCGACGATTTCATAAAAGTTACTTCCTATTTTCGAAGAGGCATTTTTGTAATTAATCGATTGTGAAAATGTTACAATTGATGCCAATAATAGCATTAGTGTAATTTTTTTTTTCATAAGATAGAATTTTGATTAGTTAGTTTTTAAAGCTATTTTATTGATCCATAGCACAATAGTTTCTATTTTACAAAAATAATTAAAACATGCTTTCAAAAAATTTTTTTCTTAAAAAAAACTATCTTTGGAACTTTAAACATGAATAAAATGAAACTTTTAGAAAATAAAACAGCGATCATCACTGGAGCTACTCGAGGAATTGGAAGAGGAATTGCGATTGAATTTGCCAAACAAGGAGCCAATGTTGCTTTTACGTTTAACTCTTCAGTAGAAGCTGCAACTGCCTTGCAAAATGAATTAAAATCATTTGGAATTTCAGCAAAAGGGTATCAATCCAATGCAGCTAATTTTGATGCTGCTCAGGAATTGGTAAAAAATGTATTGGAAGAATTTGGTACTATTGATATTTTGGTAAACAATGCAGGAATTACCAAAGACAACCTTTTAATGCGAATTTCTGAGGAGGATTTTGATTCCGTAATTGAGGTGAATTTAAAATCAGTATTTAATTTAACTAAAGCAGTGATTCGTCCAATGATGAAACAACGAAATGGCTCAATTATCAATATAAGTTCTGTGGTTGGGTTAAAAGGAAATGCGGGTCAAGCAAATTATGCTGCTTCAAAAGCTGGAATTATCGGTTTTTCGAAATCTGTTGCCTTGGAATTAGGTTCAAGAAATGTACGAAGCAACGTGATTGCTCCTGGTTTTATTGAAACTGAAATGACAGATAAATTAGATGAAAAAGTAGTGCAAGGTTGGCGAGATTCCATTCCTTTAAAAAGAGGAGGACAGCCAGAAGATATTGCAAATTCCTGTGTTTTCCTAGCTTCAGACATGAGTTCTTACATCACAGGGCAAACGCTTTCTGTAGATGGTGGAATGTCATAAATAAATGCTATTTCAAATCATAGTATGAAAACCTGTAAAAAATTGCGTTGCAGGTTTTTCTTTTAGGACTTTAAAATGAATTAAAAATTATTTTTATAATCAGCCTTTAATTTTAAAAAAAATCAAATTTGATTATTAAATATCTTCAAAAGAAATGTCAGTGAAACTGCTTGAAGTTTTCACTTCCTCATCTTCCTCATCCTCATCTTCTTTTTTGAAATCCTTTTGATGACGTTCACTAATTACTTCATCACCTTTTTCGTTCAAAATATAATCAGTTGCTTTTGTTAACATTTCATGAAAATCGATAAAATCTTCTTTGTAAAGGTAAATTTTGTGTTTTTGGTAATGAAAAGAACCATCATCATGTGTGAATTTTTTACTTTCAGTAATTGTTAAGTAATAATCATCTGCTTTTGTGGATCTTACATCAAAAAAATACGTTCTTCTTCCTGCTCTTAAAACCTGTGAAAAAATTTCTTCTTGTTCAACTCTGTCTGCCATAATTCTTTTAAAATTGTTGTTAAAATTTCGTTTATGATATGTACAAATCTAATAAAATATTTTACTTGGTTAACATAAACATTAAATTTCTTTTTCTAAAAGTTGTTGTTCATACAAGTTTTTATAATACCCATTGACTTTTATTAATTGATTGTGAGTTCCTTGTTGGATAATTTTACAATGTTCCAAAACAATAATTTTATCTGCATTTTTTGCTGATGACACTCTATGACTAATTATAAAAGTTGTTTTACTTTTCGAAACTTTTTCAAGATTTGCCAAAATTTTCTCTTCTGTTTCAGTATCAACTGCCGATAAACAGTCGTCAAAAATAAGAATTTTTGGGTTTTTAATAATCGCTCTTGCAATCGAAACTCGCTGTTTCTGTCCTCCAGATAATGTTACTCCACGCTCGCCTAAAATCGTTTTATAACCGTTTGTAAAATCAATAATATTGTCATGAACAACTGCATTTTTTGCTGCGTTAATAATTTCATCTTCTGTGGCGTCATTTTTACCAAATTTGATATTATTTTCAATTGTATCAGAAAATAAAAATGGGTCTTGAGGTACAAAACCAATTTGACTTCTTACATCATTCAAATTGATTTCTTTGATTGGTTTATCATCTAGTAAAACTTCACCTTCAGAAACGTCATATAATCTTGATATTAATTCAATAATTGTTGATTTTCCTGAACCTGTATTTCCTAAAATTGCTAATGTTTCACCTGAATTTACTGTGAAATTGATATTTTTTAAAGCAGTAATATTGGTATCTTCATACGTAAAGGTAACGTCTTTAAAAGAAACTTTTCCTTGAATTTCAATATGCGCTGCATTGTTATTTTCAATTTCTGGGACTTCATTTAAAAACTCATTTATTCTTTCTTGTGATGCCTCAGCCTCTTGAACCATTGAGGTTACCCAACCAACAACAGCCACGGGCCAAGTTAAAATATTTACATACAGTAGAAACTCAACAACAACACCAATTTGGATTTTACCTTCTATGTATAAATTTCCTCCAACATAAATTACCAATAAATTACTTATCCCAATCAATAAAACCATCAATGGAAAAAAAAGTGCATTAACATGTTGCAAACGAATGTTTTTTTCCTTACTTTCATTAGCAACAATATCAAATTCTTTGATGATTGATTTCTCAATTCCATAAGATTTTACCACATTTATTCCCGACAAAAACTCTTGATTAAAAGTTGTTAATTTTGATAAATATTGCTGCACAATGGTACTTCTCTGATTGATAATTCTGCTTAATACAAAAATTGAAATTGATAAAAGTGGAAATGGTATTAATGTATAAAGTGTCAATGTAACGTCAACTTTTAGCATTTGTGCAAAACCAACAATAAAAAGGACCAACATATTCATGGTATACATGATTGCAGGACCCACATAAATTCGAACTTTTGAGACATCTTCACTGATCCGATTCATCAAATCTCCAGTCCTATTTTTTTTATAAAAATTTAGTGAAAGTCTTTGATATTGTTGATAAATTTCATTTTTCAGATCGAATTCTATCAATCTCGAAGTCACAATTATGGTTTGTCTCATTAAATAAGTAAAAAATCCACTTAATAATGCAACACCAATAATAATTAGCACATTTATTAGCAACGTTTTTTTCACTTCAGCAACATCATTCAGAATTCCTTGTTGATATTCTTCAACAACATTCAATGATTGTCTGATAATCTGTGGAATTTTTAAAGCTAAAATTTTTGAAAGAACTGTGATTAACAATCCAATTAAAATTCGCCATTTATATTTTGCTAAATACTTGTTTAAGTGCTGTAGTGCTTTCAAAAGAATTTTTAGATAAAAATAGTGCACGAAGATACAAGTTTCAATGGGAATTCATTTCTTAAAAAAGAATTAAAAATAAGTGACTCAAAAACGAAAATAATACTAATTTTGCAAGGCAAAAAATGCAATTTTATTTAAGTTCTTTTCGATGATTAATAGAAGACATATTCGAGTTAAAGTAATGCAATCAATGTATGCCATGCAACAATCTAAAAATGATGATGTTGTAAAAGAGGGCAAATTTTTAAAACACAGTATTTTAAAAATGTTCGATTTATACGTGCTTAATCTTTTGATGATTATAGAAGTTCAAAAACTTACCGAAAAAAAAATAGCAATTTCTAAAAAGAAAATGCTTGCCACAAAAGAAGATTTAACTCCAAATACTAAAATTTTAAATAATGTTTTAATTGATGCTATCAAAAATAGTGTTGGTTTAGAAAGTTATTATGAAATCAACAAATTGAACAATTGGGAAGTTGATAGTGAATATGTAAAAATAATTTATGAGGAATTGTTGAAAAGCGAAATTTATAGAAATTATCTTGACACCTTTGAAAATTCTTTTAATGTAGATCGTTCGTTTGTGATTGATTTTTTTAGAGAAATTATTGCTCCAAATCAAAAACTAGCTGAGTATTATGAAGATAAAATGATTACTTGGGTAGATGATATTCCTTTCGTAAATACTTGGGTTATGAAAACATTGAGTAAATCAAAAAACAACGCTACATTTATTTTAGAAAGTTTATATAAAAACAAAGATGATGAAGATTTTGTGTTGGAATTGTTCAATAAAACTTTTTTAAAACAGCATATTTATGAAAAAGAAATTGCTTCTAAAACTCCAAATTGGGAAACAGATAGAATTGCAGATATTGATATGATTCTTATCAAAATGGCAATTACCGAATTTTTAAATTTCCCTTCGATTCCCGTAAAAGTTTCAATTAATGAATATATTGAAATAGCAAAAGATTATTCAACTCAAAAAAGCAGCTTTTTCATAAATGGTGTTTTAGATAAAATTTCTAAAGAATTTGAAAGAGATAAAAGAATTGAAAAAATTGGAAGAGGACTATTATAATCTCGCTATTGAAAAATATTTATTACTTTTACAAAAACTTTAAAAACATGAAAAAAATATCCATTTTAATAACTTTTTTGATTGCTATTTTTTTAACTTTTTCTTGTGTAAACGGAGATGCTAAAAATAAAATCAATAAAGATAATTTAGAAAGCGCTTCATCAAGAGATAATGAAATTAAAAAAGGTGCTGCAACCATTGGTTTTGACAAGGAAGAATTTGATTTTGGAACTGTAAATGAAGGTGACATTGTAGAAACTGTATTCAAAGTAACCAATACTGGAAATACAGATTTGATTATTACAAATGCTCAAGCTTCTTGTGGATGTACAGTGCCAACTTGGCCA
The DNA here is from genome assembly GCA_002340765.1 of Flavobacteriaceae bacterium UBA2540. Classification (GTDB taxonomy): domain Bacteria; phylum Bacteroidota; class Bacteroidia; order Flavobacteriales; family Flavobacteriaceae; genus Polaribacter. Next base: position 50,004 of record DDMS01000060.1, on the reverse strand, counting down.
AAAGAACCAATAAAACCTGGAGATTCTGGAGATATTGAAGTTTCTTTTGATACTGCTGGAAAGCCAAACAGACAAAACAAAACTATTACTTTAACTACAAATACTGAATCAGGAAGAGAAGTTTTAACACTGAAAGGTTCTGTAATTCCAAAAACAAATTAACGATATGTTTTCAATTATTTTTTTACAATTATCAGGAGGTATTTCAAGTATGCTGCCTTTCTTAGCAATGATTTTAGTGTTATATTTTTTTATGATTCGTCCACAAATGACTCGTCAGAAAAAAGAAAAAGCTTTTCAAGCAGAAATTAAAAAGGGTGGTAAAGTGGTCACTTCTAGTGGAATTCACGGAAAAATTGCTGAGATTCACGAAGCTGACAATACAGTTACTATAGAAACAGCTGCAGGAAAAATCAAGTTTGAGCGTTCTGCAATTTCAATGGAATTGAGTAAAAAAGTGAACGTGTCAGAAAAAAGTTAAAATCACAAGTATAAAATAATAAAGTGAACTTTTTCTTTTTTGGTGAAGTTCACTTTTTTTGTTTTAAATCATATTTAAAAACAACATTTATAAATTGAAATCTGAAAAAAAAATTCCAAAAACATTTATAGGGTTTTTAATTGCCTCATTTTTTATTTGGGTGTTGATTACTTTTTCAAAAGAGTACAAAACTGTGATTTCTTATGATGTTAATTTTAAAAATATTCCTCAAAAAAACATTATTCTTGAAACAAATACAAAACAAATTAAAATCTTTATAAAAGCCACTGGATTTAAGCTTTTTTGGATACAAATTTTACAAAAAAGCATCAATTTGGATGTTTCAAAAATAAATCAAAAAAAGGCTACCTTATTTTACTTTTTTCCAAAAAACCAATTGTCTGAAATTCAAAAACAGTTAACTTCAGGCGTATTTGTTGAAAGTATTTTAAAAGATACAATGTTTGTAAATGTTGGATTTTTAGCATCAAAAAAAGTGGCTTTAAAACCTAATTTGAACATCAATTATCATGTTGGATACGATCTTTTGGGCGATGTAAAAGTAATTCCAGATTCGATTGTTATTTCTGGTGACGAAAATGAAATTAAAGACATTAAATTTCTGAATTTAGAGAGTGTAAATTTGAAAAATCAGAAAAGTGATTTTTCAAAAAAAGTTTTTATTTCCAGGACTAAAATGAATAAAAATTTAAAGTTTAGCGCATCAAAAGCAAAGATTTATGCAAAAGTTGATAAATTTACTCAAGGTAGTTTAAAAGTTCATTTTAAGGTTTTAAATCTTCCATCAAACATAAAATTAACTAAACTTTCAGATTCAGTTACAATAACATATGTGGTAGCATTATCAAATTTTTCAAGGGTTTCTAAAGAGTCTTTTGTTGTTGAATGTGATTTTAAAATGTCACAAAAAAACGGATTAAGTTATTTGATTCCTAAAGTAATTTTCAAGTCAGAATTTGTTAGAAACGTAAAAATAATTCCAAATAAAATTGATTTCTTAATTCAAAAATAACTTATGATTATTGGTTTAACAGGAGGTATCGGAAGTGGAAAATCTACAGTTGCAATTTTTTTTTCGAAATTTTCTAATATTGCTATTTATACAGCTGATATTGAAGCAAAAAAATTGATGAATTCTTCGATTAATATTCAAGAAAAAATAATTATCGAGTTTGGCGAATATTCTTATTTAAATGACCAATTACAACTAGAATTTCTCTCTAAAATTGTTTTTAACAACCCTGAAAAACTCTTAAAATTAAATTCAATTGTTCATCCAGAAGTAAAAAAACACTTTCAAGAATTTGTAAAATTAAATGCTGATAAATTTTTTATTATTTATGAAAATGCCATTTTATTTGAGAGTAAAAGTAACAAGTTTTGTGACGTTATTATTTCTGTTTTTTCTAATTTAGATACTAGAATTCAACGAGTAATTGAAAGAGATAATGTTACTAAAGAAGAGGTTATTTACAGGATTAAGAATCAAATGAATGAAGAATCAAAATTATTGCAATCTAATTATATAATTTTGAATGAAGAACTTGAAAATACTCAAAATCAAGTAAAAAAAATTCATAATATTTTAACAAAAAAAATAGATTACTTTTAAGAATCTGTAAAGTAATTGTTAAAAAATACTTAAATTTAATGTAATTTTGTTAATTTTTAAAAAAAAGTTCATTTTGAATTTTTTTATCACGTAATTTTGAAACAATGGGTAAAAAAATGTTTATTATTATTGTTGTTCTAATGAGTGTTTCCTTAATTGGAATCATTACTGTTCAACTTTATTGGATAAATAATGCTGTTCAAAGTAGAAAAGAACAGTTCAAAAATGACGTTCAAAAATCGTTAGGAAGAGTTGCTGAGAGAATTAACGAAAAAGAAGAAAGGCTTATTGAAATTCAAATTCAGGATTTTATCGATCACAAAATACTTGCAGACAATGCGCAGATAAAAAATTATCTTTTTCAGCAAATTGATACTGCAAACAATCGAAAAATTACTTTTGGAACAACTGTTTTAGAGGAAAATTTTGAAATTCCTTTAGATTTTTTAGACGATGAAAAAATAATTTTCACAAGACTTACTGGAAAAAAAGATTTTTTTAAAAGCACTTTTATTAAAAGCCCTGATAATATTTTTACTTCAGAAGAAAACGAGCGTTATACCTTTTTAGGAAGGATGAAAAGTTTAGAAAAAAGCCAGTTTTCTCAAATAATGAAAGATTATAAACGTTTAAACCCTCTAAATCAAAGAGTTAATAATAGAGAATTAAATGCTACAATTAAAGAGGAACTTACAAAAACTAATATTGATTTAGATTTTAAATATGGTGTTTACACGAATGAAGGTTTGGCAACTGAATTAAAATCTGGATATTATACGATAAATATTGAAGAAAGCTATGAATACCCCCTTTTGTATGATGCAGAAAACAGCCCTGAGCATATTTTATATGTAACATTTCCAACAAAAAATGACCATATTTTATCAGGAATTTCAAATATTTTATTGTTATCATTATTTTTTATTTTTGTAATTATTATTGCTTTTTCGAGTTCATTATATCAGTTAATAAAACAGAAAAAAATATCTGAAATTAAGACAGATTTCATAAACAACATGACTCACGAATTCAAAACTCCAATTGCAACTATAAATTTGGCTTTGGATTCCATAAAAAATCCAAAAATTATTGTAGATTCTGAAAAAGTATTACGTTACGTTAAAATGATTCGCGACGAAAATAAAAGAATGCATTCGCAAGTTGAAAATGTATTACGAATTTCAAGATTAGAAAAGAATCAATTGACAATTAGTAAGGAAACTTTTGATATTCAAGACATAATAGAAGACGCTATTAACCATATAAGTTTGTTAATAGATGATAGAGGTGGAAGTATTGAAAAGCATTTTCAAGCCATTACTTCGGAAATTTCAGGCAACGAATTTCATTTACTGAATGTGATTGTAAATATGTTAGAAAATGCTATTAAATATTCGAGTGAAGCACCTAAAATAGATGTTTATACAGAGAGCACAAACAAGTTTTTTATTATAAAAATAAAAGACGAAGGAATTGGAATGGGAAAAGCGGCTCAAAAAATGGCTTTTGATAAGTTCTATAGAGAGCAAAAAGGAAATATTCATGATGTAAAAGGACATGGTTTGGGATTGGCCTACGTAAAAGAAATCGTAGAAAAGCATCACGGAACAGTATTTGTAGAGAGTGAGAAAGGAAAAGGAAGTATATTCACAGTTAAATTACCTTTAAATTAATTATAAGATGGGAAGTAAAAAGATTTTATTAGTAGAAGACGATCCTAATTTTGGAACCGTTTTAAAAGACTATTTAGCATTAAATGACTACAATGTTACACTTGCAAAAGATGGTATTGAAGGTTTGATAATGTTCAAAAATAGCGATTATGACATGTGTATCTTAGATGTAATGATGCCACGTAAAGATGGATTTTCATTAGCACAAGACATTCGAGCAACCAACAAAGAAATTCCAATTATTTTCTTGACAGCCAAAACTTTAAAAGAAGATGTTTTGAAAGGATATTCAGTTGGTGCAGATGATTATCTAAATAAACCATTTGATTCTGAAGTATTATTATACAAAATTAAAGCAATTTTACAACGAAAAGAATCAGACAAAACTTCGGAGTCAGATCAGATTTTTGAGTTTACAATCGGCGGTTTTTCATTCAATTCAAAATTACGTTATTTATCCTCGGCTGCAATTGAAGAACCAATTAAATTGTCTCCAAAAGAGAGCAAATTGTTGAGAATGTTAGCCATTCACAAAAACGATTTAATGCCTCGTGAATTAGCGTTGACAAAAATTTGGAGAGATGACAATTATTTCACATCAAGAAGTATGGACGTTTATATTGCAAAATTACGAAAATATCTGAAAGATGATGAAAATGTAGAAATTTTAAATATTCATGGAGAAGGATTTCGTTTGATTGATAAATCATAGAAATTAATAACTTTCCAACATAATCTAAGCTCTAATTGTGGAAACAACTAGAGTTTTTTGTATTTTATTTTATGGCAGAATTTATCAAGTTATATAACGAAAACCCAAATCAAAAAACCATTGATAAGGTTGTCAAAGTATTAAAAAATGGGGGATTAATTATTTATCCCACAGATACAGTGTATGGTTTGGGATGTGATATTACTAATACAAAAGCGCTTGAAAAAATTGCTCAAATAAAAGGTGTAAAACTTGAAAAGGCAAATTTTTCATTTGTTTGTAACGATTTAAGCCATTTGTCAGATTACGTAAAACAAATTGATACACCAACTTTTAAAATTTTAAAGCGGGCATTACCAGGGCCTTATACATTTATTCTGCCAGGAAGTAATAATTTACCAAAAGCATTTAAGAAAAAAGACACTGTAGGAATTCGTATTCCGGATAACAATATAGCAAGAGCAATAGTTGATACTTTAGGAAACCCAATTGTTTCCATGTCAATTCGCGATGAAGATGATATTATTGAATATACTACTGATCCAGAATTGATTTTTGAAAAATGGCACCATTTAGTTGATATTGTAATTGATGGTGGTTATGGAGATAATTACGCATCTACAATTATCGATTTAACTACTACTGAGCCTACTATAATAAGAGAAGGAAAAGGTAGTTTGGATATTTTATAGCGTTATTTTAAATTTTCAAATTTTTTTCTTCTTAAAACAAAATATTGCCAAACAATACTGATGTGAGAAAAATAGAATTGCTTTTTTTGAACTTTTCTTCTCTTGTTTAAAAAAAGGATTAAATTTTTATAAAAACTTAGGTGTGCTCTTAAAATTGCGAAAGTGTGAATAGGTCTCAATTCAATCAAAAACTTAATTCCTGCAATTCCATCTAAAACCAATCTTGAAAATACAACAATCAAAAACCATCTTTTAGGAACATTTTTAACCACATTTAGCAAACTATTTCTAAAGTTTAAAAATGTTTTATTAGGATTTGTTTCTTTTAAAGTTGCACCTCCAACATGAAAAATCGTCGAAGTTCCAACATAATTTATTTTGTAACCAATGTTGTTCGTTCTCCAACACAAATCGATTTCTTCCTGATGTGCAAAATAATCCTCATCAAAGCCATTTAATTGATGAAAAACTTCAGAACGAATAAAAAAACAAGCACCAGAAGCCCAGAAAATTTCAGAAATGTCATCAAATTGGTGGGTATCTTTTTCTAATGAATTAAAAACACGTCCTCTGCAATATGGATATCCAAAAAAGTCAATAAAACCCCCAGCTGCTCCTGCATATTCAAAAGTTGTTTTTTCTTTAAAATCTAAAATTTTTGGTTGAATAATCGCTATATTTTTATCTTTTTCAAAAACTTCTAAAACAGGAGTCAACCAATTTTCAGTAACTTCAACATCCGAATTTATCAAACAGTAAATATCAGCATTTACATTTTGTAAAGCATCGTTATATCCTTTTGCATAACCACCATTAAAAATATTTTTAATTATTTTTACGGAGGGATAATAAGCTTTAATAAACTTTAAGGAATCGTCAGTAGAAGCATTATCAGCCACATAAATTACAGCTTTTTCTGAACTAAAGTTTATTATTGAAGGCAAAAATGTCTTCAATAATTTTATTCCGTTCCAATTTAATATGACAATGGCAGTTCTCAAGTGTGCGAATTTACATTATAAAATTGAGTTAAATTAAAAAGTTTTCTTAATATAATTAGGAATTTCTTTTAAGAAAATATAGGTTTCATTTTCAAAATCTATCTGACAATAAAAATGGTCTAAACCATTCGTCACAAAAAGATAATTTGCCTTAATTTTTAAATTATATCTGGCAATTTGATCAAAAGTTTCTTGTGTAATTTTTACAGTTGGAGCTTTGCATTCTACCATGATTTCAGGATTGCCAGATGCATTAAAAATGATGATGTCAGTTCTCTTTTTCAAATTATTGACAAGAAATTGTTTTTCTATTGAAATCAAAGAAACTGGATATTTTTTTTCTTCTAATAAAAAAGAAGCAACATGCTGCCGAACCCATTCTTCAGGAGTTAATAGCACATATTTTTTCCTGAATTTGTCAAAAATAAGCGTTTTATTTTCCTTACTTTTGAGTTTGAATGAATACGTTGGAAGATTGAGTTTTATCATCAATCAAAATTACTAAAATGAACGAAATAAAAGACATTGTAGCAGATATAAAAAGAAAAAACATCAAACCTATTTATTTTTTAATGGGAGAGGAACCTTATTATATTGATCAGATTTCTGATTTTATCGAGAAAAATATTCTTGATGAGTCTGAAAAAGGGTTTAATCAGCAAGTGATGTATGGAAGAGATGTAACTATTGAAGATATTATTTCTGCTGCAAAACGGTATCCAATTATGGCTGAAAGGCAGGTAATTATTGTGAAAGAAGCACAAGATTTAAGCAGAAATATTGAAAATTTAGTTTTCTATGCTGAAAATCCTCAACCTTCAACAGTATTAGTTTTCAATTATAAATATAAAACGCTTGATAAAAGAAAAAAATTACACAAAGTAATTTCCAAATCAGGGCTGATTTTTGAAAGTAAAAAATTGTATGAAAATCAAGTTTCTGATTGGATTAGAAGAGTTTTAAGTGGTAAAAAATATCAAATTGAGCCAAAAGCAGCATTGATGTTGATTGAGTTCTTGGGAACGGATTTGAGTAAAATTTCTAATGAACTGAATAAATTGATGTTGATTCTTTCAGAGGGAAGCATTATCAATGACAAACATATAGAGGAAAATATTGGAATTTCAAAAGACTTTAATAATTTTGAATTACGAAAAGCAGTAGGAGAGAAAAACACTTTGAGAGCGAACAGAATTATCAATTATTTTTCTGAAAATTCAAAAAATAATCCTTTGGTTGTTACGATTTCGTTGTTAAATACTTTTTTTACACAGTTGTTTTTTTTTCATGGTTTACTGGATAAATCAAAGAAATCAGTTGCTTTAGCTCTGGGAATCAATCCTTATTTTGTGGATGAATATTTTTTGGCAGCAAGAAATTACCCCATCCAAAAAGTAACATCTATTATTTCCTTTTTGAGAGATGCAGATGTGAAAAGTAAAGGTGTTGGAGCGAATCAATCACAAGAAGATATTTTGAAAGAATTATTATTTAAAATTTTACATTAATTTTTTTAGTTATTTCACTAGTAATATTTTATGTAAAAAATAGTTTAAAAACGATACATTTTTTCGTATAAATCTTTATAAATTTCTTTAATGACCTCACGTTTCATTTTCATTGTTGGAGTTAATTGACCACCATCAATTGTCCATTCATTAGAGGTTAATTCGAAACGTTTTATTTGTTCCCAATGACCGAATTTTTCATTACAAATATTTATAGCATTTTGAATTTCTTGAATCACTTTCGGATTTTCAATCAAATCTTTATTTGATGAAAAAGTAATCTTTTGATCTTTTGCCCAATCTTTTAAATATTCAAAATTTGGTTGGATAATTGCAGCTGGCATTTTTTCACCTTCTCCAACAACCATAATTTGTTCTATAAATAAAGACTGTTTTAATTCCCCCTCTAATAATGGTGGAACTATATATTTTCCACCAGAAGTTTTAAACATTTCTTTAGTTCTTCCTGTGATTTTTAAAAATCCATCCTTATCAAATTCTCCTTTATCTCCAGTATGAAAAAAACCGTCTTTTAATGCTTCTGCAGTTTTTTCAGGATCTTTATAATATCCTTGCATTACATTATGACCTTTTACTAAAATTTCACCATTTTCTGCAATTTTAACTACAATTCCATCAATAATTTTCCCAACAGTTCCTACTCTAAAACCAGTATTATTTTGATCATTTACCGATACAACTGGAGAAGTTTCAGTTAATCCATAACCTTCCATAATTGGCATTCCTGCAGCTGCAAAAACCCTTGTTAACCTTGCTTGTAAAGCTGCACTTCCAGAAACCATTAATTTTAAATTACCACCTAAGGCTGCTTGCCATTTTGAGAAAATAAGTTTTCGTGCAAGTCCTAATTGTTTTTCATACCACCAACCATTTGCTCCATAAGGCTCATATTTTAAACCCAAATCTAAGGCCCAGAAAAATAATTTCTTTTTAATTCCATTTAAATCTCCACCTTTTAAAACAATTTTGTCATAGATTTTTTCATACAATCTTGGCACGGCTGTCATCACATCAGGCTTTACTTCTTGTGCATTTTCAGATAATTTCTCAATAGATTCTGCAAAATAAATGTCAACACCACAATATTGATATAAATATAAAATCATGCGTTCAAAAATATGACAAACAGGCAAAAAGCTTAATGCTTTCGAATTTCCATATTCAAGTGGCACTCTTTGTTTTGAACAAATCACATTTTGAACAATATTATCATGTGTCAACATAACCCCTTTTGGCTTTCCAGTTGTTCCAGAAGTATAAATAATGGTGGCTAAATCAGTTGATTTTACTGCGTTTTTTCTGGTTTCAACTTCTTCTTGATTGCTATCATCTTTTCCTAATTCTAAGAGTTCTTTCCAACTTTTTTCTCCTTTGATATCATCAAAAGTAAAAATACCTTTTAATTGAGTGTTTGCTTTAATTTGATTTATTTTTTCAATCACAGTGATATCTGAAACAAAACAGTAAATAGATTCTGAGTGATTGATGACATATTCATAATCCTCTTTAGAAATTGTTGGGTAAATTGGGACAGTTTGTGCACCCAATTGCAATAAAGCAATGTCGCAAATATTCCACTCAGTTCTATTGGTGGTTGAAATAATGGCAATTTTGTCATTGGGTTTTACTCCCGATTTTAATAAACCTCTGCTCAATTGATTGGATAAATCTACATATTCTTTGGATGAAATGGAATTCCATTTTCCTTCATATTTTGTAGAAAATGCATTTTTGAGGTTATACGTATGAAGTTGAAAATAAGGGATATCAAATAATCTACTAATTCCTGTTTGCATATTGTTCATTTTATGATACGCCAAAGTAATAAATTTACCTCTCTTTTGCAAATACTTATGAAACTACTTGATATTTTATGAATTATATATTTTTTGGACTAAGTTTTTATATTTTTCTTGGATAACTTTTCGTTTCATTTTCATTGTGGGCGTCAAATGTCCTGAATCAATTGTCCATTCATCAGGCGTAATTTCAAATTTTTTAATCTGTTCCCACTTGCCAAATTTGAGATTATAAAAGTCTACTTCTTTTTGAATTCTTTTAAGTATTTTTTTATCAGAAGTGATATCAATAATGCTATGGTTATGACGTATTCCCCAATTTTTTATAAACTCAAAGTTCAATTGAATCAAAGCAGCAGGCATTTTTTCAGATTCTCCAATGACCATTATTTGCTCAATAAATCTCGATTGTTTAAACTCACTTTCCAAGGCTGCAGGTGCAATATATTTTCCTCCAGAAGTTTTAAAAATCTCCTTCTTTCTGTCAGTAATTTTTAAAAAACCATCTTCGTCAATAGTTCCAATATCACCCGTGTGTAAATATCCATTAATAATAGTTTCATTTGTTAAAGTTGGATTTTTATAATATCCCAACATTATATTTTTTCCTTTGATTAAAATCTCACCATCTTCTGCAATTTTTAGTTCAACGTCTTCCAGAGGTTTTCCAACGGTTCCAATTTTAAAACCGTTGTTTTTCAGTTCATTTAATGTTCCTGCAGGAGAAGATTCTGTCAAGCCATAACCTTCAAAAATGGTAATTCCTGCTGCAGTAAAAATCCGAATTAAACGTTCTTGCAAAGGCGCACTTCCTGAAATCATAAATTGCAAGTTTCCACCCAAAGCTTCTTTCCATTTTGAAAAAATTAATTTTTCGGCAATTTGTAATTGAACATCAAACCAAAAGCCATTTTTTTGAAATGGTTCGTATTTTTCTGCTAAATGTAAAGCCCAAAAAAACAATCCTTTTTTAATTCCATTTAACTGACTCCCTTTGTCAATAATTTTATCAAAAATCTTTTCCAATAATCTTGGAACAACTGCCAAATAATGTGGTTTTACTTCTTTGATGGTTTCACCAAGTTTGTCGATACTTTCAGCAAAATAAATTTCAAAACCCATGAATTGGTTATAATAAGATGCTGCTCTCTCAAAAATATGACAAATAGGTAAATAGCTGATAATTTTTGAGTTATTTTCTGTTAAATCAATTCTTTTTGCAGTTTTTAAAACTGTAAAAACAATATTTTCATGGGTTAACATTACACCTTTTGGTGTTCCTGTAGTTCCTGAAGTATAAATAATTGTCGCTAAATCCGACGGTTTTACTGATTTTTTTAATGTTGAAATTTCATCAATAAAATCGCTAGAAGTTCCAATTTTTAAAAATGAATTCCAATCATAATTAGTGTTACTATTTTCAAGAGAAAATACTTTTTTAAGTTGCGTTTTGTTTTGAATAGAAATTACTTTTTGATACAAATCATTGTCAGAAACAAAACAATATTTTGCATCGGAATGATTTAAAATATATTCGTAATCTTTTTCAGACAAAGTTGCATATAAAGGGACATTTTGAGCTCCAACTTGCAAAATTCCAATATCTAAAATATGCCAATTTGGGTTGTTATTTGAACTAATTACTGCAATTTTATCAGAAGGTTTTATGCCCAAATTCAATAATGAACTACTTACTTTAGTTGCATCAGAAATGTATTTTTCAGTGGAAATTGCTTCCCATTTTTGCTCATTTTTATAATTAAAACATCTTTTTGATGGATGATTTTCCAATTGATAATAGGCAAAATCAAAAATGCGAGTGATAGTAGTTGACATTTTTCTCATTTTTATTCCGCATAATTTACTTAATTTTTTTTAAAAAAAAAACAACAGGTAATGCCTTTTTTTTAGTGAAATATTATAATATGGATATATTATTTAAGAATTACTGTTTTTCAATCCATTTTCTAGCATTTACAAAAGCTTTCAACCAAGGAGAAACTTCGTCTTTTCTACCTTTTGGATAGTTTGCCCAATTCCACTGAAAAGTGGAACGTTCAATATGTGGCATTGTCACCAAATGACGTCCTGTTTGATCACACAACATTGCTGTATTAAAATCAGAACCATTTGGATTATTTGGATAGGTTTCATATCCATATTTTGCAACAATTTGATAATTTTCTTCAGTTTCTGGCAAGTGGAATTTTCCTTCTCCATGCGAAATCCAAACCCCTAAAGTTGTGCCTGCCAAACTTGAAAGCATTACTGAATTATTTTCCTGAATTTTCACTGAAGTAAAAGAACTTTCGTGTTTTTTAGAATCATTATGATGCATTTTTCCATGAACTTTGTGCTTAGGATTAATGAGTTCTAACTCCATAAAAAGTTGACATCCATTGCAAATTCCCACAGACAAAGTATCTTTTCTTTCAAAGAAATTTTTAAGTGCTTTGTTTGCTTTTTCATTGTATAAAAATGCACCAGCCCAACCTTTTGCAGAACCTAAAACATCCGAATTTGAAAATCCTCCAACAGCACCAATAAACTGAATATCTTCCAAAGTTTCTCTTCCAGAAATCAAATCGGTCATGTGAACATCTTTAACATCAAAACCTGCCAAATAAATTGCATTTGCCATTTCACGTTCCGAATTGGACCCTTTTTCACGAATGATAGCTGCTTTCGGACGTTGATTTATCGGAGTATTTTTTCCAACAATATCTGCTAATTTTCCGGTGAAATTTTTAGGAAAAGTGAATTGCAACGGTTGCTTTTTATAATTTTGATAACGAGCTGTTGCTAAGTTATTTGCAGTTTGTTTTTGGTCTAATAAGTAAGAAGTTTTATACCAAATATCTCTGGTTTTAGCAACATCAAAAGTAAATATATCTTTGTTGTTTTTAATGATAACTTTTCCTGAATTTGTGGCTTTTCCAATATTGAAAATTTCAATGCCATTTTGCTTGCATTCTTCTTCAATAGTAGCGCTTGCCTGAAAAACCAATCCTGCATTTTCAGCAAAAAGCAACTTTATCACATCGTTTTCATTCAAAATCGAAAGGTCAAATTCAGCTCCTAAATTTAATTCTGCAAAACACAATTCTAACAAAGTCGTAATCAATCCGCCAGAAGCAATGTCATGACCACTATTGATTTGGTCATTTTTGATAAATTTTTGAAGTAGATTGAACGTTTTTTTTACGAATCCCACATTTTTTACATCGGGAGTTTCATTTCCAATGGTGTTTAAAATTTGGTTGAAAGAACTTCCTCCTAATTTATACGCATCTTGAGAAAGGTTGATATAATAAATATTTCCTCCATCAATTTGCAAAATAGGTTCTACCACTTTGGTTATTTCACTACAATTTGCAGCAGCAGAAATGATTACTGTACCTGGAGAAATTACTTCTTCATTCGAATATTTTTGCTTCATAGAAAGCGAATCTTTTCCAGTTGGGACATTGATTCCTAATTCAATAGCAAATTCAGAAACTGCTTTTACAGCTTTGTATAATCGTGCATCTTCACCTTCATTTTTGCAAGGCCACATCCAGTTTGCTGACAATGAAACTGAATGCAATCCGTCTTTTAAAGACGCCCAAACAATGTTTGTTAGAGCTTCAGTTATGGCATTTCTACTGCCGGCTTCAGCATCAATCAATCCTGAAATAGGAGAGTGGCCAATACTTGTAGCAATTCCTTCTTTTCCTCTATAATCCAAAGCCATCACGCCCACATTGTTCAAAGGCAACTGCAAAGCGCCCAAACATTGTTGTTTAGCAACTTTTCCCCCCACACATCTGTCCACTTTATTAGTTAACCAATCTTTGCAAGCAACTGCCTCTAATTGTAAAACTTGAGCTAAATATTCATAGATTTTTTCTGATTTGTAGTCCGAATTTTTATAATTTCTTTGAATGATTTTATCAGTCAAAATAGTTTTGGGTGATGAACCAAACATGTCTTCTAAGGCGAATTCCATTGGTTTTTGATGATTTTTTTTCGATTCGAAAGTAAATCTTTTATTGGCAGTCACAGTCCCAACAGTATACATTGGTGAGCGTTCACGTGCAGCAATTTTTTGAAGGATTTCTATATTTTTTTCCGCAATCACCAATCCCATTCTTTCTTGAGATTCGTTGCCAATAATTTCTTTGGCTGATAAAGTTGGATCACCAATTGGCAATTTGTCTAAATCAATATTTCCACCAGTTTCTTCTACCAATTCTGACAAGCAATTTAGGTGGCCTCCAGCGCCATGATCATGAATTGAAACGATAAAATTCTCTTCACTTTCCACCATTCCACGAATCGCATTTGCAGCACGTTTTTGCATTTCAGGATTGGAACGTTGTACAGCATTTAATTCAATTCCAGACGCAAATTCTCCGGTATCTGCAGATGAAACTGCAGCACCACCCATCCCAATTCTATAATTTTCACCTCCTAAAATAACGATTTTATCTCCTTCTTTTGGACTTTCTTTGATTGCTTGAGTTGCTTTTCCATAACCAATTCCTCCAGCTTGCATAATAACTTTATCATAGCCTAATTTTCTTGGGTTTACTGAAAAATTATCTGAATTTTCATCATGCTCAAATGTGAAAACAGAGCCACAAATCAGAGGTTGACCAAATTTATTTCCAAAATCAGAAGCCCCATTTGAAGCTTTGATTAAAATATTTATTGGAGTTTGATACAACCATTTTCTAGCTTCAAATTGCTGCTCCCAGGGTCTATCTTTTTCCAAACGAGAATAAGAAGTCATATAAACAGCGGTTCCAGCCAAAGGAATCGATCCTTTTCCGCCTGCCAATCTGTCTCTGATTTCTCCTCCTGAACCCGTTGCAGCTCCATTAAATGGTTCTACAGTGGTTGGAAAATTGTGTGTTTCTGCTTTTAAAGAAATGACAGAATCATAAGAAGTAATTTGGTAAAAATCTGGTTTATCAGCAGTCTTTGGAGCAAATTGATCCACTTTTGGTCCTTTTATAAATGCCACATTATCTTTATATGCGGACACAATATCATTAGGATGTTGCTTAGAAGTTTCCTTAATCATTTTGAATAATGAAGTGGGTTGCTCTTCTCCATCAATGACAAAAGTTCCGTTAAAAATTTTATGACGACAATGTTCTGAGTTTACTTGACTAAATCCAAAAACCTCGGAATCAGTCAGTTTTCTGCCAATTTTATTTGCAACATTCTCTAAATACTGAACTTCTTCATCACTTAATGACAATCCTTCTTGCTTATTGTAAGTAGCAATATTTTCAATCTCTAAAACAGGTTCTGGTTGGATATTGATGGTAAAAATAGATTGATGCAATCCTTTAAATTTCTCTGAAATCATAGGATCATACTCAGCGAAATCATAGGAACAAGCTGTAAACTCTTCAATTCTGATGATGCCAGAAATGCCCATATTTTGGGTAATTTCAACAGCATTTGTACTCCAAGGAGAAATCATGGCAGCTCTAGGTCCAATAAAAAAGGCGTCAATAGACGCCACGTTTATTTTGGGTTGATTCCCAAACAACCAAGTCAATTTTGAAATAGTTTCGTTTGAAAATTCTTGAGAAGATTGAACAGCAAATAAGGTTGTTTTTTGATCGCCAAAGAAATGAATCATGGATTGCTAATTTGATTAAAAATAAAGTGCAAATTTACTTTTTTTCAAATGATTTCTAACGCATAACTTCACAGAAATTTAGGAGTTATTCACGATGTTTTGAACAAAAGTTAAATTTTAGAAAATCCTTATTTTTTAATCAACTTTTTAGTAATAGAAATTTTACTAGAGGAAATTTTCACCAAATAAATTCCTGATTTTAGTGAGGTGATATCCATTTGAGAAGTTGATTCATCAATCTTTTGAGACAGTATTTGTTTTCCTAAAATCGTAAAAATCTGAATAGTTACAGTTTCAGAGGTTTTGAAAAAAAGTGAATTTCCTTCTGAGGGATTTGGATACATTTTTACGGAATTATCTAAATCAACTATTTTTGTAGAAAGAACATTTCCCCAAATTTGGGCAACATATTCTGGATGGTCAATAAATGGATTTCTATTTCCTTGGTATTTGTAAGCTTCATTGTTTCTTACAATTTCTCTCTGATTTACAGGATCTTGAATATGCCATTTGTGTAATAATCGAATATACCAACTTTCATAAAATTGGTTTTTACTTCCATTTAAAGGATTACTTTCAGAGCTATCGTGATCATCCCAAGAACTATTCAAAACTTCATCTTCATAACGAGTTGCAAAGTATAATAACATCCTTGCAATATCGCCCTTAAATTCATTGATGGGTTCAAAAACAGTTCCTTTGAAACTGTCAAAAGTATTTGTACCAACTTTTGAGCCGTTATCAGAAGTCCAACTTGCATTAGAAACTTCACCAAAAGGAAAATTGCTTCTTCTCCAATTTACATAACCATCTGTAGGAATTACATGATGAATATCTGACCGCATTGGAAGATTTTCATTAAAAAAACCTTGTGGAAAAACATGTTCTCTGTTATAACAGTCGTTTTCTGAATTGTAATTTCCGCAATTTCTTTGATTGTGTTGATAATTGTATGGATCATTTCCGTTTGGATTTTCAGAATACATATCCAAAACTGTATTATCATTTTCATAAAAATTATCATTATCCGTTTTTATATACCCATCATATAAAGAGCCATAACCTTGGTCAATATGTCCATTTTTAATGATGTTTTTTAATTGGGTTTTTAAGGTATAACCACTTCCAGTTGCAGAACTATAGTAGTTTACTGGAATTTGCGAATACCCAATAAAAAATACAAATAATAGGAGTAGGGATAGTAAATTTTTAATCATTATTCTTTCAGAAATTTCGTGGCAAAGATACCATTTTCAGTAGATATTTTAATAAAATAAATTCCTTTTGATAAAAACTGTATGTCCAATTCTTTTGAGATTTGTTGAGTAATAAAAACTCTTTTTCCAATGGAATTGAAAATTGAAATGGATAAAATTTCGTTTTCAAGAGTATTTGTAATAAAAAGTGTAGATTTTACGGGATTTGGAAACAATGTAAATCCTGAATTCTCAAAAGTATTTACACTCAAAACAGTGCTATGAGTTCCAATATCATCTACAGTATCTTGTGGATAAGAATCCCATTCATTCACAATATCAAAAGTGGTATTGGGTTTCGTAACACCATTTTTTCTTCGTAAAGTTTTGTTTATGGCAAAATTTGCACTTCCTCCATTATATGTTCCAATCACATCTACCAAAACACCCTCTTTGAACAATCCAACAGGATCATTTCCGTTGAAATTGATGGGTGCGCCATAATTATTTTCTTCTAAAACAGGTTGTAGAAAATCAGCTTCATCAATCAATTTTTGAAGAGTTGAATTTCCATTAATGATAACATACACATCTTTTTTGAAAATCTTTCCTGATAATTGCAATTCATTCGCCCAAACATCTCCATCAACACCACCATTGGTTTGTCTTTTGATGCTAAATCCAGTTAAATCAACATCAGCATCTGTATTATTGACAATTTCTAGTGCCTTGTTATTGGAAGAACCTTCAACATATTCAGAAAAAAACAATTCGCTTGAAACTGCATTTTCTGCAGTTGTGCTGCCAACGGCTGCATTTGAAAGTTCTGAAATATTATTTTTAGCGTCTTTTGCGCGAATTTGAACGCTGTAAGAAGTTGAAGCGGTTAAATTTGAAACTGTAAAGCTTGTTTCAATAGTGGAGCCATTCAAAATACTATTAACAAAAACATCATAAGAAGTAACAGCAGTATTATCCGTTGAAGCGTCCCAAGAAACTATAAAAGACGTGGTTGTTTGATTGCTAATGACAATATTATTGGGAGTTGAAGGTGGATCATTATCGACCAAAGTTTGGATACTAACCTCATTACTTTGTTCAGATTTGTTATTGGCAATATCTTTCGCTATCACAAAAATCGAGTAATTTGTATTGGAGTCCAAACCTATAACTGTTTTTGAAGTTTGAGTCGTATTTGTGTATAAATTTCCTTTTACAAAAATATCATAACTCGTAACAGCAATATTATCAGTAGCAGCTGTCCAGGACAAATTCACTGAAAAAGTGGTAATATTATTGGCTACTAAATTTGTTGGAGTAGAAGGGTTTTCAGTATCTGAACTTGTATAAATTCCCCAAGTATCCTCGGCTTCAGGACCTCCCCAAATCCTAGTTGCTAACCTTGGATTGTCAATAAAAGGATTTCTATTTCCTTGTGCTTCAGAATTGTTGGTGTTTTCGTGATAGGTATTTCGTTGTCTTTCAAAATCAGAAACAGGGTCTTCTGCGTTCCATTTTAAAAACAAATCAATCATGTCATCAGGCGTATTTGTGTTGTTTCCTAAACCCACATTTGATGGCAAACATCGATTTCCATATCGCAAATACATGTACATCATCATGCGTGCAACATCGCCTTTCCATTCATCTCCAGGATACCATCCAGCGGAATTTGTTCCGTCAATTGGGTCTGTATATATTTCTGAAGTTGCGCCTGAATTACCATTGGCATCAGAAAATTTCCTATTTCCTCTAGATGAATTTCTTTGCACATCTGCAGGTCTTAAATGATGCGCATCTGAACCAGGGCCAGCTTCGCCTAAATCAGGAATTCCTAAAGAACGTGAATAAACGTGTTCTCTGTTCCAATCTCCGGAACTTCCGCTAAAATTATTGATGTTTCGAGTTCTATCATTGGTAACATCTGAATCAGTGCCATTTTCCCAACCGTATATCAATACTACTTCTGATGGATTATTTGGGTTGACATCTGTGGCTTTGCTGGCATTCCAAATTTGGTCATAAAACAAGGTTCTTGTATGCGTATTGATGATTTTTACAGCCAATGCTTCTTTCAAAGTTAGCCCAGTTAAGTTCAAATTGACATCGTTATAATAGGCTTGTTGAGAAAATAACTGTGCAGAAAATACTAAAAAAATTAAAAACGCGAAACGAATATTCATTCAATGAATTTTGGGTTATAAAAAAACGTTTTCTTTTTCTTAGCAATTTTTTTACAATATCAATTGTAAAACTTATTTCTTTTCTAACAATGCCATATAAAATCCGTCAAAACCTGACTGATGTGCAAACACATTGTTATCTTTTACAAAACTAAAACTTTTTCCGGCTTCGGATGTCAAGAAAAGGTCAACTTGTTGACGATTTTCAGAGGGTAGAATAGAGCAAGTAGCATACACCATTTTGCCTCCAGGTTTTACCATTTTGGAATAGTTTTGCAAAACTTCTTGCTGAGTTTTTTTGATTTCTTCAATAAATTCTGATTGCAATTTCCATTTTGAATCAGGATTTCTGCGTAAGACGCCCAATCCTGAACATGGCGCATCAATCAGAACCCGGTCTGCTTTTTCATGCAGTTTTTTGATGACTTTGGTAGATTCAATCAAACGCAAATCAATGTTGTGGGCCTTGTTTCTTTTGGCTCTGATTTTTAGTTTTTTCAGCTTACTTTCATAAATATCCATGGCAATAATCTGACCTTTGTTTTGCATCAAAGAAGCCAAATGCAGAGTCTTTCCTCCTGCACCCGCGCAAGCATCCACCACTTTCATTCCTGGCTCAACATCTAAAAATGCAGCAACCATTTGAGAAGAAGCATCTTGCACTTCAAACAGCCCTTCGTGAAAAGCCAGTGTAGTGAACACATTGGCTCTTTCTAATAATTTTAAAGCATCAGGATAATTTGGGATGGTTTCCGTTTCAATATCTTCCGCTTTCAACTTTAGCTGAAGCATTTCTTTGCTGACATTCAATGTATTGGTTCTTAAAACTACTGATGCTTGTTGGTTTAGCGCAGCAATTTCTTTTGTCCAAAGTTCTTCGCCCAATTCTTGCACACCTAAATCATCCATCCAATCAGGAATCGATTCACGGAATTTTCTGATTTTTGACAACTCATCAAATTTCCCTTTGATTCTTCTCAGAGGAACATCTCCAATTTGATTCCAATCTGGTAAAGCAATGCCTCTTAAAACACACCAAACAGAGAATAATCGCCAAATATTATCACGATCATAAGGTACTTTTACTTCGGCAATTTCTGCGTATAAACGATTCCAACGCACAATGTCATAAATGGTTTCTGCTACAAATTTGCGGTCTCTTGCACCCCAACGTTTGTCTCTTTGCAGGGCTTTTTCAACACCTTTGTCAGCATACACCCCTTCATTAAAAATATCTCGAATACTGTCAATGACAGCAAAAGTTAAGTTTCTATGTAATCTCATGTTTTTTATAAATCGGTCACAAAGTTACAAAATAGCTTGATGAAATAAGTGTTTTAAAAAGAGGGAATTGTGAAGTATTAAATACTTTCTTAGTATTCAAAATAATAACAGGAGAAACAACGAATAATATTCCTAAATATATATTAAAATTTTATTTTTCGTCATTTATTTTGTTGTTGCTAATTGTTTACAATGGCTAGTATATGAAAAGTAGGCGATTTTTAAGTATCAAACTTTCGGTTTAGAATAAAGTTTGATACAAGATAAAAGCCCTGAATTTAATATTGTCTCGCCTATTTTTTTAATATCCATTGTTAACCAACTTTTTTTATTTTCAGATTAAATCAATTCCTGCTTTCGCAAAAATATTTTGCAATCCCTTTTCAATCGGAAATGGTTTTAAAGGTGGAACGTTCGCTCCTCCAGTATTTCCAAAAGGAATTTTTCCAACAAACGATTTTACACCTCCAAAAACCAGACGTGGAATTTGTCCGATAATTTCTTTTCCACTTTTTATTTTAATTCCGAATTGTAACATTTTCCAATGAACAAAAGTATGAGCGTAAGGATATTTCTGTCCAATTATATGAGCCCGTTCTAAATGATTCCAGGCAATTTGTATATTTCCGATTGAGGATTCAGTTCGATATTTGTCCAATTCCGCTTTAAAATATGGTTTTAGACTTTTTGGCATTGAAGTGTAAAATTTCATATTAATTTTTATTTTTTTTCGGTTTAGTTTAAATTCTAATGTTATGTGTTTTAAATGTTTAGTAACTAGTAAATGTGCGCAAGTTTATATCACTTTTTATCATTTTAGTAGCCTTCTTTTTTCTTTGCCTAATGTGTTTTTTTTAAAACAAAAATAATAAAAAAAAATAGTTTAAAACTACTAGGATAAATGTATGATATTTTAAAGATTGCCATTTTTTAAAAGAATTATTTTAGACTAAATACACTATTTTTGCAATAAACATTTCAGTTTTTAGCAAGAATTTTTATTAGTATTAAATTTTTTAATTTCAAATCGAAAAATTTTGAATCTAAATTATCCAATCTCCTATATAAATGGCGTTAGCTGTCATAAAGCGACATTGTTATGCACAGAATTGGGTATCAAATCGTGTCATGATTTATTACAATTTTTTCCTTTTAGATACATTGACAAAACACAGTTTTTTCAAATCAGAGAGTTACAACCCAGCAGTGCGGAGGTGCAAATTATTGGAAAAATAACCCAACTAAAGTCTGTTTCGCAAACAAAAGGGAGTAGGCTAGTGGCCACTTTTCAGGATTCTTCAGGAGTGATGGAATTGGTTTGGTTTAAGGGTCAAAAATGGATTAAGGATGCTTTGAAAATTAATGAATCATATGTGATTTACGGGAAATTAAACCATTTTAACGGATTGTATAGCATGCCTCATCCTGAAATGCAATTGGTTTCTGAATACAAAAAAACACTGCAATCAACGATGCAGCCTGTATATTCATCTACCGAAAAGTTGGTGAATGTTGGCGTCAGCAACAAAATAGTTAGAACTTATATAGAGAATTTATTCAAACAATTTTATAGCGGCATTCAAGAAACATTGTCTCAAGAAATCATCAATGAATTTCAACTAATTTCAAAAAAAGAGGCGTTGTTGAATGCTCATTTTCCTCAAAGTCATGAATTACTTGCCAAAGCGCAATTCCGACTGAAATTTGAGGAATTGTTTTTTATCCAATTGCAATTGGTCAGAAAAAATCTCATCAATAAAACCAACATCAAAGGGATTATTTTTAAAAATGTTGGAGCGGCTTTCAATAATTTTTACGAATATCATTTGCCTTTTCAATTGACAAATGCACAAAAAAGAGTAATCAAAGAAATTCGGAAAGATGTCTCATCAGGCATTCACATGAATAGATTGCTGCAAGGAGATGTAGGTTCTGGAAAAACAATTGTGGCATTGCTAGTCATGTTGTTAGCGATTGACAATGGTTTTCAAGCAGCATTGATGGCGCCCACTGAGATTTTGGCAAACCAACATTTTAATGCCATTTTCGAATTTTTGAAAGGAGTCAACATTTCTGTGGAATTGTTAACAGGTTCAACTAAACCTAAAAAAAGGAAAGTTATTCATGAAGCTTTGGAAGACGGTTCCCTAAAAATTTTAGTAGGAACACATGCGTTGTTGGAAGAGAAAGTGATGTTTGATAATTTAGGGATTGCCATAATTGATGAGCAACACCGATTTGGAGTTGCACAACGCTCGAAATTGTGGATGAAACGCCCACCCCAACCCTCCCAAAGGGAGGGAGTTCCTACTTTGCGTAAAAATTATATGACTGCTCGTTCATCCTTATATGGATTGATGAAAGAATTGCAATTGGAGAGAAAAAAACAAACTACCCAAGCTGAACAAATACTTTGGGAGCAATTAAAAACAAAACAATTGGATTCTAAATTTAGAAGACAGCATATTATTGACGAGTTTATTGTTGATTTTGTAAATCTTTCCAAAAAGTTGATTGTTGAGGTTGACGGAAATTACCACAACACAATTGAGCAACAAGAGGCAGATCATTTAAGAACAAAAATTTTAAATGAGCTAGGATTTAAAGTTATTAGATTTAAAAATGAGGAGGTCATTGGAAATATTGAAAATGTTATAAAAACAATTTCATCTCAATTGGAAAGCCTCCCCTTAGGGGAGGTTGGAGGGGCTTCTCTTCCTCCTCATATTCTCGTCATGACTGCAACACCCATTCCAAGAACTTTGGCAATGTCTGTGTATGGTGATTTAGATATTTCTGTGATTGACGAATTGCCTCCTGGCAGAAAAGAAATTAAAACGGTACATCGTTTCGACAGTCAGCGATTGTCAGTGTTGAAGTTTATGAAAGATGAAATAGCAAAAGGCAGGCAAATATATGTAGTGTATCCTTTGATTGAAGAATCTAAAGTGTTGGATTATAAAGATTTAATGGATGGTTTTGAAGGACTTTCTCGTGAATTTCCAATACCTAAATATCAAATTAGTATCGTACATGGACAAATGAAAGCTGAAAAGAAAGAGTTTGAAATGCAACGATTTGTAAAAGGGGAAACGCATATTATGGTCGCAACCACAGTGATTGAAGTGGGCGTAAATGTGCCCAATGCAAGCGTGATGATTATTGAAAGCGCCGAACGTTTTGGACTCAGTCAATTGCATCAATTAAGAGGAAGAGTTGGAAGAGGTGCAGCACAAAGTTTTTGTATTTTAATGACAGGAGTCAAATTATCTGATGAAGCAAAAACCCGAATCAAAACAATGGTGAGCACTTCTAACGGATTCAAAATTGCAGAGGTAGATTTGAAATTAAGAGGTCCAGGAAATCTCATGGGAACACAACAAAGTGGGGTATTAAATCTTAAAATTGCAGATATTATTAAAGATTCTAAAATTTTAATTGCCGCAAGAAAAAAAGCCATAGAGTTATTGAATGAAGATCCAAATTTATCAAAAGAGGAAAATGCACTCATCAAAATTGCCTTTACTGAAATGATAAAAACTTCAAAAATTTGGGGGCACATTTCTTAGTGGTTAATGGTTTTTGGTTAATGGTTTATAGTTAGCTTTTGGCATAAAACTCAGAGCCCAGAGCCCAAAGCCAACAGCCTAAAGCCTCAATAATTTTTTAGCAGCAAGAAAAGGAGTTGTTTTTCCATTTTCTAGTTTTTTGATTTCATTGGAAAGCGCTTTTTTAATGGTTGGTTTTTGGTAAAAAGTATCTTTTAATTGTTGTTCAATAGTGGACAACAACCAAAACGTATTTTGTTCATGTCTTTTTTGCTTAAAATAACCATTTTCTTTGGTCAATGAAATATATTCTTGAATCATTTCATCTATGGAATCAATTCCAATAGTTTCAATGGCACTCGCAGTCAATACTTTAGGTTGCCATTTGCTGTCTTTTAATGGATATAAATGCAATGCTCTATTAAATTCTATCTGCGCTATTTTGGTATTTTTTTCATTGCCATGATCTGCTTTATTGACGACAATGGCATCCGCCATTTCTATAATTCCACGTTTGATTCCTTGCAATTCATCTCCAGCTCCAGCCAATTGCAGCAACAAAAAGAAATCAACCATCGAATGCATCACAGTTTCTGATTGTCCAACACCAACAGTTTCAATAATGATAGTATCAAATCCAGCAGCCTCACAAAGAATGATACTTTCACGAGTTTTTTGAGCAACACCACCCAAAGAAGTGCCTGCAGGGGAAGGTCTTATAAACGCATTTTTGTCGGTTACTAATTGTTCCATACGTGTTTTATCACCCAAAATACTGCCTTTATTCACAGAGCTACTGGGGTCAACTGCCAAAACAGCTACTTTTTTCCCTTGATTGGTTAAGTGTTTTCCAAAAGCTTCTATAAACGTGCTTTTTCCAACTCCAGGAAAACCTGTAATTCCAATTCTGACAGAATTATTGGCAAACGGCAAGCATTTTTCAATGATTTCATTGGCTTGTTCTTGATGCTTGGAATTAGTACTCTCAACCAATGTAATGGCTTTGCTCAAAAAAGGAATATTTCCCTCTAAAATATTCGTCACAAATTCAGCTGTCGAATTTTTTATAGTACGAAATTGTTTGATTTTTTCAGCACTCAGTTGATTGGTCGTTTCTGGTTGAGAAACGCCTTCTTTTTCGTGAATTGCTGATTGTTTTTTAGACATTTTTACAAATAATAAGTAAATTTAGAAATAAAATTTCACTCAATTTGCAACATCCCAAAAAATGTATCGTCTTTTAAGTAAGAAAGTATTCATGAAGCCAACCAAACAGCTACATCAAAACATCATTGATTTATGCAAACAAAACAACGCAAAAGCGCAAATGCAGTTGTATGGTTTGTACTGTAAAGCTATGTTTTCTGTGGCTTTACGCATGGTAAATGATACTTTTTTAGCGGAAGAAGTAATGCAAAAATCATTTATCAAAGCGTTTAAAAAAATAGATACGTATAAAAATGAAGTGGCATTTGGGGCGTGGTTAAAGAGGATTGTTATCCATCAAAGTATGGATGAGTTGAAGAAAAAAAATGCAGATATCATTCCAATTTCTCGAGAGGTAATGACAATTTCTGAAGAAGATGATTGGCACATGGAACATGAAATTACATTAGAGGATGTAAAAAAAGCAATTCGTCAACTCAAAGAGAAATACAGAATTATAGTGACATTGTATTTGATTGAAGGCTATGATCATCAAGAAATAGCGGAGATTTTAAACATTACAGAAAACACCTCAAGAACGCAATTATTACGAGGAAAAAATGAGCTCAAAGAAGCATTAAAAAATAGAGTATGACACGAGATATTAAAAAATTAGCGAAAGAAATCAGGAAAGAAGAGGCTTCTTTGCCTTTGCATCATGAAGCAAATTTTGAGAGATTATTATTAGCTGAACTACATCTAAAAAAGACGAAAAGAATTTCTGTAAAATGGATTTCAATAGCGGCTTCTGTAGCAATTTTAATAAGTGTTTGTAGTTTGTTTTTTCTAAAAAATGAAGAAGAAAAAATACCTGAAAATATTCCTGTAAAAGAAATGACATTGGGTACAATTTCACCAGAATTCAACACGATTGAAACCTATTATGTGAATAGTATAAATCTAGAAATCAGTGAAATAGAAATTGATAATTCCAATAAAGAACTCATTGATGGTTATTTATTAAAAATAGCAGAATTGATGAACGAATACACATTATTAACCAAAGAGCTCAATACAAAAGGGGTTAATAATGCCACCATTGATGCATTGATTCGCAACCTGCAATTGCGATTAGAACTGCTGCAGCAGTTAAAAAAACAGTTATCACAATTTAAAAATCTAAACAAAAAAAATGATGAATTACAAATTTTATAAAACAGTCATTCCGTTTGTTGTTTTATTAGGAACAACAAGCATTTTCGCTCAAAAGTATGACCGAAAATACACAGAAAAATTTAGTGTAGATAAAGACGTTGAAATTGCTATTAATGCTTCCAATACAGAGATTTCTGTAACCAATTGGGATAAAAATGAAGTAGAAATAACGGCGGTTATCGAAATTGAAGGAATTTCAAAAGAAGCTGCTGAAAAGTATTTCAAAAACTGGAATTTTGAAGCGTTAGGCAACAAAAGTAAAGTGAAAATTACGACACAAATCAACAATCGTTTTCCGTTCAATAACGACGTAGTTTTTTTGGATAATTCAAATTTCAATTTTCCAAATGTATTTGAATTGGATTCAACATTTATGGACAAAATTGCCATGCCAAAAGTAGATTTTGATTTTAATTTTAAAGATAAATTTCTTGATTTTGATGTTCTTTCATTAGACAATCTTGTTGGAAAAAATGGAAAATATTCTTTTTATTGGAAAGATGATGATCATGACATCAAAATTGAATCGAAAGAAGATTGGGAAAATTTTAGAAAATTAAAAGATTACGAAAAATGGAATGAAAATATGCGGAAAAGTCGTGAAAAAATGCGTAAAGAGTTTGAGGCTTCTCGTGAGAAGATGAAGAAAGAAATGGAAAAAAACAGAATCTATATTCAGAAAATTGATAAAGAAAAAATGCAACAACAACTGGAAAAAGCGCGTATGGAAATGGAAAAAGTAAAATTGCAATTTTCTGCAGATTCAGATAATTTGATGATTGATGGTAAGAAAGTAAAAGTGACCAAAAAAATTGAAATCAAAGCTCCAAAAGGTGCTACTTTCGATTTGAATACACGTCATTGCAAGGTAAAATTACCCAACACAGTGGCTGTTGGGAATGTAAAATATGGCTCTTTTGACGCAAATAATTTGAATAATAGCAAGTTGACAATCAATTATTCCCCCGTAAACATCAATGATTTGACTAAAAGCAATGTATATTTAAATAACGTAACTGATGCAAAAATTGCATCAGTTACGAATACAAAAATCAATACCAATTATTCTAATGTTGACATTCAAAATATTTATAAAAATGTGGATATTTCTGCAAAATTTGGAGGTTTACACATTCAGAAAATACATGCGGATTACACTAAATTTTTATTGTATTTACAGTATACTAATGCCATAATAAATCTTCAAAATTTAGATAAAAACCTTCTTTTCGAAATAAAATCAATGCCAAATTCATCAGTAAATCCTTCCATGAAATTGAATGTTCTTCACGATAAATCAAAAAAAATCAATGGAAATTTCATCATTAAAACAAAGGACACTACTTTTTTTGTTAATGGAAAATACAGTCAAATTACTGTAAATCAATAGTATAGTATTAATAAAAACATACTTTTTTTTATCAAACTTCTAACAGTTTTCCATTTCTGTATTCTTCTGAAAGTGCCTATCTTTAGCCATTAAAATTAGTCACTTTTTTAATGGAACGTTTTAAAGAAAATCAACTAAAAATATACAATTCTCTTTCTAAGAAAAAAGAGGATTTCAATACAATTACTGAAGGATATGTAGGCATGTACGTTTGTGGGCCAACTGTCTATAGCAACGCGCATTTAGGAAACGTAAGAACGTTTATGTTCTTTGATGTCTTATACCGATATTTATTGCATTTGGGTTATAAAGTGCGTTATGTTCGTAATATTACAGATGCAGGTCATCTTGAAAATGACGCTGATGAAGGTGAAGATCGCATTTCAAAAAAGGCACGTTTAGAGCAAATTGAGCCAATGGAAGTAGTTCAAATGTACACAGTCGATTTTCATAATGTGCTAAAAAATTACAACTTTTTACCACCAAGTATTGAGCCAACTGCCACAGGTCATATTGTAGAACAAATAGAAATGATAAAAGAAATCATGGCTAAAGGTTTTGCATACGAAGTGAACGGTTCTGTTTATTTTGATGTGTTAGAATACAACAAAAAGGGTAATTACGGCATTCTTTCAGGAAGAAAAATAGAAGATTTAATTCACAATACACGAACTTTAGACGGTCAATCTGACAAAAAAAATCCACAAGATTTTGCACTTTGGAAAAAAGCTGATGAACGTCATATTATGCGTTGGCCTTCTCCTTGGAGCGATGGTTTTCCTGGTTGGCATTTGGAGTGTTCTGTGATGAGTACCAAATATTTAGGCGAACAATTTGACATTCATGGAGGAGGAATGGATTTGAAATTTCCACACCACGAATGTGAAATTGCGCAATCTCAAACATGCAGTGGCATCAAACCAGTCAATTATTGGATGCACACCAATATGCTGTTGTTAAACAGTCAGAAAATGGCAAAATCTACTGGGAATTTCATTTTGCCCAATGAAATTTTGACAGGTGAAAATACTATTTTGCCAAAACCATTTTCGGCAAGTGTGGTGCGTTTTTTCAACATGCAAGCCAATTATAGAAGCATTTTAGATTTTTCGGGTGAAGCTTTAGAAGCCTCTGAAAAAGGACATGCAAAGTTGATGGAAGCTGTTTCTTATTTGAATATCGCTGAAGCTGGAAAAGTATCAACTTTTGATGTAAAAGCTTGGATTCAATCTTGTTACGATGCTATGAATGACGATTTCAATACTCCAATCCTCATCTCACAATTGTTTGAAGCAGTGAAAGTCATCAATCAAATTAAAGAGCAAAAAGCAAGTTTGACCAGCAAAGATTTGTTGGATTTTAAACAAGCCATCAATGCTTTTGTGTTTGATGTTTTAGGATTGATGAATGAAGCTGCCAGAGAATCTTCCAACAAAATCAATGGCGTGATTGAATTGCTAATCAAATTGAGAAAAGAGGCAAGAGAAAATAAAGATTGGGCGTTGTCAGACCAAATTCGTGATGAATTGGTAGCTTTGGGAATTCAGTTAAAAGATGGGAGAGAAGGGACTACTTTTTCGGTGAATTAATGAGAAAATGTAATAATGAATAAATGACGAACTCAAAATCAAAAACTCAGTATTTTAAACAGATTCTTATTTTTCCATTCGTGTTTTTAGTTCGATTTTATCAAGTAGCGATTTCGCCTTTGACACCCTCAACTTGCAGATACAGTCCAACGTGTTCACATTACACCTTGGAAGCATTGCAAAAACACGGCCTTTTTTTTGGTGGATGGTTAGCCATCAAACGAATTTTTAGCTGTCATCCTTGGGGAGGAAGTGGTTATGACCCCGTGCCTGAAAAGAAATCATACAAACATTGAATTATCACACTTTCTTATTTGAAGATACAATAAGCTTCATTAAGTTTGCATACATAAAAATAACAATACCATGAATTATTTAGCAATCACTTGGGATCCATCTTTAGGCATCAATCTTGGTTTTTTTACCATTCGTTGGTACAGTTTGATGTTTGTTTCGGCTTTTTTATTAGGCCTGTATTTGATGAAAAAAATCTTTATAAGAGACGAAATTCCAGTTGAAAAGTTAGATACCTTGTTCATGTACACCTTTATTTCCATGTTTATTGGGATGCGTTTGGGAGACGTGTTTTTCTATAGTTGGGATTATTATCAAGATCATTTATTGGAAATTGTATTGCCTTTCAAACAAGTGAATGGTTCTTGGAAATTTACCGGTTTTACTGGTTTTGCAAGTCATGGAGCAGCAATTTCCATCATTTTAGCGATGTATTTTTATGCTAAAAAACACCTTCAAAAACCATGGTTATTTATCTTAGACAGATTGGCAATCATGGTAGCTTTATCAGGATTATTCATTCGTATGGGAAATTTTTTCAATTCGGAAATTGTGGGAAAAGCAACAGGTTCTGATTTTGGGGTGATTTTCAAAGCAAATGGCGAAGATTTTGCACGTCATCCAACACAAATTTATGAGGCAGTTAGCTATTTAGCATTGTTTTTTGTGATGTGGTATTTGTATTGGAAAACCAATATCAAACAAAAAACAGGCTTTCTTTTCGGACTTTTTATGACCGTTTTATGGTTGATGCGATTCTTGATTGAATTCTTAAAAGAAGAACAAGCGGAAGGGAGAGAAGAAGGTTTTTTCAATCTTTTCAATACCGGTCAAATATTGAGTATTCCTTTGATTTTAATAGGACTTTGGTTGATGTTTAGAACCGCAAAAAAAGCTGTATAATTTTCATGGAGAAATTAAAAGAACGTTGGGGAATTGAAAGTAATTGGGATGTAGTAGCTATTTTTATTGTTTTTGCAATTAATGGTTCATTTGCAGCTTGGGTGGCAAATCCTGTGATATATTTTTTAGGAATTAATTCTGATAGTTTTTCTCCTTGGATTTATTGGCCTTTGAGAATATTACTGATTTTCCCTATTTATCAATTGACATTGCCCATTTTTGGATGGTTTTTTGGTCAATTTCAGTTTTTTTGGGCTTTCGAAAAAAAGTTTTTAGTCAGACTAGGAATGGGTTTTTTATTTAAAAAATAATTACAAATTATTATTAAATATTGAGCTTCAACTTCAAACTTTTATTTTTTGAACTTTGAAATAAATATGAATAAATCAACATAATTGTAAATGTTGGGACTTCATTTGTGAAAGGAATAATTTCTTCGATAAAACTAATAATTGCAGGAACTTTTCATTTTTTTTTGAATACATTTTAATCATTATGGATCCTGAAATTGCTGCCTAAATAATATCAATCATTGGTATTATTCTGGCCAAATCCAAAGCAATACTTAATAGTAATTTTAGATATTTTTTTTCATAGTTTTGTTTACTTTTTCACAAAAAATAATACGTTTGATAAAAGTAAGTATTCAGAATGAATTTTACAGATTTTACCTCAAGAATTGTAGATATTAAAAACGCTCCTTTGGGTGGTTTGGAAGCTCAATTTTTGTTAGCTCCAAAACTTCGTTTGCAATATGATGAACAAAAAATTGCCGCAAACAATTCAAAACGCGCTGCAGTTTTAGCGTTATTATATCCAAATGAGCAAGAACAAACTACAATTTTATTGATACAAAGAGCCAGTTATATTGGTATACATTCAGGACAAATTAGTTTTCCTGGCGGTAAATTTGATAAAGAAGATTTCAGTCTAAAACATACTGCATTGCGCGAGACTTTCGAAGAAGTGGGTATTTTTCCTGATTCTGTAAATATTTTTAAAGAATTGACAAATGTTTATATTCCTCCAAGTAATTTTTTAGCAACTCCTTTTTTGGGATTTGTGGATTGCAAACCAAATTTCATTTTGAACCACGAAGTTTCAAAAATAATAGAAATTTTACTCAGTGATTTGATGGATGAAAAAAACATTACTTCTGTGATTTTAGATACTTCCTATATGAAAAAAGCGGAGGTTCCTTGCTTTAAAATTCAGGATTGTATTATTTGGGGAGCAACAGCCATGATGTTATCTGAAATTAAAGAACTCTTTAGGTATTAAATTCTCAAATAGTTTTGTATTTTTGTGAGTTATTAATTTTTAAAAATCACTTTTTAATGCCCTTATTTAAAAGGAATCCTTTTGGACATTATTTATTTCTTAAAAAATGGTTGATTAGAGTTTTTGGTATAATTTCTCATGGTAGATATCGAAAATTTAACGATTTGCATATTGTAGGTTCTGAAATTATTCGAAATCTTCCTGATAAAAATGTGTTGTTTATCTCTAATCATCAAACCTATTTTGCAGATGTTGCTGCCATGTTTCATGTTTTTAATGCTTCTTTAAAAGGTAGAGAAGATTCAATAAAAAATATTGGGTATATCTGGAATCCAAAATTAAATATTTATTTTGTTGCAGCTGGCGAAACAATGCGAACTGGACTTTTACCGAAAATATTTGCATATGCTGGTTCCGTTTCTATTGATAGAACTTGGAGAAGTGAGGGAAAAGACGTGAACAGACAAGTAAAAAATTCTGATATTTCAAATATAGGAAAGGCGCTAAATGATGGTTGGGTAATTACGTTTCCACAAGGAACAACAACACCTTTTAAGCCTATTAGAAGAGGAACTGCGCATATCATTAAAACGTTTAAACCTGTGGTGGTTCCGATTGTAATTGATGGCTTTAGACGTTCTTTTGACAAAAAAGGACTGAGCATTAAAAAGCGGAATGTATTGCAATCTATGGTGATTAAAGAACCTTTGGAAATTGATTATGAAAATGAAGAAATTGCTGATATCGTTACCAAAATAGAATTTGCTATTGAACAGCATCCTTCATTTTTAAAAGTGTTAACAGTTAAGGAAATTGAAGAGTTGAGCAAAGAAGAGGAAGAACTGAATAAACAACGTGCTTTCTGGAATTCAAAAGATTGATATAAATTCAAATTAAATAATAAGTCACGAATTCACGAATTAAATGGGGTCTAATTTGGAAAAATCTGTGAAATTTGTATCAGAAAATTCTGATTTAAAAGCATAGTCATACTATATTTTTCCTTCCATGAAAAATGCCCCAAATAGTGACTTACTTTTTGGGGCATTTTCAAATTTTAGGTTTTTTAGGTTTTAAAATGAAGAATAAATTATTCTTTAATTTTGTTTTTAAACTGATCAAACTTATCAGTTTCTTTTTTAGGCCAACTGTTGTTAGAAGTGTCTACATCTGCCGTTTCTAAATCTGCATCTACAGTAATGCTTATGATTTCTTGTGATGAAGAAAACACTCTTTTCACTGAATTGTCATCTTTCATCCAAATTTGCGCAGGGAATGTTTGTTTTTCTTTCGTGCCATCTGCAAAGGTTAATTCAACAATGATTGGCATTACCAAACCTCCTGGTTTATCAAATTCAACAGAATAAATAAAAGAAGGTACTTCTTTTCCATCCACGTATTTAGTCATTGCTTTTGGATTTGCATCTTCTTTTATATCTGTAATAAAAACCAATTCTCCCAAACTATCAAAATAGTCTTTGTATTGTATTTTCAATTTTTGAACTCGCTCACTTGGTTTATCAGTCAAATACAAGGGTTTTACTTCTTTGATACCAATGTCAGTTACATCAGTAGTATAAAACCAACCTCTCCAAAACCAATCTAAATCCATTGCTGAAGCATCTTCCATGGTTCTAAAAAAGTCTTCTGGAGTTGGGTGTTTGAACATCCATCTTTGTGCATAAGTCCTAAATGCGTAATCAAATAATTCAGGTCCCATGATGGTTTGACGCAACATATATAGTCCTGCTGCAGGTTTTGTGTAAGCATTTGGACCAAATTGTTTTACATAATCTCCTTGAGACATGATTGGTGAAATATTGCTTTGATCACCTCCCATATAGCTTACAATATCTTTTGGTAAATTTCCAGTATTGAAATTAGGATCGTAATCTAATTCAGCCAAAATCTCTACAAAAGAATTCAATCCTTCGTCCATCCAAGTCCATTGTCTTTCGTCTGAATTGACAATCATTGGAAAGAAATTATGCCCAACTTCGTGCGTAATTACGCCAATCATTCCATCTCTCACTCTGTCAGAATAGGTTCCATCAGGATTTGGACGACCATAATTGAAACAAATCATTGGATATTCCATTCCTTGTCTGTCAGCATGAACTGAAACTGCTTTCGAATACGGATAATCAAAAGTAAGTTTTGAATATTCTTCCAAAGTATTTGCAACAACTCTTGTTGAATGTTTTTCCCACAAAGGGTTCCCTTCTTTTGGATATAATGAAGTTGCCATCACTGTCTTTCCATTAATGCTAACTGCCATTGCATCCCAAATATATTTTCTTGAAGATGCAAATGCAAAATCACGAACCATATTTGCTTTAAAATGCCATATTTTTGAGGTTGTTACACGACTTTTTTCACTAATTTCAGCCTCTGCTTGTGTTACAATCATCACAGGATCTTTGAACGATTTTCTCGCTTGTTCAAAACGACTGCGTTGTTCTTTAGTTAAAACATCTTTTTCATTTTGTAAATCTCCAGTTGCTTCCAAAATATGATCTGCAGGAACTGTAATTTTTACATCATAATCTCCAAATTCTAACGCAAATTCACTTCGTCCCCAAAATTGCATATTTTGCCATCCTTCAACATTGTTATAGACACACAATCTTGGAAAAAACTGTGCTATCGTATAATTGTTGTTTCCATCAGGAAAATCCTCAAAACCAGAACGTCCTCCATCTTTTACAGAGTTGTTTATTTTATAATTCCATTGTATACTGAAATTGAATTTTTCACCTGGAGCTAATTTTTTCGGCAAATTGATGCGCATCATTGTCCAATTGATCAAATATGATAAGGGTTTGCCTTCAGCATTCGATACTTTTTCAATATTGAAACCAAAACCTTTGCCTTCTTTCATGAAATTTTTCTTGAAATCTTCTGGAGTTAAAAATGCTGAAGCAGCATTTGATTGTGCTAAGGGTGTTTTTGAGTCATCAGCTCTCATATTTTGATCTAACTGAACCCACAAATACTCTAAATGGTCTTTAGAATTATTATGATACGTGATTTTTTCTTCACCATAAATTTTATTGGTGCTTTCTTCTAAACGAATGTTCATCACATAATCTACTTTTTGTTGAGAATATTGATGTCCAGGCGCTCCTGAAGCTGTGTGTTGGTCATTAGGAGTTGCCAACAAGTCTTTCATTTGACGAAACTTATTTTCGTCAGTATGACCATTTTGAGTTCCTTTTTTTTCTTTGGTTTCTTGTGCCACAAAAGTATTTGTGATGAAGAAAAGAGAAAAAAATAATAAAGAAATTTTTTTCATTTGTATTGATTTGATTTATTTTATTTTGAATTTATAATACTAAAATAGTAATTCCCTTTAAATACATTGGATAAATGTTAAAATTTTAACAAACCTTTACCAAAAAAAAATACTGTCAATGAACATTACTTTTTTTAAGATATAATGGATTACAAATTTATCCTTTGATTTCTTTTTTAAACTTATCGAATTTATCGCTTTTTTCTCTTGGAAAACTATTGTTAGAAGTATCCACATCCGCCGTTTCTAAATCTGGGTCCACTAAAATACTTTCTATTTCTTTTGAGCTAGAAAACACTTTGGTCACTTCGTCATCTGTATATCTCCAAATTTGTGCTGGATAGGTTTTTCGTTCTTTACTACCATCTTTAAAGGTAAATTCTACAATAATTGGCATTACCAAACCTCCCGGTTTTTCATAGGTAATTTCATAATGATATTTTGATTGTTTTGTTGAAAAACCCAATCCTTCAGAGGTGTCTTCAATAAATCCTACAGAATCTTCATCGACCTTTGAGGAATAAAATTTTTTCACACCTTTGATACCGATATCAGTAATATCTGTTGTGAAAAACCAACCTCTCCAAAACCAATCTAAATCCACTCCAGATGCGTCTTCCATGGTTCTGAAAAAATCCTCAGGCGTTGGGTGTTTGAACATCCATCTTTGTGCATAGGTTTTGAATGCATGATCAAACAATTCTTTGCCCATAATAGTTTCGCGCAACATCCAAAGTCCTGTTGCAGGTTTGCCATACGCGTTGTTTCCAAAACTATACACATTGTCTCCTTTTGACATGATGGGCGCAATTTTTGATTGATCTCCACTCATATAATTAACAATATTTTTCGGCAATCCTCTTGACATTGGGAAATTTTTATCATACGCTAATTCAGCCAACATTTCTAAATACGAATTCAATCCTTCATCCATCCAAGTCCATTGTCTTTCATCTGAATTGACAATCATTGGAAAAAAGTTGTGACCCACTTCGTGAATGGTTACTTTAATCATCGTATATTTTACTCTGTCAGAATATGTCCCATCAGGATTTGGTCTTCCTGGATTGAAACAAATTTGTGGATATTCCATACCCATTTGCCCGTCCACAGAAATGGCTTTGTGATAAGGATAATCAAAAGTATATTGAGAGTAGGTTTTTAAGGTTTGAGCCACTGCTCTTGTAGAATGGTCTCCATATAACGGATTTGCTTCTTTTGAATACAAGGAATAAGCCATCACTGTTTTTCCATTGATGTCAACAGCCATTCCATCCCAAATAAATTTTCTTGAAGTTGCAAAAGCGTAATCACGAACGTTTTCAGCAAAAAACTTCCATGTTTTTGTTTTTGTAGCTTTCGATTTTTCAAAGTTGATAGCTTCTTCCTGAGTTCTAATGATGACAGGATTGTCAAAACTTTTTTTAGCTTCTGCCAATCTTTTCAGTTCCGTTTTTGACAAGACCTCTTTTTCGTTTAATAAAACCCCTGTAGCACCCAACATGTGATCTTCAGGAACTGTGATGTTTACGGTGAAATCTCCAAATTCTAAGGCAAATTCACTTCGTCCCCAAAATTGGTCATTTTGCCATCCTTCCACATTATTATACACACACAATCTTGGGTAAAATTGCGCAATTACATAGTTGTTATTTCCGTCTTTTGGGAAATGTTCATATCCTGATCTTCCTCCATCTTCTCTATGATTATTGATGTTATACCACCAGTTGATATTAAACTTAAATTTTTCGCCAGAAGCCAATGGTTTTAACAAATTGATACGCATCATGGTTTGATTGATGGTATAAGAAAGGGGAGAACCATCTACATTCGTAACACTCATGATGTTAAAACCGCCATCAAAAGGTTCATTCTCAAAAGTTTTTTCAAAACGAGTTTTGCTTAACTTTTCAGGAATTTTATTGGGATTGATATCTGGAGTTTTTGAATCTTTGGCACGCATATTTTGGTCTAATTGCACCCACAAAAATTCCAATTTATCAGGAGAATTGTTATGATACGTAATCGTTTCTGCACCTGTAATTTGTTTTTTGTCATCGTCTAAAGTAACATCAATGACATAATCTACTTTTTGTTGTGTATAGCCTTTTCCTGGAGCTCCTGTAGCATTGTGTTGTTCATTAGGCGTTGCTAACAAATCATACATTTGTCGGAATTTGTTTTCATTGGTATGTCCTTGTTTTGTTTGCGCATTGAATTGCGGCATAAAAACAAAAGAAAGTAATAGAAATCCAATTTTTTTCATGTTTGTAATGATTTTGATTGATTAATGTTCTAAAATTCCTGAAGTTTCTTCATTGTTCAATAAGATACTTTTATTTTTTTTTCCGACGTTTGATTTTATCAGATTTTGTTGTTCTGGAAAATGTTTGATCAATATTTTATTATTGATTTTAATCGTTTTTACTTGATTGATATTTTCAATTTCTAGGTAAAAATACACCAAATCATTTTCATATTCTTTGCCTATATAATTGAATTTTTTTTGAGTTCCATCAATGGTGAATTGCAATTTATCTCTCAAATATTTTTCAAAATACACATCGTTATTGGGCAACTCTTTTTTGGTTGTCAATTGCAAATCAATGTTATAATCTTTGTTCAATGCCAATTCAATATCATCCATAAAAACGTTGATAATGATTTGAACAGATTTTGATTCTTCTTTGAATTTGATTTGAGTTAAACTCAGGTAATATCTGTGTGTGGAAAATGCAAAAAGCGGAATGATAAATAGGAGTAGGAGTGTTTTATAAATTTTCATGTGTTGTTAATAGACAAACAGAATGCCAAATTACTCATTTTTTATGATTTTAAGGTACGAGATGCTTTCGTCTTTTAAAATTTTTATCACTTCAAGCAGTTTTCCTTTTTTATGAAGTTGTTCAATTCCCAAAGGATTGCAATATTCTAAGAAATGAAAATAATTGTCTAACGGAATTTTCAAGTCATCAAAAAAGAATTTGTCACCCAATTCGGAAATCAGTTTATACGGGAATCCCTTTTTAAAAGCCAAATCTTTGCGCAAAGCCCACAATCTTTCTGAATATTTGAAAGGAATATTTGCAGTTACACCTGCTCCAACTCCAACAAATCTCGAATTTGGATCTACATTTACAATTTGAGGACGCACTCGTTTGTCAGTATAATCTTCATCTTGTGGTGTGTTCATTTTTATTTTTGAGAAATCCATTACCGCTCTTAATAGAGAATCTTTCTTGTCTTTAGGAACATCTTTCACGTCAATTCCAAGCCTGCCAGATAAATTGTGTCTTTTCAGTTCGAATTCATCAAGAATAAAAGTGCTTAGTTTTAATTTGATTTCAATATTTTTTTCTTCAAAAATTCGTTTTTCAACTTTTATTTTTTGCGATACATGTTGGATAGATGAAATTTGAATGCTATCTCCAATAGCCACAAAAATTCGAAACAACCCTTCATCATTCGAAAAAGTCCCTTGATTATTATTGATATTGATGATGTTTGCATTTTTTACAATTCCCAAAGTGTCAATAATTTTTCCGCTTATAATTGTATATTTTTGCTGCGCACAAAATGTCAAACTAATAAAAAGTAGTAAAATTGAAGAAAGTAGTTTTTTAAACATCTGTCTGAGTATAGGTGGGTTCTAAAAATTAGTTTTTTCAATTTTCTTAAAAAGACAAGAACTTTTTTTTATCTTTTAAAGAAAAGTTTAGGTCCAATATTAGTAAAAAAATATTGTTAATAACACAAAAAATTGCAATTTTACCTATCTATCAGCATATTATGTTTAATCGTTTAATTTGCTCATACCTAAACAAGTTGTAGGTTAAGTTGATTAACCCTATAATTCCTGTTGCTCTTACAATACCTACCGATTTTAGTGCTAAACCATTCATACTTTGCTCCATAAACCCAAAAACGTGCCCTACTCTTTGCTCTAATTTTTGATTTTTTGGTGTTGTTAGCTTTTTGCTCTTGGGTTAATGGCTTATTGCGATACCCTTTTTTGTGTACGTTGTTTTTTATTTCATATTTGGCAATAGTTTTTTCTTGTTCTTCTCCTGTGTAGGCACTATCTTCATGTAATTTTTGTTCTTTGTCTTTTTCTTCTAATAAATCATCTAAGGCTTGAGAGTCGTGTACCGAGGCATCTGTTAATAAATATTTGTTGATAAATTTACTTTTGGTATCAACCTTAGCGTGATTTTCATAACCGTAAAAGTTTCTCCATTCTTCCTTGTCCAACGGGCATCAATATCTTTGTGTTTCTTTTTGTTAGGCTTATCATTCCATAAATCATCACCCTCTCCGTTTTTGATTTTTTTGTTTTCTTCTCTTGTATTGCGTTGACGTGGAGCTACCGTAAAACTGGCATCAATCATTTGCCCTTCATTTAAAATCAATGCTTTTGTTTCTAAAAAACTTTTAAATTCGTGAAACAAATCTTCCGTAAGTCCTGTTTTGGTTAAGTTTTCTCTAAATGCCCAAACAGTTTTTTCGTCTGGAATCTTATCGCCTGTGTCTAAACCTAAAAAGTTTTTAAAACTTGTTCTGTCTAATATTTGATACTCCACTTGCTTGTCGCCAAGACCATAATATCGTTGTAAAATCAAGATTTTGAACATCAAAACTAAATCATAAGGTTTTGCCCCTGCATTATTTTTTTTATTTAAGTTGAGTAATTTAGATTCTAACAAATCTCTAAATATTTCAAAATCAATAACTTTACTAACCATCGCTAATGGATTACCGATTTCTTCTAGTTTTTGTGGAGAAAATTGTTCGTCAAATAATGATTTATTACCTGTACTTTTATATCTTAGATTGCTCATTTTTTAAACTTAATTTAAAGACGTAGGATACGTATAATAATATGATAATCAATATTTTAAATTATAGAACTCCCCTTAAAGCTAGTTTTTTATTTTTTTTGAGCGATAATTGTAAAATTATTTTATTTTTGAAACATGAGAAAAATGATTATCGCAAGTACTTCTTCAGTGTATGGAAGTGATTATTTAGCTTATCTGTTACCAGAAATAAGCCTTTTGTTCAAAGATGCTGATACAGTACTTTTCATTCCATATGCAAGACCAAGTGGAATTTCGTATGATGAATATACTCGAATTGTAAAAAATGCTTTTGCAAAAATCTCTAAAAAAGTAATTGGTATTCACCAATTTGACAATCAAAAAGAAGCTTTAGAAAATGCCAAAGCAATTTTTACAGGTGGAGGAAATACTTTTGAATTGGTCAATCAGTTGTATAAAAACGATATTCTTGCTCTGTTGAAAAAAGTACTTGAAAACGGAACTCCTTATTTGGGAACAAGTGCAGGAGGAAATATTTGTGGCGTTTCTATGATGACCACCAATGACATGCCTATTGTGTATCCTCCAAGTTTTTATACTCTAGGTTGTTTGCCTTTTAACATCAACGCGCATTTTATAGATCCTTTACCCAATTCAACGCACATGGGCGAAACAAGAGAAACCCGTATCAAAGAATTTCATGTTTTTAATGACACCCCTGTATTGGGATTGCGTGAAGGAAGTTGGCTAAGAGTCATAGGAAATGTCATCAAACTAGAAGGTAATTTCACTGCAAAATGGTTTCAACCTACCAGAATTCCTATTGAAATTGAGAGTGGGAGTGAGTTTGATAGCTAAATAATTGCTAGTTTTCTTTTAAAAAAGTTAATATATCAATCAAAGAAAGCAAAAAATTAAACTGACCACGCAAGAGATTAAACTGCGGACGCAAGAAATTAAAACAAGTGTGGTAGATTTTTAGTTTGCTATTGCGAATTTTTATATTCGCTTCTTATTTTTCCGCTGCGAGACCAGGATACCATCTCAGAGCAAGGTATAGAGAATAAAATCGATATTACTTTGCATTATGGGTTATTGAAAAATTAAATTTGTTTTGAAAATGATTCTATTTTGTTTCTAAATGTTGCGCTTCTTAAATTGGCACATGACAAAATTAATATGTGTAAGTTTGTTAAATTTTTTTAGTTTTTCCTCCTTCAAATATATCATTTTCAAATAATTACCCTAATTTTTCTTTTAAATATGGTGCTGTAAATGAGTCTTTATTGAGCGTCAATGCTTCAGGTGTGCCTTGAAAAAGGATATTTCCTCCTCTATTTCCTCCTTCTAATCCTAAATCAATAATATAGTCTGCACATTTTATCAACTCGATATTGTGTTCAATCACGACAATAGAATGTCCTCTTTCAATCAATGCGTTGAACGATGCCAATAGTTTTTTGATGTCGTGAAAATGCAATCCTGTGGTTGGTTCATCAAAAATAAAAAGGGCTTTGTCTTTGGTGGTACCTTTTACTAAAAACGACGCCAATTTGATTCTCTGTGCTTCACCACCAGAAAGGGTAGAAGAGGATTGCCCTAAAGTAACATAGCCCAAGCCAACATCTTGCAAAGGTTTTAATTTTTGAGCGATTTTGGGCGTTAGGTTTTCTGTAAAAAAAGCCACTGCATCATCAATTGTTAAATTCAGAATATCATCAATTGATTTTTCGCCAAAGGTGATTTCAAGGACTTCTTTTTTAAATCGTTTGCCATTGCAAGCATCACATTCCAAATGAACATCTGCCATAAATTGCATTTCAATAGTAACTTCGCCTTCGCCTTTGCACACTTCACAACGGCCACCTTCAACATTGAAAGAGAAATGTTTTGGTTGATAATTTCTGACTTTCGCTAATTTTTGAGCGGCAAAAAGTGCCCTGATGTCATCATACGCTTTGATATATGTCACAGGATTTGACCTTGACGAACGTCCAATAGGATTTTGATCAATAAACTCGACATGTTTTATAGATTCAAAATTTCCTCTGATCGCAGTTTGTTGACCGATTTTATCTCCATATCCAAAGAGTTTTTTTTGTATTACTGGAAATAAAATCTTTTTAACCAAGGTACTTTTTCCTGAACCAGAAACGCCAGTAATTACTGTCAAACACTCCAGAGGAAAAGTCGCATCGATATTTTTGAGATTGTTTTCTCTTGCGCCAATAATTTGGATGCTATTTTTAGAAGTTCTTCGTTTTTTTGGAACTTCAATTCTCAATTGATTATTGAGGTACTTTGCGGTTAAAGAATTGGATTGTAAAATTTCGTCAAATGTACCTTCAGCAACTATATTTCCGCCAAATGTTCCTGCTTCAGGACCAATATCAATGATATAATCAGCTTGCTTCATAATGTCTTCATCATGTTCAACCACAATCACTGTATTGCCTAAATCTCGTAAGTTTTTCAACACACCAATCAATCTTTCAGTGTCTTTGGGATGCAATCCAATGCTGGGCTCATCCAAAATATACATAGAACCCACCAACGAACTTCCCAAAGAAGTTGCCAAATTAATTCGCTGACTTTCTCCGCCAGAAAGTGTGTTGGAAGGTCTGTTGAGTGTCAAATAATTCAATCCAACATCATTCAAAAACTGCAAACGATTTTTGATTTCAATCAGTAATCTTTTGGCAACTTTTTCGTCGTATTCAGAAAGTGTCACGTTTTTGAAAAACTCGAATAATTCATCCAAAGGAAGTGTCACCAAATCCGTAATTGTCTTTTCGTTGATTTTTAAATAATTTGCTTCGATTCGCAAACGCTTTCCGTTACATGCGCTGCATTTTGTTTTTCCTCGATAACGAGAAAGCATCACCCTGTTTTGAATTTTGTAGCTTTTTTCCTCTAATACCTTAAAAAAATCATGAATTCCAAAGAAACTTTTATTGCCATTCCACACCAATTCTTTTTGTTTTTCGGTCAATTCAAACCAAGGTTTGTGAATGGGAATGTCAAATTTATAAGCAACAGCTACTAAATCTTCTTTATAATGAAAAAATGAATCTGTTTTGAAAGGAAAAATAGCATCTTCAAAAATTGACAAACTTGTATTTGGAATTACCAAATCTTCGTCAATTCCAATGATGTTTCCATAACCTTCACAAGTTGGACAAGCGCCATAAGGATTGTTGAAATTGAACAAATGCGTGTTGGGTTCTAAAAATAAAATACCATCCAATTCAAATTTATTACTAAATTCAGCAGTGGAATTAGTGTCTAAATTTTCAATAAAACAAGTGCCTTTTCCTTCAAAAAAAGCAGTTTGAATCGCATCACCCAATCTATTGTAAAATTCTTCGTCTTTTTTGTTAATAATCCTGTCAATCACTAAAAAAAGTACTTCATTATTGAAATCTTTAATTGGAAAATCAGCGATTTTATACATCGAATTTTTCCATTTGATTCGTGCATAACCTTGTTGTTCCAAAACTTGCAACACATTATTGATAGTTCGATTTTCGGAAATTGTGATGGGACAAAGCAACAATAATTTTGTGTCTTCAGGAAAAGTTTGCACAAAGTTTACCACATCAGAAACTGAGTCTTTTTTAACTTCTTTGCCAGAAATAGGAGAGAAAGTTTTGCCAACTCTAGCAAACAACAATTTCATATAATCGTAAATTTCTGTAGAAGTTCCTACTGTTGAACGAGGATTTGTAGCGTTTACTTTTTGTTCAATGGCAATTGCAGGCGCAATTCCTTTGATATAATCTACTTTGGGTTTGTTTAATTTTCCCAAAAACTGCCTTGCATATGAAGATAAACTTTCTACATATCGTCTTTGACCTTCTGCATATAAAGTATCAAAAGCCAATGTTGATTTTCCTGACCCAGAAAGTCCTGTAATTACTACTAATTTATTTCGAGGAATAACTACATCAATATCCTTTAAATTATGGAGTTTTGCACCTT
Organism: Flavobacteriaceae bacterium UBA2540; assembly: GCA_002340765.1. Taxonomy (GTDB): domain Bacteria; phylum Bacteroidota; class Bacteroidia; order Flavobacteriales; family Flavobacteriaceae; genus Polaribacter. The sequence goes on along the minus strand of DDMS01000060.1, from coordinate 6,724 downwards.
TGATAATGATGTTTTCTTTGGGATTTATAGTCGTTAAATCTCTCTTCATGTAAGTCAAAAAATTAGCTATAAAAATACCAATAAAATCACGTACTAAAAAAAGTTTTGATTTGAAATAGTTAAAATTGTTTGTTTTTTATAAAAATTAACTTTATATTTGAGCTTCTATAATCTTTAAAATAAAAAGCATATACCTGAACACTACTTTTTAAATTAGTAATAAATTAAAAAAACGAAGAATATTTTCTTTCAAAAAAGTAGTTATTATGCAAATACAAACAAATTCCGATAGTATATTAGTTAAGAATTATATTTTTGGAGACGAAAGATGTATAGAAATTCTTATCAAAAAACATCAACAACGCCTTTTTAGTTTTATTTATAGTAAAGTAAAAGATAAAAACGCTAGTGATGATATTTTTCAAGATACTTTTATCAAAGTAATCCGAACTTTAAAAAAAGGTGATTACAATGAAGAAGGTAAATTTTTACCATGGGTGATGCGAATTGCACATAATTTAATCATTGATTATTTTAGAAAAAATAACAGAATGCCGAATTTTAAAAATTCGGATGAATTTGATATTTTTTCAATTATTAGTGATGGTTCTTTGAATGCTGAGAAACAAATTATTCAAGAACAAATTTTTGATAATGTCAGAGAATTGATTAATGAATTATCTGAAGAACAAAAAGAAGTGTTGATTATGCGTATGTATAGAGACATGAGTTTCAAAGAAATCAGCGAAAACACTGGTGTTAGCATCAATACAGCTCTGGGAAGAATGCGTTATGCGCTCATCAATATGAGAAAATTAATTGAAAAACATAATATAATTTTAATTAACTAACAATAAACGAAAAAGTGTGTCGTTATTAATTTAGAATCAAAACTTTAAATTAAATATATGATGCAACTTTACACTAAAAAGACATCTGAAACCCAGATGCAACCTAAACAAGAAACAGTTCAATTTTTGATTAATTTTTCTAAATCGCTAACTATTGTAAAAACAAAATCAAAAAATTTAATTGAATTGAATTTGAATTAAGAGTGGAAATAGCTTCAACGAACGTTGAGGCTTTTTTTAAGCCCCTTTAATTTCGTAATGGGGAAAAATATTTAAAAAAAACACTGTGTCTTTATATTTAAATAAAACGAATCAATTTTTTCCTTTATAATATTTCTCAAAAACAGCTTTTCTTCCTACTGTTTTTGTGATGATGTCTTTGTCTAAATCCCAACCTCTTGCAGGCGAATATTCTCTTCCATACCAAATAATTTGCAAATGCAAATCGTTCCATAAATTTTTTGGAAACAATCTTTTGGCATCTTTTTCTGTTTGAACTACATTTTTTCCGTTTGTTAAATTCCAACGAAATAGCAATCTGTGAATATGTGTATCTACCGGAAAAGCAGGTACTCCAAAAGCTTGACTCATTACAACACTTGCAGTTTTATGACCAACAGAGGGCAAGGCCTCAAGCGCTTCAAAACTTTGTGGAACTTCACCATTATAACTGTCAATTAAAATTTTTGACAATCCGAAAATGCCTTTGCTTTTCATGGGAGATAATCCACAAGGTTTGATAATTTCTCTAATTTCATCCACAGAAAGTTTTATCATATCAAAAGGATTGTCGGCCTTTGCAAACAAAATTGGTGTAATTTGATTGACACGAACATCTGTGCATTGTGCAGATAATAATACTGCAATCAATAAAGTATAAGGATCTTGATGATCTAATGGAATTGGGATTTCAGGGTATAATTTTTGTAGTTTTTGGATGATAAAATAAACACGTTCTTTTTTAGTCATTTAAATTATTATTTAATAAGCTTCAAAGTTACAGATTTTCAAATTTTTAAAGAAGTAGAAAAGCAAATTTGAATATGAGAAGTAGTGTTATTTTAACATTTCTTTTTAAAAATTATAGTTGAAACAACTTTATAAACTTTGTACTTTTAAACTTTTTAAAACCAATCAAAATGACAACATTAAAAAAAGGAGACAAAGCACCAATTTTTGAGGCAAAAGACCAAAGAGGAAATACGATTCGTTTGCACGATTATCTCGGAAAAAAATTAGTTTTATTTTTCTATCCAAAAGCAAGTACTCCTGGTTGTACAACTGAGGCTTGTGATTTGAGAGATAATTATATGCTTTTTTTAGCAAAAGGCTTTGATATTTTGGGTGTAAGTGCAGATTCAGCAAAAAAGCAACAAAGTTTTGTTGAAAAATACGAACTTCCTTTTCCTTTGATTGCTGACGAAAATAAAGAAGTAATTCAGGCTTTTGGTGTTTGGGGTCCTAAAAAATTTATGGGAAAAGAATACGATGGCATTCATAGAACTACTTTTATAATTGATGAAAATAGTTATATTGAAGAAGTTATTTCAAATGTGAAAACCAAAGAACATTCCTCTCAAATTCTAGGAAATTAGTTCCTTTTCAAAATGTATAAAAAGCGTTTTCATAAAAAGAAAACATTTTTTTATTTCAATTTCATACTTACTTTAAAGTTTAAAACCCTGGCAGTCATAAAGTTAGGAATTCCGAATTGTGTTTTAGAATACACATCTCTCACCCAAGTATTAGTAATAGCATTTTGAATATCAAACATATTGAAGAGTTCTAAACCAGCAGTCAATTCTTTAAAATTGGACAACCATCCTTTTTGATAGGCTTTGTTTCCATCAACAAAAACAAAAGAAATTCCTATATCTGCTCGTCTATAATCGCGTAAACGTTGTTGGTATTGATACACATCTGCATAAGCAGGAGAACCTCCAGGCAAACCAGAATTGTACACTAAATTTAAATACGCTTTTAGGTTTGGTAAACTAGGAACATAATCCTGAAATAAAATTCCGAATTTAATTCGTTGGTCAGAGGGTCTTGCAATAAATCCTCTGTTATTGATATTTTCTTCGGTCTTCAAATAACCCAAACTCACCCAACTTTCACTTCCAGGGACAAATTCACCATTCAACCGTATGTCAACTCCGTAAGCAAAAGCTGTTGCGGCATTGTCAGCTCTATAGCGAATTCGCACATTATCAATAGAATACGCATTTACATCATTCAAATCTTTATAATAAGCTTCCACTGTTAATTTGAAAGGACGTTCCCACATTTCATAACTGTAATCCATTCCTGAAACGAAATGAAAAGATTGTTGTGCTTTTACACCCACATTCAAATTCCCGTCAAAATCGCGCAATTCACGATAAGATGGAGGTTGTGCATATAAACCACCAGAAATTCTGAAAAGCATGTCTTTGTCCCAATTTGGTTTGATGGCAAACTGTGCTCTCGGACTAATAATTGTTTGATTTTTTGAGTCAATTCCATTTCCAGTAACACTCCAATTGTGACTCCTAATTCCGATGTTATAAAAAATTTCATGTTCGTTCCAAAAAGTTCTTTGGTCAAATTGAACAAATCCAGAAACACGATTAATAGCCACATTATTGTCTTTTCTGATGTTTTGAAAAGGAACAATTTCGCCTTCAAAAGGTTCATAAGGTTGGTTATTTTCTGTGTGATGTGGAGGACGAATTGAAAAACCTAAAGAATCAATCACTTCCCATTCTCTAATTCGATCTCTAACGTCTTCTTTTTGATATTTTGCTCCAAAAGTCCATTTTTTTTCGTCTTTATTGATGTAGCCTTTGATTTCAAAATTCGTAATTAAAGCATCTAAATCATTACGTGCATGATTTAATTGCGATCCAATTCCTTGAGAAAATTGCACATCACCAAAATTTTGAGAACCAATATTAGCATCTACTTCACCCAGATTGTATTGAGCTGCAATATCAAAATATTCCTCTTCTTGGGTATTGTATCTTGATGCAATTGTGGTTAAAGTAAAGTTTTCATTTACTTTATAATCTGCCGAAAAAGCACCAAAAAGAGTCAAATAATTATCTTGTTCTTGACCCGCATAAAAAACAATTAATTCCAATGGATTGGCTACTGTTCCAAAACGAGTTCTTCTTGAAAGGGGTTTGTAATTGTAATTATTCAAAGAAAAATTTCCTAAAAAATTCAAACTAAACTTTTCGGAAAATTCATACGAAAGATAAGATTGAACATCTGTAAATTTGGGTCTAAAGTTTATTTCAATTTGTTGGCTATTTACAAACAAACTATTATCTCTGTAACGAACTCCAGAAATAGTACTTAGTTTTTTGTTTAAAAATTGTCCTTCAAAAGTGACACTTCCTCCCAAAAAGCTTGCATCAATTGTAGTGGCAGTTTTTGTAGGGTTTTTATACGTAATGTCTAAAACCGATGATAATTTATCTCCATATTTTGCTTGAAATCCCCCTGCAGAAAAATTGATATTTTGAATCATATTAGTGTTGATAAAACTCAAACCTTCTTGTTGACCAGAACGAATTAAAAATGGTCTATATATTTCAATACCATTTACATACACTAAATTTTCATCAAAATTTCCTCCACGAACATTGTATTGAGTACTTAATTCGTTGTTGTTACTTACGCCAGGTAAGGTCATTAAAATATTTTCAACACCAGCATTGGGTCCAACTACATTTTTTACTTTATTGATATCAATTTTTGTAATTCCTTGTGCTTCTTTTTTATTGTCTTTGATGACAACTTCTTTGAGTTCTTCCGTTTTTAAAGAAAGAATTGGCGAAAAGCGAATTCCATTTCTGTTGTTTGCTGTTATTTTTTCGGTTAAAGTTCGGTAAGAAACGTGACTAAATACAACAATAATTTCAGTATCAATGGGAATTCTGATGGAATAATTTCCATTTTCATCAGTTTCAGTTCCTGTGCTTCCGAAAGTAACAGAAACTTTTTCAACAGGAATTTTTTGATTGTTTTTAACGGAGCCTTTTAAAATAGTTGTTTTTTGAGCCATCAAAAAATTAGGTACTAAAAGGACTAAAAAAAATAGTTTTTTCACAAAGGCTAATTTACTTGTTTTTTAAAGAACGTAGAAGAAAGCTCGTTCGTATTTCCAACATTATCATAAACCACGACTTTAAACAGATGTTCGCTACCAACCAACTTTTTATCATCAAAATTATAGGTAAGAATTCCTGTTTTGTGATTGTATTCCATTAAAATCCATTCATCATTAATGGTTGCTCTATAAGTGTTAATTCCTGAACCAATATCATTAATTTTTACTTTTAATGTTTCTGAATTTGAAACCCATTGACCATCTTTTAAATACATTAATTTTATAGTAGGTTTTTGATTGTCAAAAAGTAAACTATAGTTACCTAAATATTTAGTTGTAGTGAAAAATATACTGTCTTTTTTTCTAGTGTACAAATATCTTGGATATTTTGGATATTCAACATTAGCAATATATAATTGTTTTTTTTCTTCCTCACTGTATTTTGAAACATCAAAAGTAAGTGTAAAATAATCATCCAAAGGAATTGTTGGATTATGAATTTTTGCAATTCCGTTTTCTACTTTAAAATCTAAATAAGTGTTTTCGTAAAAAGTATTTTTAGGAAATGCAATGGTAACATCTTCAACACTGAATTTATTGAAATTTTTAGCAATTATTTTAAAAGCTGTGGAATCCTTTTTTTTATTTAAAATAGTTGCTGCTTCTTGACTTGCAACTGGAATTTTCAGCATGCTTGCATTTCCATAAAAATCTTTAGCAATGATATTTACAGTATAATTAAATTGTTTTTCAATATTGATTTTCCCAAAATTGATTACATTTTTATAAGTAGATAATGCGTTTGCTGGCTCCAAATATGTTTTTTGGAAACGAGTCTTATATTTTTTAAAATGCTCATAATCAATATGAAGATTGATAAATTTACTTTCAGCAAAATCAAATGTTTCAAGATCGTGATAATACATTGATTGTCCATTTACCTGCATTTCAAGACTGTAAATCCCCAGTCTATTATTAGCACTATTTGTTTTATCAAAAACTTCCAAACCAAAACCAATCAAATTTTGAGCAGAAATTTTATCAGCAATATATTCGCCATCAGCAATTTCTTTTATGGGCAATTGAAAATGATTATTTTGCTGATTTACATGAGAATTTTCGCTCAAAGAATAGACTTTTACACTTTGAAAAATAGGTGCAATTGTGTCTTGAATAGCAAAATTAAAAAACAACGGATTGATGATTTTTTCTGATTCAGTATCGCGAATTTCAAAATGCAAATGTGGCCCTCCAGAACCTCCTGTATATCCAGAAAAAGCTATGATTTCTCCTTTTTCAATCGGAAAAGTATCTTCACTGAATCTCGTTTCTTCAATTTCATAACACTCTTTCTTATATTGAATAGATTTTACATACGATTCAATTTTGGGAGCAAATTTGCTTAAATGTGCATATACTGATGTGAATCCATTTGGATGTGTAACATAGATTGATTTTCCATAACCAAATTGGTTAACTTTAATTCTTGAAACATAACCGTCTGCTACCGAAATTACCTCCAATCCTTCTTTCCCTTGGGTTTTAATATCTAAACCTGAATGAAAATGATTATTGCGAAGCTCGCCAAAAGTGCCCGAAAGTACGATTGGTATTTTTAAAGGAGGTTGAAAATATTCTTTAGAATATTTTTCCTGACCAATTCCTAAAAAATAGTAGAATGATAAAAAAAAGTATACAAAATATTTCAAAAGGCAATTATTTTTGGTAAAAATACTAAAAAATACTTTTTTTATAAATAGTTTAATATCAATATATT
>DDMS01000059.1:5926-13171 GCA_002340765.1 Flavobacteriaceae bacterium UBA2540 | reverse complement strand
ACAATAACCGTTAATCCCGAGCCAGTAATAGCAGATAAAATTGCAGCACTAATTTGTTCTGGAGAAACCTTTAAAGTTGAACCTATGCAAGGGGTTGATGGAGATAATATTCCTGTTGGAACAACCTACATTTGGACAGTTGTAGATAATCCAAATGTTGCTGGTGAATCAGATGAAATTTTAATACCTCAACCTGAAATTTCTCAAACTTTAGTAAACACTACTAATAATATAGAAGAGGTTATCTATACTGTAATTCCAGTTACTTCTGATGGTTGTCAAGGAGAATCATTTATAATATCTGTCACTGTAAATCCAGAAATACAAGACAATGCAACAGTTACTAATGTCTTGTGTAGTTATTCTAATCCAATTTGTGCTGGAAGTATAGAGGTTAATCCCACCGGAATCGGACCATTTACGTTTTATTGGTCATCAAATAATGGTAACCTAAGTCGTCCAGAAAACCAAAATCAATTTAACTTATGTCCAGGAGATTATTCACTTGAAATTACTGATTCATCTGGTTGTACTCAATCTTTTAATTATACTATTACTCCTCCAGAGCCAATAGAAGTCAATTTAATTTCTTTAGTTGATATGTCTTGTAATAATATTGGTTTAAATTGTGATGGGTATATAGAATTGGATATTCAAGGAGGTACTTCACCATACATACTAAAAGAATTCTATACAGAATCAAATCCTGGATCTGGACAATTTGATTTATTAGTAGAAACAAATTCCAACATATTAAACAATGCTTGCGAGGGTAATTATGTATTTAAAGTTCTAGATACTAATGGGTGTGAATTTGTTTCTTCTATTTACACAATAAAAGAAATTTCCTTCCCTATTACTGTTACAGAAAATATTTCAAATTATAATGGATATGAAATAAGCTGCTTAGGGGCAAACGATGGATTTATGGATATCCCGGTATCAGGGGGTTCAGGAAGCTTTACTTATAATCTTTCACCAGGAGGAATCTTAGATAGTGATTTGAATACTCAAAATGTTCTTGAGTTTAGAAATCTAAAAGCAGGGACATATACGCTAACTATTACTGATGACAACTGTCCAAACAATATAACACTTGAATATGATTTAAAAGAACCATCACAGCTAACTTCATTGAGCAGTTTAGTTTCTGGACCAGCACTTTGCTTTGGAGACACAGTGACTTATAATGTATCCGCTTCAGGGGGAACAGCTCCTTACACAGGTACTGGAAATTACACGTTAACAGTTGGAGTGCATTCTATCAAGATTACAGATGCTAATGGATGTGAAACAATTGAAACTATTACAGTAACTGAGCCAGATGAATTAAAAGCAACAGCAATAGTTACTAATCCTATATTGTGTAATGGTGAAATGGGAGAGGTTACAGTTAATGCAAGCGGAGGTGTGCCGCCGTATAAAGGAACTGGTATTTTCAGTGTTAAATCAGGTGATTTTATTTTTACGGTAACTGATGCTAATGACTGTACTTATTCAAATAATATATTTATAAACGAGCCTGCTGAATTGTCATTCACTATAGATTCTATAGAAAATCCAACCTGTTCTCCAGATTGGAGTTATTCTAATGGCTCAATTTGTATAACAATTTCAGGTGGAACTAATCCATTTCCAATAGGAAATGGGTGGACCTCTTTAGGTGGAGGCGTCTGGTGTTTAAATGGACTTTCAGCAGGTACACATAAAATAGATGTTGATGATTTAAACAATTGCTCTACTAATACTGATAGTAAAGTGGTTGTTTTAACCAGACCTTCAATAATTGATGCCCAAATTTCATCTATTGTTAAAGAAGATTGTGATAACAATGCTATGATTCAAACCAATTATATATTTGTTACTGGAGGAAGCCCACCTTATGAGATTTCTTGGTCTGGCGGAAATGTTTGTAATCCACTTAATCCACAATGTATGGAAACAACAGAATCGGGAACCTATATTGCTTATATTCATGATCAAGAAAGTTTAACTAATGGATGTCCTCCAATTGAGGTGGGAGTAATTGTTGATTTACCTATAATAGGAGATGCAGCTTTCAGTTATTCATCAGCAAATAATAGTTTTTGTGATTTAATAAGCAATAATGAAGTAATCACATTCAACAACGAATCAACAGGGGATGTTGTTAATTTTTATTGGGACTTTGGAGATGGCACTCCGGTGTTGGTTGGAGATATGAACCCAACACATTTGTATACAACAGCAGGGTCTTATGAAGTGTCACTTACTGTAGAATATCCCTCTGAATGTTGTACAGAAACCTATACCGAACGCATTGAAATAACCAAAGGGTATCAACTCGTGCTTCCAAATGCATTTACACCCAATCAAGACGGAATCAATGATACCATAAGACCTTTATATTCGTGTATGCAAAACGTACAGATGTTCATATATGATACCTGGGGAACTTTGGTTTATTTCGAAGAAGGAATAAGTCTTGCTGGATGGGATGGGTCTATTCGAAATACACCTGCAGAAAACGGAAATTACTTAATGATAGTAAAAGCACTTACATTTAATGGAAATAAAATTACAGAGAGTAAATCCATAACTTTAATTAAATAAGATGAAAAGATTCTTAATATTTATCATATTTTTTTACTCTACATTAAACAATGCTCAAGATGTAATATTTTCTCAAAGTTTTCTTGTGCCTGAAACAATCAACACCTCTTTTACTGGGGCAACAAAGGGCACCAAAGTAGGTGCAATTAGCAGATCTCAGTGGAGAAGTAGTGCTTTAAAAGTATCTTCAAATTTTGCATTTACGGATACTTGGTTTGAAGGTTTTAATTTTGGCATTGGTATTAATATCTTAAATCAAAAAGAAAGTGGATCTAGTTATTCTTTCAACCAAGTAAATTTTAATTATGCAATGGCTTTTCAGTTAAGTGATACTTGGTTTTTTAGACCTAGTATCTCTGCAGGTATTGGAAGTAAAAGTTATGGCTTTCAAAATTTACTATTAGAAGATCAAATAAATTTAGGAAATAATTTTTTAAATACTGCGAGTATCGACCCCTCTATCTTAAAATCTCAAAGATCTTTTGCAGACATAAGTTCCTCTATTCTTTTTAATAATGAATATTCTTGGGTAGGAATTACTTTTAGACATCTAAACAAACCAAATATTTCACTTACCGAAACCGGAAATTTACCACTAGATGTTTTCTTTACTGTTCACGGTAAATATTACTTACCGGTTTTAGATAACGTGAATACATGGCTAGCGAATAATAGTAAAATCTATTTATTGACAAACTATATGAAACAAGGCCCCTTCAGCCGTTTAGATGCTGGGATTCAGTATATTTTTGATGATAGCATATCTTTGGGCTTAACCGTTGGATCAAACGTAGTTAAGAATAACAACCAATCAAAATCTATAAACTCTTTTAGTACTTTTACCGGCGTCCAATGGAAGGGATACAGATTTGGTTATTCTTTTGATTTTAACACTTCAGAATTAATGAATACTGGAGGAATTCATGAATTCTCTATTTCATATGATTTCAGCGTTAATATTAGAGAATTAAATAGATACAAGTGTATTCCTTTTTTCTAAAAAGACATTATGTCTTGTCCTAAAATAAGTTTACATAAAACCATGCGTAAATTATAGTATCTTCTATCTATCAAAGTAATAATCGATTTGAAAATACTAATATTGAGTTCAAAAAAAAGCTGAATTTCTTTATATAATTTAGCTACATAATTTCGAATTTCTATGGTAAAACAATCAATCATTTTATTGGATAATAAAATAGATTTTTTTGCCACGAATTCACCAATTTTAAAGATTTCATCACAATAATTGTTTTCATCTTTGATGAAAATTTAAATTTATAGGATTCATATTTATAAAAAATCCGTGAATTCGTGGCAAATTTATTTCAAAACTCAATTACACCCAACAGGTTAATTTCAATACAATCTTAGTGATTTTTGAAACAGTTTTTTACCTACATTTGAGCCGTTTTAAATACATTTAAAAATGAAATATTTTTACTTTTCACTTTTTCTTTTTTTGGCAAGTCCGAATCTTATTTTCTCGCAAAATACCGCTGTAAATACCAATGAAAAACTCATTTATACAGCATCTTATACCTTGTCAGGATTGTTAACAGAAATTGCCCAAATTTCTTTGGAAACAAGTCTTGTAAAAACTTCTACAGCTACGTTGATGAAGTTAAAATTTACGGCTACAACCTTCAGTAAGTTTGATAATTTCTTTAAGGTAAGGGATTTATACGAAAGTTATGTGAACCCAAAAACATTAACTCCTTTGTTGTATAAACGCGATATTACTGAAGGTGGATTTAAAAAAATGGAGCAATACAAATTCAATCATAAAGAAAAAAACATTGATTGTGTGATTCGTAAATTTCAAAAAAATGGAGAATTTGAAGACAAATTGACGGTTCCAAATACTGGAAATACAAGAGATTTGGTAGCCACTATTTACAACATCAGAAACCTTGATTTCTCTAAAATAAAGAATGGAGAGTCCAAAAGCTTTTCGTTTTTATTTGATGCCAAAGAAAAATTCATCACTGTAAAATATTTAGGGAAAGAGGTCATCAACTCTAATTTAGGAAAAAAAGAGTGTTATAAATTGGCAGTAAGTTTAAAAAATGACAACGCTCTGAAAGTAACAAATGACAATATTCTTTGGCTTTCTGCAGATGTCGCAAAAATACCTGTTTTAGCAAAATTTAAAATTGCGATAGGAACAGGAGAACTTAAAATTAATTCAGCAACCGGACTTTTAAATTAAATAATATGAAAAAAACAGTGAGTATTTTCGCATTTGCCTCTATAATTTTAGCACTAATTTTATCAATTCTTCCCATTTATATCATTGCGTATATTCCAGCAGTTATTGGAATTGTTTGCGCTTTTGTTTTATGCAAAATCAATCAAAAAAGCAATACAAATTCAACAACTTTTAAAGTATTGGTTTTTTTAATAGTAGCGTCTTTAAGCATCACATCCTACAGAGTATTTTTAACAACTTCAGAGGTAAGTGATACTAAAAATATTCAACAAAAAGAGCAACAATCAGAAGAAGAAGCCATTGAAGAATTAGAAGGGTTAGAATTGGAAGAATAATCAAATTTTGTAAATTAAATTTTTGCTAACTTTACAAGATGGATTTATTTTCTTCAGAAAAAGTCATCAATATTCTTCCTTTCGACGGTACAACCAACAATCATGGAGTTATTTTATCAAAAAGTGACGCAGATTTTTATTTCAAAGCGCTTTTAGAAACCATTCCTTGGGAAAATGACCAGGCCATTATTTTTGGAAAAATCATTACTACCAAAAGAAAAGTAGCATGGTTTGGGGATTCTGAATTTTCATATACCTATTCAAAAATTACCAAAAAAGCGAAAATTTGGACGGATGAATTGTTTGTCTTGAAAAAAATCATCGAAAAAGAAACCAACGAAACTTACAATTCTTGCTTACTAAATCTCTATCATTCAGGTGATGAAGGCATGGCATACCATTCTGATGGTGAAAAAATGTTAAAAAAAAATGGCGCAATTGCATCTGTATCTTTGGGTGCCACTAGGAATTTTTCTTTCAAACACAAGAAAAATAATCAGAAAGTAGATGTTATTTTAGAACACGGAAGTTTGTTGGTCATGAAAGATGAAACGCAAACGCATTGGCTTCACAGATTGCCAACAACCAAAAAAGTAACGTCTCCAAGAATTAATTTGACTTTTAGGACGATTGAATTGTAAGCGAATTGTTATTTTTGCCCAAAACATATTTATTGGAAAATAATAATCAAGAATCCGTTAATCTTAATAAATACATAAGCTCTTCAGGAGTTTGTTCGCGCAGAGAAGCTGAAAAATTCATCCTTGAAAGACGTGTGACCATCAATGGAACTATTTCAAAATTAGGAAACAGGGTTTTTTCAAATGATGTTGTCAAAATTGATGGCAGAATCGTAGAATCCAAAACGAAAACTTTATATATCGCTCATTATAAACCTATTGGAATTGTTTCAACTACTGATTTAAAAGAAAAAAACAATATTCTCAAAGAAATCAATCATCCTGAGAGATTATTCCCAATTGGACGTTTGGATAAACCTTCTGAAGGTTTGATTTTCCTAACTAATGATGGTGATATTGTCAACAAAATTTTGCGCGCTGGAAACCATCACGAAAAAGAATATTTGGTGACTGTTGACAAAGTGATTGATGCCGTTTTTATCCAAAAAATGAGCAATGGAATTCCGATTTTAGGAACGGTTACCAAGAAATGTGCCGTTGAGAAAATATCAGAAAAAGTATTTAAAATCATTTTGGTTCAAGGATTGAACAGACAAATCCGAAGAATGTGCGAATACTTGAATTATGAGGTTTTAAAACTGAAACGAACCAGAATTATGAATGTTGAATTGGGAAATTTACAGTCCGGTGATTGGCGCGAGCTTACTGAAAATGAAATTGCTGTGATTCAAAAAATGATTGCAACTTCTTCAAAAACCGAGGAAGCTTCTGCTACCGAAAAGAAACCCAAAGTTGCTACTCCAAAGAAAAAATTAACGTCACTTAAAAACGAATTCAATAAGAAAAGTAGTGTTTTTAGAAAATCTTCTCAAAAAAATAAGAAGAATACTTCAGGTTTTCCATCAAAATCAAAGCGTAAATTTTAGCATTTTCTTTCTAACTATTTTAGTTTTTCACTTCTTACAATAATGGTATCTTTGCCGACAATGAAATTCGATTTAAAAATAACAGACCCAAAAAGCAAGGCTAGAGCAGGAGTTATCACTACTGATCATGGCGAAATTCAAACGCCCATTTTTATGCCTGTTGGCACTGTTGGCACTGTAAAAGGAGTGCATCAAACAGAGTTGAAAAACGAAATAAATCCTGATATTATTCTCGGAAATACCTATCATTTATTTTTACGTCCTAAAACTTCGATTTTAGAACAAGCAGGAGGTTTGCATAAATTCATGAATTGGGATCGGAATATCTTGACAGATTCTGGTGGATATCAAGTGTATTCCTTGTCAAGCAATCGTAAAATAAATGAAGAAGGCGTAAAATTTAGAAGTCATATAGATGGTTCTACGCACTTTTTTACACCTGAAAATGTGATGGAAATTCAGCGTCAAATAGGGGCAGATATTATCATGGCTTTTGACGAATGTACACCTTATCCTTGTGATTATAATTATGCAAAACG
>DDMS01000059.1:0-5693 GCA_002340765.1 Flavobacteriaceae bacterium UBA2540 | reverse complement strand
TTTTTCCCAATAGTTCAAGGAAGTACGTATAAAGATTTGCGCAAACAATCTGCGGAATATATTGCAAACGCTGGCGCTCAAGGAAATGCGATTGGAGGACTTTCCGTGGGTGAACCTGCTGAAGAAATGTATTCAATGACCGAAATTGTGACTGCGATTTTACCAGAAGACAAACCACGTTATTTGATGGGAGTTGGAACGCCTATTAATATTTTGGAAAATATTGCACTTGGTATTGACATGTTTGATTGTGTAATGCCAACTAGAAATGCTAGAAATGGCATGCTTTTTACAGCACACGGAACCATCAACATGAAAAACAAAAAATGGGAAAATGATTTTTCTGACATCGATGAAATGGGAATCACTTTTGTAGATACAATGTATTCAAAAGCATATCTTCGTCATTTATTTGCAGCGAACGAAATGCTTGGAAAACAGATTGCAACCATTCACAATTTAGGTTTTTATTTATGGTTGACAAAAGAAGCAAGAAAGCGTATTTTAGCAGGCGATTTTAGAGATTGGAAAGATAAAATGGTCATTCAAATGGATAAACGCTTATAGTTTTGAAAATCATAGACAGCTACATATTAAAACGGTTTTTGGTAACTTTTCTTTTTACCTTATTGATTTTGATTCCAATAGCAGTTGCGATTGATATTGCCGAAAAAGTAGATGATTTTTTACAGCACGCAAATCTTAGCTTTTTTGAAGTTGTCAATGACTATTATAAAAATTTTATTATTTATTATGCTAATACTTTTATGCCTTTAGCATTGTTTATTGCCGTAATTTTATTCACTACAAAACTTTCAAATAACACCGAAATTATTGCAATCACAAATGCAAAAGTTTCCTTTACAAGATTTTTATATCCATATTTTTTAGGTGCTTCAATTGTTACTCTCGTTTCTTTGTTGATGAATCATTTTGTTGTTCCAAATAGTAGCAAAATAAGAAAAAAATTCGAGCAAGAATATCTGAATAACACCAACCAAAATCAGGAGCTGAAATATGTAACAGATTTTAGTTTACAACTCACTGATAGCACTTACATTTTTATCAGAAATTTTAATACAGAGGTTAATTCTGGATATGATTTTACTTCCGAAGTTTATAAAGGGTTAAAATTAAAATCAAAATTAGTGGCTGATAATATAAGATTTAACGAAAAAGACTCGGTTTTTTCATTAATTAATTGGCGATTAAGAAAAGTTCATACCAAAAAAGATGAAATTCATTCTGGAAATAAAATTGATACACTTTTCAATTTTACGCCCAAAGATTTGATTTATAAATCAGCACTTTCTCAAGAGATACCCTCAAATGAATTGATAAAATTTATTGATATTTCAAAAAAGCGAGGCGTAAAAAACTTAAATGCTTATCTTGTTGAGCTCCACAAAAGAACAAGTCTTCCAATTTCGTCATATATTTTAACATTGATTGCAGTGGCTCTGGCATTTAAGAAAAAAAGAGGTGGAACAGGAATTAATTTGGCAATTGGTGTTGGAATGATGTTTTTGTATGTATTTCTATTGAAAATTTCAGAAGTTTTAGGGGCTGTTGCTGGAGTGAACTCACTATTATACGTCTGGATTCCTAATATTCTATTTGCTTTCGTGGCTATTTATCTTTTTTATAATGCTAGAAAGTAGATTGAAAAACTATCTTTTATTACACCTCATCGTTTTTATTTGGGGTTTTACAGCAATTCTTGGTGCATTAATTACTTTGGAAGCAATTCCATTAGTTTTTTTTAGAATGAGTCTTGCAGTTTTTTTTATTTTCTTGTTTTTTTTGTATAAGAAAAAATCATTTTCACTTAGTAAAAAGGAAGTTTTGAAATTCTTGTTTACAGGAATCATCATTGCAATTCACTGGATTTTCTTTTTTAAAGCAATCAAAGTTTCTAATGTTTCAGTGGCTTTGGTTACCATGAGTACTGGCGCTTTTTTTGCATCTTTGATTGAACCTGTTTTATTTAGAAGAAAAGTAAAACTTCTTGAAATTTTCCTCGGGTTACTGGTAGTTGTTGGGTTGTATATTATTTTTAATTTTGAGAGCCAATACCAATTAGGAATAATCTATGCATTAATTTCTGCATTTTTAGCGGCATTATTTTCAGTTTTAAATGGACTTTTTGTAAAAGAATATGATGCAAATACCATTTCTCTATATCAATTATTTTTTGGGACTGTTTTCGTGGCTTTCTACTTATTTTTTTCAGGCGGTTTCAAATCAACTTTTTTTAATCTACCAATAATGGATTGGGTTTATTTGGCAATTCTAAGTAGTGTTTGTACAGCGTATGCTTTTATTGTATCTGTTAAAGTGATGAAATATTTATCACCTTATACTGTGATGTTGACCATCAATTTAGAGCCTATTTATGCAATAATTTTAGCGTTATTTATTTTTGGTGACAAAGAAAAAATGAATCCTGAGTTTTATTTTGGCGCTTTTATTGTTTTTGGAGTTGTATTACTAAACGGAATTATAAAAAATAAATCCACTATAAAACAAAAGTTTCAAGAACGAGTTAAATCAAAAAAAAAATTGAAATTTATTTAAAAAAGTATTTTTTATAGTATGTTTGTTATCTCAAATTACGAATACAAAACAATTACAAAATGGAATATCTTGACTTTGAAATGCCGATTAAAGAACTTCAAGATCAACTTGAAAAATGTCAAATTATTGGAGAAGAAAGTGAGGTAGATGTTACTGCAACTTGTAAAAAAATCGAAAAAAAATTAGCAGAAGCTAGAAAAGATATCTACAAAAACCTGACTCCTTGGCAAAGAGTTCAATTGTCAAGACATCCAAATAGACCTTATACCATGGATTATATTCGTGCAATATGTGGTGCTACTTTTATGGAATTTCATGGAGATAGAAATGTAAAAGATGACAAAGCAATGATTGGTGGTTTGGGAAAAATTGGAGATCAATCTTTTATGTTTATTGGTCAACAAAAAGGATACAACACCAAAACGCGCCAATTTAGAAACTTTGGAATGGCAAATCCCGAAGGATATAGAAAAGCATTGCGGTTGATGAAAATGGCTGAAAAATTTAGAATTCCTGTGGTTACGTTGCTGGATACTCCTGGTGCTTATCCAGGTTTAGAAGCTGAAGAACGTGGTCAAGGTGAGGCTATTGCAAGAAATATTTTTGAAATGACTCGTTTAAAAACACCAATTATAGCCATTGTTATTGGTGAAGGCGCTTCTGGTGGAGCTCTCGGAATTGGAGTTGGAGATAGAGTTTATATGATGGAAAATACTTGGTATACTGTAATTTCTCCAGAATCGTGCTCATCTATTTTATGGAGAAGTTGGGAGTTTAAAGAACAGGCTGCAGAGGCATTGAAATTGACTGGTGCAGATATGAAAAGGTTAAATTTAATTGATGGAATTATCAAAGAACCAAGTGGAGGTGCTCATACTGATAGAGAAGGCGCTTTTAAAGCTGTAGAAAATCAAATTTTGGCTGCATTCGATGAACTAAAAGATTTAAATGATACTGATTTAGTTTCGAAAAGAATGGATAAATATGCTGAAATGGGAGTTTATAAAGAGTAACAAAAATTTTAAATAAAAAAGGCGAAACTGATTGGTTTCGCCTTTTTATTGTTGTTATAATAAGGAGTCAAGTAAATTTTTCAAACTTGGATCAGAAGGTCTTGGAGCATCTGAATCAACAATATTTCCATTAGGATCAATCAGTATAAATCTTGGAATTCCGTTAATTTGATAATCCTGTTGAAAATTAAAATCTTTTCCAGCCCACAATTGAACATCACCCAAACTATATTGTTTTACAAAATCTCTCCATTTTTTTTCTGCAGTTTTCCAAGAACCACCGCTTCTAGTTGGTTCATCTGAAGAAATACCTAAAAAAACGATATTTTTATTTTTATATAGTTGCTTCATTTCTTTCAAAAAAGGAATTTGTTGAATACAGGGACCACACCAAGTTGCCCAAACATCAATATAAACATATTTTCCTTTGAAAGAACTCAACGATTTTAAGCCTCCTTTAAAGTCAGTATAATTTTCGAATTTAGGGGAAGGTTTTCCTGCTCCTAAAATTTCATTTTTCTCATAGGTATTTTCAAAATACGTTATTATTTGCTCATTTTGAAGTTTGATATTAGCATATAAAGTGCTGTCAAGATTTTTGTACGAATTTAAAATACTGTCATAAGTAGATTTTAAATAATCTATTTTTTTACGAAATGGATCATTTTGTAGATCTAAAATTTTTTGAGGATTTCCTAAATCTCGGCTCTGTTTTATTTGAGCGAGGATAAAATTGCTATTTTGAGAACCTTCTCCCGAAAATTTAAATGTCTCAAAAAAATCACTATAATCACCCTTAATTGTGATGTCAAATCCATTTTTTAAGAAAACAGGTACATTTTTATTGCTTTCAGTGGTAAAACCATAAATAGCTGCTTGGGATATTTTTAAAGTATCTTTAAAACTTCCATCTTTATTTAATTTTATTTCTTTCACAAGACCTTCTCTTCCCATAATTCGAATCAAAGAATCTTTATTATTTTCAATTTTTCCTGATAAAGTTAAGTAATCAGTTGGTTGTTTTTTTGAGCAAGCGATTATTAAAAGCAAGCTAAAAATAAGTATTTGGTAATTTTTCATTTTAGTTTTAAATTTGCGCAAAGATATAGTATAATAACACATAATATTGTTAAAATCATTTGCATATAAGATTTTGAAGTTGCACTTTTGAACATCAATCAAACAGTGATGAGCGCAATACATTTTATAGATACAAATCCTTTAGATTTAACAACAATTCAAGCAATAATTTTTGAAGGAAAAAAGCTAGCATTGTCCACTTCAACTCAAGATAAAATCAATGCTTGTCGCCTTTTTTTGGATGAAAAAACGAAATCTATTTCGAAACCTTTGTATGGTATTAATACTGGTTTTGGAGCATTGTATAATGTGAAAATTTCTGATAATAATTTGCAGAAATTACAAGAAAATTTGGTTAAAACTCACGCTTGTGGAACAGGAGAGGAAGTGCCAAAAGAAATTGTAAAATTGATGTTGCTTTTCAAAATTCAATCGTTGAGTTATGGTCATTCTGGAAACAATAATTTGCTTACACGGCCATAGAGCTTGCCTTGTGCTGCATAGAGTTCAATTTCGGACTTGGCCCACGCCTGTTGCGTCGTCAATATTGACCCAGATTCCTTTTACAGTGGGTGTTTGAAGCAGAAAAAATAGAGATAAGAGTAGTGAGTACATTTTTTATTTTAAAAATAGGCATATTGTAAATAATAACAAAACGACCCTATTTATTTTAATAAGCTGGCTTGGTAAATGAAATGTATTCTAAAAATCCTGATACCCCATTTCGAGATTTAATTTAAACACTGCCTCTGGATCAAAAGCCTCAATAGCCACAATTTCCAATTGTTTATTTAATAGCTGTACTTTTTTGTTATAGGTTTCTTGCCATGCTGATTTTTTCCAATCACCTTGATCTGTCATTAAATCAGACAGCGCCTTCATGGCGCTAAGGACTGCTTTAATCTGGTTGGGAATCCAAGAAGTAATAGGTGTTCCACCTGTGGCTTTTGGATAGGCTGTATTTTGCATAATGTATTTTTGCACAAATTGCCAATGGCCATTTCTGAAGAGATAAATTTCTTC
>DDMS01000038.1:868-8113 GCA_002340765.1 Flavobacteriaceae bacterium UBA2540 | reverse complement strand
AATTTTAGCAGATGCGACAGAACTGAATTTCGTTTACATATTTAAAAGAAAAGATTTCAATTTCTAAAATTGAGATTGAGATTTTTTATTACTTCTATAAAGGTGAAATTTTTACAAAATATAATCTGTATTTATAAAATTAGACGATTTTGTGTCCAATAATTCTTGTAGAATTTTGTTGTTATAAGAAGAATCCTTTGATGCTACAAAAGTTCGAATTGAGAATGAACGCAATGCGTCATAAACACTCAAAGTCGCAACAGCAGAATCTTTTCGTCCAGTAAATGGATACACATCTGGTCCTCTTTGACAAGAACTATTTAAATTTACCCTACAAACCAAGTTCACTAAAGTATCAATTAAAGGTGCCAAAATTTTTACATCACTTCCAAAAACGCTTACTTGTTGGCCATAATTTGATTCAGCCATGTCATTTAAGGGTTCTTGAATATCTTTGAATGATAAAATAGGAATTACTGGCCCAAATTGTTCTTCGTCAAAAACACGCATTTCTTTGGAAACTGGATATAAAACTGCCGGAAAAATGTAATTTTCAGTCGTTTTTCCTCCATTTTCATTCATAATTTTTGCTCCTTTACTTTTCGCGTCATCAATCAATTCTTGGATATAAGTAGGTTTTTCTGGCTCTGGTAGTGGTGTTAAAAGAACGCCTGTTTCCCAAGGATTTCCAAATTTTAACGCATCAACTTTTGCTGAAAAACGCTTATTGAATTCATCAACAATTGCTTCATGAACATAGACAACTTTCAAAGCTGTACAACGTTGACCATTAAAAGAAGTAGTTCCAACAATACACTCGCTAATTGCCAAATCTAAATCAGCATCTGGTAAGACAATCGCAGGATTTTTGGCTTCCAATCCCAAAACCAAACGCAATCTGTTTTTATTCGGATGATTCGCCTGAATTGCATTGGCAGACTTGCTATTGCCAATCAAAGCCAAAATATCAACTTTTCCAGTCTTCATAATTGGTGTTACTAAAGTTCTTCCGCGACCAAAAATGATATTCACAACTCCTGCTGGAAAACTATTTTGAAACGCCTCTAATAAAGGTGATAACAATAAAACACCAAGTTTTGCTGGTTTAAAAATGGCAGTATTCCCCATAATTAAAGCCGGAATTAATAGCGTAAATGTTTCATTTAAAGGATAATTGTATGGCCCTAAACAAAAAACAACTCCTAAAGGTCCTCTTCTGATATGAGCATAAACTCCTGAATTCTTCTCAAACTTGGCAGAATTTCTGTCCATTTTTTTGTAATCCTCAATGGTATCATAAATATATTCGACAGTTCTGTCAAACTCTTTTTGTGAATCTGGAAGAGATTTTCCAATTTCCCACATCAATAATTTCACAACCTCTTCGCGTTTTGTTTTCATTTGTGAAACAAACTTTTCCATGGCTGCAATTCTGCTTTGAACTTTCATAGTTGGCCACAAACCTTGTCCACGATCATATGCTTTTTCTGCAGATTTTAAAGCTTCCAAACCCTCTTCTTCACCCAAATCAGGGACCGTTCCTAATAAAGTTGGTTGGTATTCTTTGGTGGATGAAATAGTTGAAAAAACATTTGCTTTTTTGCCTTTCCATTCTTTTAATTCTCCATCAATTAAATAAGTGTTTTGATGAACTAACGCATCAATTTTAAACTCTTTTGGAATGTCTTTAAATATTTGCTCCATTTTTATGAATTTTAGATGTCAAATTAACAAAAAATAAATCTGCCTTTTTAATATAAAATGATAAAAATCAAAAAAATTACTAAATCATTTCGGATTTCAAATTTCACAAATTGAGGTAATTTTATAGAAACTAAAATTATTGAAAAATTATCGGATACAAATTTCATAAATCTTCACTAATTCTATCTTTGAACTCCTGCAAGGTTTAAACCTTGTGGTTGTGATTCTATAATAAAAGACACCCACAAGATCAAAAAAATAATTTGTAGGAGAAAAAATTAAAAAAATAGCTACGAATTTTAATAATTCACAAGAATCATATCAGTAATCAAGAAGGATTAGTGAAAATTTATGAAATTCGTGTCTGAAAAAAACTTTAAACTGTTTTCACCACTTTCATAGCAGTCATAGAAGCTCTTAATTTCTCTCCAATTTTTTCCACTGGATGATTTCTAATTGCTTTGTTAACCGCAATTAATTGTTTGTTGTCAACATCATTTTTGGTGTTGAATTTTTTTCCAATCACATCTGTAGAGATGGTTTTCATAAAATCAGCCAATAAAGGTTTACAAGCATGATCAAACAAATAACAACCATATTCAGCAGTATCAGAAATGACGCGATTCATTTCGTATAATTTTTTTCGTGCAATGGTATTAGCAATTAAAGGCGTTTCGTGCAAAGATTCATAATATGCTGAAGCATCAATAATTCCAGACTCTGTCATTGATTCAAATGCCAATTCAACCCCTGCTCTTACAAAAGCAACCAATAAAGTTCCGTGATCAAAATATTCTTGTTCTGAAATTTCTTGAGTGGTAATTGCTTGTTTTTCAAAAGCAGTTTCACCAGTTGCAGCTCTCCAAATTAATAGATTTTTATCATCATTTTTCCAATCTTCCATCATGGTTTTTGAAAAATGACCTGTCATGATATCATCCATATGCTTTTGAAATAATGGACGCATAATGGTTTTTAACTCTTCCGAAAGTTTAAATGCTTTTATTTTTGCAGAATTTGACAATCTGTCCATCATGTTTGTTATTCCACCATGTTTTAGGGCTTCAGTAACGGTTTCCCATCCATATTGAATCAATTTTGCTGCGTAACTTGCGTCAATTCCTTCAACCACCATTTTGTCAAAAGATAAAATGGCGCCTGTTTGCAATAATCCACATAAAATGGTTTGTTCACCCATCAAATCAGACTTTACTTCTGCCACAAATGATGAAGCTAAAACACCCGCTTTGTGACCTCCAGTGGCAACTGCATAGGCTTTTGCCTGCGCCCACCCTTTATTTTCTGGATCGTTTTCAGGATGCACGGCAATCAAGGTTGGCACCCCAAAACCACGTTTGTATTCTTCACGAACTTCAGATCCTGGACATTTTGGAGCCACCATAATTACCGTCAAATCTTTACGGATTTGCATACCTTCTTCTACAATATTAAATCCGTGTGAATAACTTAACGTAGCTCCTTTTTTCATCAAGTGCATTACTGAATTCACCACGTTTGTGTGTTGTTTATCAGGTGTTAAATTGATGACCAAATCTGCAGTTGGCAATAATTCTTCATAGGTTCCTACTGTAAATCCGTTTGAGGAAGCATTTACGAAAGAATCTCTTTTTTGATCAATGGCAGCTTGTCTTAATGCATACGAAATATCCAAACCTGAATCTCTCATGTTCAAACCTTGGTTCAAACCTTGTGCGCCACAACCTACAATAACTATTTTTTTTCCTACTAATGCATTTACGCCATCTTCAAATTCCGAAGCGTCCATAAAACGACATTTTCCTAGTTGTTCTAATTTTTCTCTTAAAGTTAATGTGTTGAAATAATTTGACATTTTTTTGATTTTAATTGTTGTTGAATGCTTGAAGCATTTTTGATATTTTCATTTCATCTTTGGTCACTGCAATGCGTCCTGAACGTGTGTATTGCATGATGCCAAAAACGGCTAACTTTTCGTATAATTCTTTTAATTCTTCTCTTTTTCCTGATTTTTCGAGTACAAAAAACACCTTGTTGACAGTGACAATTCGCGCATTGCTTTCTTTGATAATATTTTGAATTTTAGGCTCTTCAAAAAGCAAATCAGATTTTATTTTAAACAAACCCGAAATTTGATAAATCGTTTCTTCTTCTGTATGATAAAACGCTTTGATCACCTCCACTTGTTTGTCAATTTGACCGATGATTTTTTTCATCCCAACTTCGTCCATAAAAACGACAATTGTAAATCTTGAAACGCCTTCAATTTCTGATGGAGAAGTATTTAAACTCTCAATATTGATGTGTCTTCGTTGGAAAATTGCCGAAATTCGATTGAGCAATCCAATGTTGTTTTCCGTATAAATGGAAACGGTGTATAATTGTTTTTCTGTGTTCATTTTCTTTTAAGATATTATAAAAAAAGATACAAGAAAATAGACTTTAATGTCTTATTTCTCAATAAAATCTTTTCTCTTTATTCTTGATTCTTCCCTCTTGATTCTTTCCTCTTTATTCTCTTTTCTTTTAAATTACTCCAACCTAATATCAGAAACACTCGCTCCAGAAGGAATCATAGGAAAAACATTGTCTTCTTTTTCCACACAAACTTCTAGAAAATAAGCTTCTTTACTTGTCATCATTTCTGCCACTGCAGGCGCTAATTCTTCGCGTTTGGTGACTTTTTTTCCTTTGATATAGTATCCTTCAGCAATCGCTACAAAATTGGGATTTACCATTTCTGTAGAAGCATATCTTTTGTCAAAAAACAATTGTTGCCATTGACGCACCATTCCTAAAAAATCATTGTTCAACACCACAATTTTTACAGCCGCTTTTTGTTGAAAAATCGTTCCCAATTCTTGAATGGTCATTTGATACCCTCCATCACCAGAAATAGAAACCACTTCACGATCTGGAGCTGCCATTTTTGCGCCAATAGCTGCTGGCAATCCAAAACCCATAGTGCCTAATCCACCAGAAGTAATATTACTTTTTGTAACGTTAAAATCAGCATATCTACAAGCAATCATTTGATGTTGACCAACATCGCTCACAATGGCTGCATTTCCTTTGCTTTGAATATTGATTTCTTTCAAAACTTCCCCCATTGTTAATCCCTCTTTGGTTGGATATAAATCGTTTTTGATGACTTTTTCGTATTCAATGGCATACAAATCTTTGAATTTTTGATGCCATTCTGGATGTGAATTTTGATGTAATAAAGGTAATAATAGTTCTAAACTTTCTTTGGCATCACCCAAAACAGCAATGTCTGTTTTCACATTTTTATCTACTTCAGCAGGGTCAATTTCAAAATGAATGATTTTTGCTTGTTTTGCATAGGTATTTAAACTTCCTGTAACCCTGTCATCAAAACGCATTCCAATAGCAATCAATACATCACATTGATTGGTTAAGATATTTGGCGCATAATTTCCATGCATACCAACCATTCCCACATTCAAAGGATGAGAAGTGGGTATTGCAGAAGCTCCTAAAATCGTCCAAGCTGCAGGAATTCCTGCTTTTTCAACAACTGCTTTCAATTGATTTTCAGCTTTGCTCAAAATCACTCCTTGTCCCCAAACAATGAATGGTTTTTTTGCAGCATTAATAAGTTTTGCAGCTTCTTCAACAGTAGTAATATCCGTTTTTGGAACAGGATTAT
Organism: Flavobacteriaceae bacterium UBA2540; assembly: GCA_002340765.1. Lineage (GTDB taxonomy): Bacteria > Bacteroidota > Bacteroidia > Flavobacteriales > Flavobacteriaceae > Polaribacter. The sequence continues at coordinate 2,742 of DDMS01000038.1, read as the reverse complement.
AACTGCGAACTTTCGTGCATTTTTCATACGAAAAATCAAATTGGCTAAACTGAGCATCTTTGGTAATATCTATCAAAACAGGACCTGGTCTGCCACTTTTTGCGATGTAAAAAGCTTTGGCAATTACACTTGGAATATCTTCCGCTTTCGTAATTTGGCAATTCCATTTGGTAATTGGCGTAGAAATACCCACAATATCTGTTTCTTGAAAAGCGTCACTTCCTAACAAATGAGAAGCTACTTGACCTGTGATACAAACCATGGGTGTTGAATCAATTTGAGCATCAGCAATGCCTGTAATTAAATTAGTTGCTCCAGGACCAGAAGTTGCAATGGCAACACCTACCTTCCCCGAAATCCTTGCATAACCTTGTGCTGCATGAGTTGCACCTTGTTCATGACGTGTTAAAACATGGTGAATTTTATCTTGAAATTTGAACAATTCATCATACACTGGCATAATTGCACCCCCAGGATAACCGTAAATAATATCAACTCCTTCTTCAATCAAACATCGAACAATGGCCTCAGAGCCTGAAATTCGCATGGTTGTTTTGATTATTTTTTTACTCTTTGTTATGGTTTGTGTTTCCATATTTTTTATTTTGAGTTGAAAGAATAAAGAAAATAGAATAAAGATGTTCTCCTCATTTCTTTTCTCTTTTTTCTTGTGTTTTTTTTTGTTTTTTTTTTATTAGAGAGGGAGAGTGGAGAACAAAGGCTTTTGCCTTATGTAATTTCTATATTCTATAATCTTTATTCTATTTTCTTTTTTCTATTTATAAATCAGTCACACATCCTTTTGACGCAGATGCAACTGTTTTTGCATATTTATATAAAATTCCTTTATTGTGTTTTAAAGCTGGTGCAATCCAATTTGCTTTTCTTTTTGCCAATTCTTCCTCAGAAATCAGCACGTTTATGGAATTATCTTCAGCGCTAATTTTGATTGTATCTCCCGTTTGCATAAGTGCAATATTTCCTCCCGATTGTGCCTCTGGCGTAATATGACCTACCACAAAACCATGAGTTCCACCTGAAAAACGACCGTCAGTAATCAAAGCAACCGTTTTTCCCAAACCTGCACCCATGATTAACGATGTTGGTTTTAGCATTTCTGGCATTCCTGGCCCGCCTTTTGGGCCAACATAACGAATGACAACTACATCACCTTTTACAACTTCACCATTTGAAATTCCAGTGTTTGCAGCTTGTTCTCCATCATAAACCACTGCTTTCCCTTCAAAGAGCAATCCTTCATTTCCAGAAATTTTGGCAACAGCTCCTTCTTCTGCCAGATTTCCATATAAAATTTGAATATTCCCTGATGATTTTAATGATTTGTCTTTTGGGAAAATAACATCTTGACTGTCAAATTCTAACGCTTTTACATTTGCTAGATTTTCAGCCAATGTTTTTCCAGTAACAGTCATGCAATCTCCATGAAGATAGCCATTATCCAACAAATATTTCATGATTGCTGGAGTTCCTCCAATTCCGTGAACGTCTTCCATCAAATATTTTCCAGAAGGTTTTAAGTCGGCAATCAAAGGTGTTTTGTCACTCACTCTTTGAAAATCTTCCAATGTAAATTCAATGTCTGCTGCATGAGCAATTGCCAAGAAATGCAGGACTGCATTCGTAGAACCACCCAAAGCATTCACCAAAGCAATGGCATTTTCGATGGATTTTTTAGTGATGATATCCAAAGGTTTCAAATCCAATTCTAATAAATTTTTAATCGCCAAAGCTGTTCTTTCTGCTTCAGATAATTTATTAGGGTTTTCAGCAGGAATTGAAGAATTGTAAGGCAATGCAAAACCCATACATTCAATTGCAGAAGCCATTGTGTTTGCTGTATACATTCCACCACA
>DDMS01000038.1:0-634 GCA_002340765.1 Flavobacteriaceae bacterium UBA2540 | reverse complement strand
GCTTCAAAAGCAGAAACAATATTGAGTTTTTTTCCTTTATAATTTCCAGAAGCAGTAGTTCCTCCATACATCATAATTGAAGGACGATTCAAACGCAACATTGAAATAATGGCTCCTGGCATGTTTTTATCACACCCAACAATCGCAATCAACGCATCATAACTTTGTGCATTCATCACAGTTTCAATAGAATCCGCAATAATATCTCTAGAAACTAAAGAATAATTCATACCTGAAGTTCCCATGGAAATTCCGTCAGAAACTCCAATCGTATTAAATCCTAAACCAACTAAGTCTGCGATTTTACACTCCACTTTTATCTCATCTTTCAGCTTGTTTAAATGCATATTACAAGGATTTCCATCATAACCTGTACTTGCAATTCCAACTTGGGCTTTTTGCATGTCTTCATCTGTAAAACCAACTGCATAAAGCATCGCTTGAGAAGCTGGTTGCGATTCGTCTTGTGTTAATCTTTTACTATGTTTATTTAATTCCATGTACTAAAAACTTTGTTTTGTTAGCAAAAATAGATTGATTTTCAAATTTTATTATTAATTCTTCAATAAACTCTTTTAAATCCATATGTTGAAAAAAAATAGTAACTATTTAATATTTAATATTTTAGATATTA
>DDMS01000047.1 GCA_002340765.1 Flavobacteriaceae bacterium UBA2540 | reverse complement strand
GGAGGTTATGTAAAAATATCAGGAATGATTGATGAAAGTATGGACACTGAGCAAATGAAACAACCCTCACAACCATGGGAATTTCGTTCTAAACCAGCTTGGCAACGTTTGATTATTATGTTGGGTGGCGTTTTTGTGAATTTTGTCTTGGGTATTTTTATTTATATCTGTTTGATGTGGGCTTATGGCGAAAATTATCTGCCAAATGAAAATGTAAAAGACGGAGTTTGGGTTCAGGATCAATTGGCAATAAATTTAGGATTGCAAACTGGAGATAAAATCTTGACATTTGATGGCGAAAAAGTGAAAAAATTTCAAGATTTATCATTGGAATTTATTAATGGAAACAATTTTGCCATCGAGAGAAATGGCGAAGTCATTGAAAAAGAAATTCCAGAAAACTTTATTTCACAATTGGTTGATCGCGGCAAAGATGCGGGTCCTTTTTTATATCCAAGATATCCTTTTGTAATTGGAGGAATTTCTGAGGATTCACCAAATAAATATGCGGATTTAAAAGCAAAAGATATTGTTACTGCTATCAACGGAACTCCATTAAAATACTTTGATGAGGCTCAAGACGAATTGAATAAATTTAAAGGTCAAGGTATTTCTATCTCCGTAAAAAGAGGTTCTGAAACCAAGGATATCAGCTTAAAAGTTACAGACCAAGGAAAATTAGGAGTTGCCTTAGGAACGCTTTCTTTTGATGATTTGGAAAAGTTAGGATATTATGAATTGGAAACAATTGAATATTCATTTTTAGATGCAATTCCTGCTGGGTTTTTTAAATCTTGGAAAACCTTGACAGATTATGTAAAACAATTGAAAAAGATTTTCAATCCTAGCACAGGGGCTTATAAAGGTTTGGGAGGTTTTATATCAATAGGAAGTATTTTTCCTGAAGAATGGAGTGCTCAATCTTTCTGGAATATCACCGCATTTTTATCAATCATGCTTGGTTTTATGAACTTATTACCAATTCCTGCTTTGGATGGTGGTCACGTAGTTTTCACAATTTGGGAGATGATTACTGGAAAAAAACCTGGAGACAAATTTTTAGAATATGCGCAAATAACAGGTTTTATATTATTAATTGCCTTGTTGATTTTTGCCAACGGAAATGATGTCATAAGAATGTTTAAATAGCAACCAAAAAACTATAAAACAAATAAAGGCAATCAACTTGATTGCCTTTATTTGTTAGACTTTAAAAGAACAGTTGATAATGGCTAACCAAGTATAAAATACTTTACACTTATCACAGGAATAACTATTTACACCTGGAAATAATTTTTCAAGACCTTTTTTTTGCAATCTGTGCCTTGACAAAGACTTGCATCTGGAGAACTTTTCATAAAGTTAATTGTTTAAGACAATGCGAATGGAAAGAACTTCAAGAAAAGAAAAAATAAACAGTAAATTAAAAATTATTTAATACCGATATAAAATAATTCACTGTTCAATAATTTCAACTATATAAAAATCATTTATTATTAATATTAGAATTAGTTTTTCATTTTTTTAGAGAATAATAGCTAAAAAATATGAATTGTGTTATGTATTTCTTCGTTTTATTTGGTTAAATTCGTCAGATAACTTACTAATTCTATTTATTACTGATTGCTTGTTCATTTTTCCAATCAATCCATTTTTGACCCTTTATTCTTCGCATCAAATTATCAAAATTTCGCATTATAAAAATATTGTAAATCGCTTTGCCCAAGTTTTTTGGTTTGTGTGCAATAGAACGCAAACTCATAGAAAACCCAGGGGTAATATATTTCATGTAATGCCAATAACCTTCAGGAATATATAATACATTTCCGTGTTCAAGATTTGTGATAAATCCTTTTGCTTTTTTCAAAGCGGGCCATTTATCAAAATCAGGATTTGAAAAATCAATATCTTCTCGGGTAATTAATGAATGTGGAATTTTATATAAAAAATCATTTTGTTGTTGATCAAACAAAATAATTTCTTTTTTACCATGAAAATGAAAGTGAAAAATATTTGCCAAATCAATATCATAATGCATAAAAGTATAGGAATCTTTTCCTCCGAAAAAAAGCATTGGCAAGCCTTTCAATAATTTTAAACCAAAATCAGGATAGGTAAAATCATTCTGTAAAACAGGGACTTCTTTTAAGATATTCCACAAAAAAATACGAAATTTTGTAGGTTCTTTTTCAATCAAATCTATATAATCTGACATTTTCATTTTGGCATGAGGCTCATTAAAACCGTCTTTATAATCAACAGGTCTGTCATCATATAAAGGGACAATTTTTTCACCAGCAACTTGCTTCATGTAGGACAAATTCCATTTTGAAAAAGCAGGCCAATCTTCAATAAAACGCTCTATAACTACTGGTTTTTGAGGCTTAAAATAGTTTTTAAAAAAATCCTCTTTGGTGATGGTTGCAACCCTATCTATTTGAGATAAATTCAAACTCATGCGTAACAATTTTAAAACTGCAAAGTTAAGAAAAGGTTACGAAATTTTTTAAAAAGTTGACTTAGAAATTACATTTTGAAACGCATTCCAAACAACACATTGCTTCCTGGCATTGGTACAAAACCAGATTCAATATAATCTGAATCAAAAATATTATTTGCAGTAAACGTAAAATCGATTTCTGATAATGTTAAAACAATAGAAGCATCCCACACATTGTAACTTTGACCAGTAGTTCTTTCTGCATGTTTATAAATGATGTTTTGAGTTAGATTTTTCAGGATTTTACTCGAAAATCGAGTCGTAAAATGATGTCTTAATGTGTTTAAAGAATAGCGTGATAACTCTTTGTTTTGTTCTAAAATAGTATCATCCAAAAAAGAATATCCCACAGACAATGTTTGAGTAAATCCTACCATTTTAAAATTATAATTCGCATCAAACTCAAAACCTTTGGTATTTACTTCAGTAATATTGGTCGCAGTAAAAATAGTTTGAGAGGTATTTGGACGAATATAATCAATCAAATTAGTGGCATCTCTATTGAAAAAAGCCATACTTCCTGAAAAATATCCACGATTGAATTTCATTCCAATTTCTTGTGAAAATGCTTCCTCAGGTTGCAAATCTGGATTTCCTATGGTTACTGGATCTCTGTAAAACAAATCTGTGTAAGTTGGAATTCGATAAGTTGTACCCAAATTTCCATAGATTTTGATACTTTCAGAAAGCTGATATCCAACATCAATTCCAGGAAACACATGAAATTTGAAATCAGAAAAATACGTAATGGCGACTCCTGGAGTAATATCCAATTGATTGTCAAAAAAATGAAAACGATGTTCCAAAAACACATTTGCCATAATTCTGTGATGTTCTCCCAAATTATTACTGTTGATAGAAACTCGAGAAACATCTACTCCAAATCCTGTAATTCCCATATTGGAAGTGTAAGAAGCATTGGTTTCTACACCCACTTTATTGGTGATGTGTAAATTTCTATAAAAGGCCGGATTGTTTCTTCGCAATAAAAAAATATCTTGACCACGTCTCCAATAAACTCGCGGTTTTATTTTGAATTTTTCGGTTTGAAATGTGGTTGAAAAACCCACCAAACTATTTTGAGTTTCTTCATATTCATTGAAGGTTGGATTGGTGGTATAGAAATTTTCAGCTCCAAATTTTTTATCAAAAAAAGTGGCAATCATTTCAATAGGCTGCTTGTTTTTATTGAAAGTTCCTTTTAGAAAATAATTATAATTGTTGTAATCGGAATTATTTCGATACCCATCAGAAGTCAACGCGCCAATATGAGCAATGAATTCCGAATTTGAATATGTTGTTTCAATGGTTGCAGAAGCATTTGTTTGTCCAAAAGAACCCCTTTCAGCATTGATAGCAACTGGATTTTTCAACTGTTTTTTAGTCACAATATTGATGGCTCCTGTAAATGCATTTTGTCCAAAAACCCTTGCTGCAGGCCCTTTTATGATTTCAATTCGTTCTATTACTTCAATAGGCAAAGCAGCATTCAATGTGTGATGTCCTGTTTGTGCATCATCCATTTTGATGCCGTCAATCAACAATAATGTTTGGTCAAAACCTCCACCTCTAATGTATAAATCTGCTTGTGCACCTCCAGTTCCTCTTCGTCTAATATCAACTCCTGCCACTTGTTGTAACAAATCTGCTACATTGGTTGCTGCACTATTTTGAATCGTTTCAGCATTGATAATTGTCATTGTTCTTGAATCTTTCTTAAAAGGCAATTCAATTCTTGTGGAAGTAATGATAATTTCTTTTAGCGTGTCTCTTTTTGAAATAACTTCTTGCGCTTGCAGATTCATAAAATTCAACAATAAAAATCCTATCAATAGATGTGTAATTTTCATAAATAGTAATTTAAAAAACGTTGCAAATGTCGTAATTTTCCGGACTATAAAACTAGTCCCTTTTTAAAATGAAAAATAGTCCGGATTTTGATTTTTTTGCATATCAAATCAGTATTGATACCTCTGCTTCACAGCCACAATATATTCAGGTTTCTCAACAAATCATTCAGGCAATTCAAAGAAATTATTTTAAAAAAGGAACCTTGCTTCCTGGCACGCGTTTATTGTCTAAACTTCTGAAAATTCACAGAAATACTGCAGTAGCTATATACAACGAATTGGTATCTCAAGGCTGGGTTGAAATCATTCCCAATAAAGGAACTTTTGTGTTAGAGCCTTTGCAAAATAACCTGAAAATCAAAGCAAACTCTCAAAAAATTCATGAAATTTTTACTGTAGCTAATCAAACAGGATTTCATTTTGAAAAATCATTTCATCTAGCTTCAACCTCTGAATTTTCCAACGCAAAATATAGCATCAATGATGGAAAACCTGATATTCGGTTGCATCCTGTGAGTGAATTTAATAGGTGGTATAGTGCCGCTATGAAACGAAAAATGTTACCTAAAAAGTGGTACACACACAGTGAAATCTCAATTTCATTTTTTCAAACACAATTGTGTAATTACTTAAATACCACAAGAGGATTTCGGATTTCTCCTCAAAACATCCTCAATACACGAAGTACAGAAATGAGCTTATATATTGTTTCTCAATTACTTATCAAAAAAAATGAATTGGTTTTGGTAGGAAGTTTGAGTAATTATGCCTCAAATATGATTTTTCAAGAAGCAGGTGCTATTATCAAAACAATTCCTGTGGACGAAGAAGGTTTGGATATTGCATTTATCAAAAAGAATTTTGCAAATCAACCAATTAGATGCGTATATATTTGTGCCAATAGAGATTATCCAACCACCATAAAGTTAAGTGTTGAACGCAGATTGCAATTGCTTCAATTAGCCAAAGAAGTTGGATTTGCTATTATTGAAGACGATTATGATTATGATTTTCAATTTGAAGGAAATTCGATGTTGCCATTGGCAATTGCGGATACTCATGGAATGGTCATTTATCTTGGAAAATTAGGGCAATCATTGTTTCCAAGTTTTCAAACAGGATTTGTGGTCGCACCAGAAAATTTGATTTCCGAAGCAAAAAATTATTTACAATTGTTAGATAAACAGGGCGATTTGATTCAAGAGCAAATGCTTTCAGAATTAATTCATGAAGGTGAAATACTTCGTTTAATTAAAAAAAATAACGTCATTTATAAACGACGAAGAG
>DDMS01000031.1 GCA_002340765.1 Flavobacteriaceae bacterium UBA2540 | reverse complement strand
GTCTAGAATTTTTGGCGTTTTTTAATATTTTCTTTTAAATTTAAACATTAATACATACAAAATTTTATTTCTGCTATTTTATTTTAGAGTTACTCCCCAAAATAAAAAAGTATTTTTAAGTTATTGACTAATGGTTGGCTAAAAAAAACCTCAACTAAATAATAATCAGTTAGTTGAGGTTATGAATTGTGGAGACGCCGAGAATCGAACTCGGGTCCAAACAAGCAGCTAAAAAGCTTTCTACATACTTAGTTTTTGTTTGTTTTTTCGTTGAAAAGCTGGTCAAAAACAACCTACTTTTCACTTAGCTTTTTTAGTTTCGAAAACCCGTCAAAGCGCCAAGTTTTCTATGTTTACTTTTACGATGCCCAAAAAAGAAACGCCGCAAACCAAGGCTTTTCGTGGACATAAAGCTTGCTCACCTTGTGAGCCGAGGCTAATCTTACTTGATTTCGGATTAAGCAGCTAAAGCGTAGTTATCTTCGCCGTTTATAGGTTTGAAATAAGTTTTACAAGAATAATTTCATTCCTTGGTATGCTTACAATTTCACTGACCTTGCTGTCAAAACCAGTCGTCCCCAAAATGTCAAAGAAACTTTTCTTTGGATAGAAAAGTGGATTGCAAAAGTATGAAAAAAACTCATTGCGAATCTGTTAAAAAACCAATATCTTCGAACAAAATTTAAAGTAATTTTTATTGATTTTCTCTCAATAAATAATAAATATGTAAATAATGATAGTTGGAATTCTCAAAGAGCGTAAAAATCCACCAGATAAAAGAGTTGTTTTTTCTCCTGATAAGCTACAAGAATTAAAAATTAGATTTCCTTCAGTTTCTATAAAAGTTGAGAGTTCTGATATTCGTATTTTTTCAGATTTGGATTATAAAAATGCAGGTTTTGAAGTCGTAAATGATTTGTCTGATTGTGAAATTTTATTGGGTGTAAAAGAAATTCCTATTGAGGCATTAATTTCGAATAAAAAATATTTTTTCTTTAGTCATACTATCAAAAAGCAATTACATAATCGAAAATTATTACAAGCAATTTTGGAAAAAAATATCGAATTGTTTGACCACGAAACGATTGTGAAAGAAAATGGTGTGCGTTTAATTGGTTTTGGACGTTATGCAGGAATTGTTGGAACATATAATGGTTTTAGAACTATTGGTTTGAAAAACAATAGTTTTCATTTGCCCAAAGCATCCATTTTAGCCAATCAAAATGCTTTGATTGAACAGCTTCAAAAAATCAAACTTCCTCCACTCAAAATAGTATTAACTGGTAGTGGAAAAGTAGCTTTTGGAGCAAAAGAAATGTTAGATGCTATGCATATCAAACAAGTTTCTGTTTCTGAATATTTGGAAGAAAACTTCACAGAATCAGTGTTTTGTATCATTGATGTATTGGATTATAACAAACGAAAAGATGGAAAAGTTTTGGATATTTATGATTTTTATAATCATCCAGAAGCGTATGAATCTAACTTTTTTCGATTTGCAAAAGTGACCGATTTTTTTATTGCAGGGCATTTTTTTGGTGATGGGTCTCCAATCCTATTTTCAAAAGAAAATGCGAAAGATCCTGAAAATAAAATACGATTTATAGCCGATATTTCTTGTGATATTGATGGTCCAATTGCGAGTACTATTCGTTCATCAACTATTGAGAATCCTATTTATGGATATGATCCAATAACTGAAAAAGAAGTTAATTTTAGTGATGAAAATGCCATTGTAGTAATGGCTGTTGATAATTTACCTTGTGAATTGCCCAAGGATGCAAGTGAAGGTTTTGGCGAAATGTTTCTTGAAAACGTCATTCCAGCTTTTTTTGATGGAGACAAAAATGGGATTTTAAGTCGTGCAAAAATTACTGAAAACGGAAAATTGACACCTCGTTTTTCGTATTTGCAAGAGTATGTTGATGGGATTTAGTTTAAAAGTTTCTATTTTAAAAGTTTAATGGTTTTTTACCTAATTGCCAACAGCTAAAAGCTAACAGCCAACAGCTAAAAAAAAATGGAAGAGAATAACATACAAAATCAACAATTTCTTCTAGAATTATCCAAAGCAAAGATGCCTTTTGGGAAATTCAAAAATCAGTATTTGATTGATTTGCCTGAATATTATATAGTTTGGTTTAAAAATCAAGGTTTTCCTAAAGGAAAATTGGGACAGCAATTGGGTTTGGTGTATGAATTGAAATTGAACGGTTTAGAAGATTTGGTTCGAGAAATTAGGAGGAAAAACTAATTTTTTACTACAATTCCATTCGTAATATGCGCAATTCCCAAAATACTCATAGAAGCAAACCAATAATTTGGAATTAAAAAGCAAATAATGCCTAATAACAAGCAAATTCCGCCAATAATTCGCATGTTTTGATTGCTTTTTGGATTGATTAACAACAATATGAATCCATAAAAAATAAAAAAAATTGGAGTAATAACATCAATAAAACCTTGATTCATCAGAAAAATTAATGCAATAAATAGCACTAAAAAACTTGCCAAATATTTCCAAAAAATACTTTTTGAACTTGAATTCCATAAAGGTATTTCTTGTTTTTTTGCGCGTCTTTTGGCACTAAAAAAAAGTGCGAATGACGAAAATACAAATAGAAAAACACAAATACTACCAATCAAATATTCTAAAATTTCGGCAGACATCATCCCCATTGGATTATCATCAATCAGAAAACCTTCTAAAATTATTTTTATAAGATAAGAAGCAAGCAAGAAATACAATCCAATTTGAATGCTGGTAAATCCTTTTAAAGCAAAGTTTTCAGAGATGTGTTCTTTTGATGTCATAGAATGGTTGCTTTAAATTGAAATTTAAAAATAAAATCTATTGATTTACAGTTGATTAATGGTCTTTCTAATCGCTACCAAATTTGACAATAATTTTTCTAAGTTATCCAAATGCAACATATTTGCGCCATCGCTTTTTGCATTTGCAGGATCAAAATGAGTTTCAATAAATAATCCATCAACATTGTTTACAATTCCAGCTCTGGCAATGGTTTCAATCATTTCTGGTCTTCCTCCTGTAACTCCTGTTGTTTGATTGGGTTGCTGCAAAGAATGCGTAACATCTAAAATGGTAGGTGCAAATTGACGCATTTCAGGAATTCCACGAAAATCAACAATCATATCTTGATAGCCAAACATGGTACCTCTGTCAGTAATCCAAGCTTTTTGATTTCCTGCGTCTTTTACTTTTTGAACTGCGTGTTTCATGGAAGTAGGACTCATAAATTGTCCTTTTTTCAAGTTGACAACTTTTCCAGTTTGTGCTGCAGCTACTACCAAATCCGTTTGACGAACCAAAAATGCTGGAATTTGCAAAACATCTACATATTCAGCCGCTTTTTCTGCATCCGAAGTTTCATGAATATCTGTCACTGTTGGCACGTGAAAAGTTTCTGAAACTTTGCGTAAAATTTTCAACGCTTTTTCATCGCCAATTCCCGAAAAACTATCAATTCTACTTCTATTTGCTTTTTTGAAACTGCCTTTGAAGATGAATGGAATTTGTAATTTATCGGTAATTTCAACTATTTTTTCTGAAATTCTCAATGCCATTTCTTCTCCTTCAATTGCACAAGGTCCAGCCAATAAGAAAAAATTATCAGCGTTTAAGTGTTTTATATTTGGAATTTTAGATAAAATCATTTTGTGAAAATTTTTGTAAAAGTACGAAATTTTATTTCCTACATTTATGCTTTTAAAATCTATAAAATGAAAAAATATTTCTTTCTTTTTTTAACAATTGCTGCTTTCATTTCTTTTAATGGAACTGATTTATTTTCTCAAAAATCTACACCAAAAAAAGATGTTTCTAGTTTTTTTATTGACTCTACTTTAGCAAAAAAACATTTATATATCTTGGCTTCAGATGAAATGGAAGGAAGAAAAACAGGAACACCTGGTATTGAAAAAGCTGCAAAATATATTGAAAATGAGTTCAAGAATATTGGCCTGACCACTTTTGAAGGTTTGAATTCTTATAGACAAACGTTCACTTTTACAAACAGAAGAATCAAAGAAGAAATCACAAGTGCTAATATCATTGGTGTTTTAGAAGGAAAATCAAAAAAAGATGAATTCGTGATAATTTCTGCACATTACGATCATTTGGGAATTATCAAAAAAGAAGGACAATTAGATAGCATTTACAATGGTGCTAATGATGATGCTTCAGGAGTAACTGCAGTTTTAGTTTTGGCTGATTATTTTAAGACGAAAAATAACAACGAAAGAACGCTGATTTTTGTTGCTTTTACTGGAGAGGAAATGGGCTTGATTGGTTCTACACATTTTGGAAAAGGCATTGATGCCAGCAAATTTATTGCAGGAATCAATTTGGAAATGATTGGTAAAACGCCAAGTTTTGGACCAAATACAGCTTGGTTAACAGGATTTGAGCGTTCTGATTTCGGAGAAATTATCCAGAAAAATTTAGTAGGCACAGGGTATCAATTGTTTCCAGATCCTTATAATAATTTCAATTTATTTTTCAGATCAGACAATGCGTCTTTGGCACGTTTAGGAGTTCCTTCGCATACATTTTCAACAACTCCAATTGATGTTGACAAAGAATATCATCAGGCTTCTGACGAAGCAACTACCTTGAATATGACTGTGATTACCCAAACAATTCAAGCAGTTGCAAAAGGAACAGAAAGTATCATTAAAGGAATTGATACGCCAACAAGAGTAGTTATTGAAGAAAAAAAATAAATTGATGAAACGATTTTTAGTTTTTTTTTTGATAGTATTGGTGGGTTGTTCTTCTCCAAAAGTTGTAAGCGATTTTGATAACACTACTGATTTTAGGAAATTCAAAACCTATGGATTTTATGAAAATGTAGGTAAAGATTTGAACGAATTAGACATCAAAAGACTGATCAAAATTTTAGATACAACATTGCAAAATAAAGGATTGACATTTAGTAAAACTCCTGATTTTTTTATTGATTTTACAATTACAAAATCAGCTCAAGTTCCAAGAAACTCTGTAGCTGTTGGATTTGGAAATGCTGGAGTAAATAGTGTTTTTGGGGTTTCTGGAGGTATTCCTATTGGACCTAAAAAATATAGAGAAAGACTAATTATTGAATTTTTGACTCCTATAAATGAGCAGCTTTTTTGGAAAGCGTCATTAGAAAGTACAGTAAAAGAAAAAAGATTGCCACAAGAGAAAGCGTTATATTTTCAACTGATTGTTCCTAAAGTTTTAAGTAAATATCCACCAAAATAAAAAAAACTTCAACAAGACGTTGAAGTTTTTAGATATTTTTATATTTAAAATTTTAAGAATCAATTCATTAAAATTGATACCTAACTGCTAAAGCGATATTAGAGTTAATTCCATTTAAACCACCAGCAATCCCTATTTCTGGGCGATAGTCAACAGAAAGTAGTATTGGGGTGTCAAAATTATATTCAATACCAACAACTCCAGCTGCATAAATTCCAGTAGTTCCTGCAGAAACCAATCCAGCACCTGCACCTGCATACCAATTTAATTTATCTTCCAGTTTCCAAACCCATTGATACAAGCCTGTTGCTTTGAAATTTGTAAATTCGTTTGCCAATCCTAAGTCAATTTCTAGGCGATTGCTATTCCCTAGGGCTTTTTGATATGAAATTTCACCACCTGTCCCATTCCCTCCTCCAATTCGAACACCAATGGCATTTTTAGAAATTTCCTGAGCGTTCAAAGTCAAAAAACTATTAAGGATAAATCCTAAAGCAAAAATTATTTTTTTCATGTTTACTTGTTTTTTATTTAAATGCAAATTTATCAATTTACATTTATTACTTCCTAAATATATTCGTTCTTTTATGTTAAAATCATTTTTACTTAAAAAAAGATAAATATTTTTAATTATTCATTTAATTCTTAAGCTTTACATTTATACTTTAATTAACTTGTTGGGTGCAATTATTAAAAACGTCCGTTCGATTGTTTTTTGTGCAGTAAAACGGAACAAAAATGTATCGTGAATCATTTTAAACACTAATTTTTCTCTTCTCGATACGATTTTCTATCGAAAATCGAACTGACAAAAAATTATCGTCAAAAATTAATTGCATCCAACGGGTTTTAATTAATTTAATTTCTCAAAAGCTTTCAACTTACCCATATTATTCCTTATACTTTTGTAATTTTACAGTTTTAAATTTTCTACATGAACATTCATTTTATTGCAATTGGTGGAAGTGCGATGCACAATTTGGCAATTGCTTTGCATCAAAAAGGAGAAAATATTTCTGGAAGTGATGATACCATTCACGAGCCTTCAAAATCTAGATTGGAAAAATACAGTTTATTGCCAGAAAAATTTGGTTGGTTTCCTGAAAAGATTTCTTCTAATGTAGATGCCATTATTTTAGGAATGCATGCCAAAAAAGATAATCCTGAATTGCTAAAAGCGGAAGAATTAGGATTGAAAATCTATTCTTATCCTGAGTTTTTATATGAACAATCCAAAAATAAAACGCGTGTTGTAATTGGTGGTTCGCATGGAAAAACAACCATTACTTCTATGATTTTGCATGTGATGAATTATCACGAAAAAGAGGTAGATTATATGGTTGGTGCGCAATTAGAAGGTTTTGAAACAATGGTGCATCTCACAGAAGAAAACGAATTTATGGTGTTGGAAGGAGATGAATATTTGAGTTCACCCATTGATAGACGTCCCAAATTTCATTTATACAAACCCAATATTGCTTTGTTGAGCGGCATTGCTTGGGATCATATCAATGTTTTTCCAACATTTGAAAATTATAAAGAACAATTCCGCATTTTTATAGATTCCATGGTCAATGGAGGCAGTATGGTGTTTAATTCAGAAGACGAACAGGTAAAAGATGTTGTGGAATCGTCTGAAAATCACATCAAAAAATATCCTTACAGCACTCCAAAACATTTTATTGAAAACGGGATTACCTATCTAGAAACTCCCGAAGGCGATTTGCCATTAGAAATTTTCGGGATACATAATTTACAAAATTTGGCTGGTGCAAAATGGATTTGTCAACATATGGGTATTGACGAAGACGATTTTTATGATGCAATTGCTAGTTTTAAAGGAGCTAGTAAGCGTTTAGAAAAAATTGCATCTACAAAAAATACTGTTGTTTTCAAAGATTTTGCTCACTCACCTAGCAAAGTAGCTGCAACAACAAAAGCAGTGAAAGAACAATTTGCAGATTGGACAGTGTTGGCTTGTTTGGAATTGCATACCTATTCTAGTTTGAATGCCGAATTTTTAGCTGAATACAAAGGAGCATTAGATTTTGCTGATAAAGCAGTCGTTTTTTATTCTCCAGATGCCGTTAAAATCAAACAATTAGAAGCCGTAACAAAAGAACAAATTGCAACAGCCTTTGAACGAAATGATTTGGTGATTTACACAAATCCAACAGCATTTAGTGATTTCTTGTTTTCTCAAAACTTGCAGAAAACAGTTGTTTTATTGATGAGTTCAGGAAATTATGGTGGATTGGATTTTGAGAGATTTAAAAATGGGTTTTAGTTTTTAGTTGTTGGTTGTTGGTGTTTAGTTTTTAGTCTTCGTCTTCGTCTATAGTTTTAGTCATTAAAATCGTTCATCGAAAAACGAACAACGAAAAACGCTACCCAAACAACTCTCGAACTTTCCCAATCATTTTCTCGTTGTCAGAATAGGTAATTTGATAACAATTTAAAGACTCAAACCAATCTAAAAAAATGGCTGCATTTTCCTTGATTGGAGACAACCAAGAATCTGGAACCAATTGCTGAAAAGCATCAATTTTAGAAATGGATGACACTTGCAAACCTGAATCTTTTTCATATTTGATAAAAATCAACTCTTTGCAAGGCAGGTGAGCAGTAAAGTCAGTATTATTTGGTGGTAAATAACGTACTATTTTGTTGAGACGTGTTAAATCATATTCGGTTGCAGTTGCCAAAGTTGGATACAAAGGCAGCAAAGTAGGCAAACTATTTCTTTTGATAGAAATTGCAGCAGGAAAACTATATACCTCGCAATTTTTAGCACTT
The DNA here is from genome assembly GCA_002340765.1 of Flavobacteriaceae bacterium UBA2540. Classification (GTDB taxonomy): domain Bacteria; phylum Bacteroidota; class Bacteroidia; order Flavobacteriales; family Flavobacteriaceae; genus Polaribacter. The sequence continues at coordinate 864 of DDMS01000031.1, read as the reverse complement.
ACAGGAACAAAATCGTCAGCCAAACATGTAAAACCATTGGCTTGTAAAATAGCTAATGAAGTACTTTTTCCATTGCCAGAATCGCCTAAAAATAAGATTGATTTTTTGCCATTACTAACAGCAGATGCATGAAAAACGCCTAGCCAATCTTTTTCTTCTTTTTGATGCATTTTTTGAATCAATTCCATTGAAAATTTTCCTTGAAAATAGTGAACTTCTTGATTGTACCAAGCATCAATAAATTGCTGATTTACGAACAAATGCACTTTTTTGTTTTCAATAAAAACTTCAAATTCATGGTCAAATTTTTCTGAGGGTTCAGTCACTAAATGCGCAAATTTTGGGTGAATCAATTCACGTTCTCTTGCAGACAAAAAGCTCACTTTACACACAATTTCATTGATCAAATAATAGTCAACAAACTCATAAGAAGTTGGTTTTTTGATGGTATTAGGATGAGTTATTTGTGGGATATCCTCAGCATATTTACCTTTGAAAAAATGCGTTTCCAACTCCAAAATAAATTCTCGGGCATTTTCAAAAGGCACTTCAAGTTTTTCGGCGATTTCTGAAGCAATTTCTTTTACTGAAATACCTGATTGTCTTTTTTCTAAAATGGCAGCTGTTTCATTTTCAACAACTACGTATTCATTGTTGGTCGAAAACCAGACAATAGTTTTGTCTTCTATCGGTTTAAAAAGAATTTCTGAAGTGTTTTTCATATAAAAAACTTGCCTTTTTCAGGCAGGTAAAAGTAACAAAATTGAATTGATGTAAAAAACAAACGCCCCATAAAATGAGGCGTTTGGGTATTTGTATTAAAATTGCTATTTTCTTATTTATCTACCTTAATTTCATACACCC
>DDMS01000004.1:744-23805 GCA_002340765.1 Flavobacteriaceae bacterium UBA2540 | reverse complement strand
AATAAATTTATATTATTATTTTATTTCTTTCAAAGCATTGGTAATCAATGTTTTTAAATGGTTTTTGTGAGCTCTTGTTGCCAAATCACCTGTTCCATTACTTACCCAAGTTTTCACATTGTTTAGGTTATAAATTGCCATTGATTGTGCTGCAACTGAAAAACGATTGCTTGTGGTTCCAGTAAGCATTGCAATCAACCTCTTCACATAAACCGCTTGTAAGTTTTGACGGAAAGAGTTAATGTTTGTGTTCACATCAGGTTGAAACATCATATTATTTAAGTCAGTCATAAAAGTTGACAACTTATATTGATTTCCGTATAATTCTGAATCAGACATTCTTTGAAGCGTATTTGGATGCATAATATGGGCAAGAACACTTGTTTGGTATCCTAAAACTTGGTCATGAATTTTTGGATCTTCAGTTCTTCCCGAAAAATTATAACCTCTTCTTTGACTTGCAATATAATTGTAAACATCATTTGGAGTATCAAAAGCATTTGGAGCAAAAATGTATTTATTCAAAGCATTCATGGCTCTTTTTTGATCTTTCAAACTTACAGGAGTATAAGGTTGTGAAGCTCCTTCTTGTTCAAAAGTTGCTCTATCAACATAAACTCCTCCAATATATCTTGAGATAATTCCACCAGAAATAGAAGATTGACTATGAAGTGTATAATATGCCCTTCTTAAGTCTTCAAAAGTTTGTCCTTTTTTGGTAAATTGAGTTTTAATTTTTTTCATCATGGTGTTTACCAACTCAAATCTGTTAATTGAATATGTAATTGCATCACTTGATAAATCTCCAATCATCACTCTTGGGTCAATTCCATTGCCAGGAGATCTCATATCATCAGCATCATTTCCGAAAATTAATTCAGGTAGCGTAGATTTGTTTAATAATGCTAATTTTTCAGCGTCATTATTAAAAGGCATGTATCCAAATTGAATTGCCCAAATATCATAAGGTCCAACATTCATGTCATAATATTGTCCTTGTTTGGTTCTGTCATTCGTAATATTTATACCTGCATAATCCATCACAGATCCAGTCAATGCTTTTCCTTTGATGAAATCTTTGTAAGCTAATTGTTCAGGTGTAAATAATTGACTTGCTTTCATATTGTGATTCAATCCTAAAGTATGGCCAACTTCGTGCATGATTAATGCTTTCATTCCTTCTTTTTTGATTGCTTCCATGTCTAAAACATTACCACCAGTAGCTTGCAAAACAGTTGTTCCTAATTGTAAATTTTCGTGCATGATATGACCAGCGGAACATAATAAAAGATTTTCTTTGGCAAGTATCTTTTTGATTTCCAATTCTTCAGGGGTTTCTAATTTCATATTTGCTGTTGCATTGTTATAAAGTTTATCTGTGAAAACTCTATTTGTAAAATGAACAAATTCAAGCATAATATCAGCACCTAAAATCTCTCCAGTTCTTGGATTTACGAAGCTAGGTCCATAACCACCAAAAGGAGGGTTTGGAGAGGATGTCCAACGTAAAACATTATACCTTACATCACCTGCATCCCAATCAGCATCATCAGGTTGGATTTTCACAACCATGGCATTTTTAAAACCAGCTTTTTCAAAAGCTTCATTCCAAGCCAAAACACCTTCCTTGATTGTTTCTCTCCATTCAACAGGAGTTGTGTTTTCAATCCACCAAGTTATTGGAGTTACAGGTTCCGAAATTGCTTCATTTGGGTCTTTTTTTACCAATTTCCACCGGTGGATCATATCTCTATAATTGACGGTTTCAGTGGTTGTCATATCATTAGTTTGGGTTAAAAAATAACCAACTCTTGGATCATCCATTCTTGGTTCATAATCATCTGCTGGCATATTCATAAACGTATGAAAAACCTTGATAGATATGTTTCTTCCATCAGTAACTGCTTCAGAACCACCATTCACAACAGCAGGATTATTATAAACATAATCTGTTTTTATATTTGTGTTTTCAGGATAATTTTTGATGGATTCAATTTTTGATTTTCCTTTATCAAAATTACCTAAGCTAAAGGCGAACGGAGATTCACCTGGAAATCTTGGTCTTTTTATGGTTGTAAATGTTTCTGATAAAAACATTCCATCAGCGTCAATTAAAAACTCTCCTTTTTTATCATCAGAAGCTAAAATTTTTCCAGAAGTAATTACTGCATCGCTAATATTTGCTTCTGCAGATTTAGAGAGAGCATTATTTTTATCAAAATAAAATGAAGTATTTGGTGAAATAAAATCCAATCTATCAAAATATTGTTTAATGTGAAAAACGGATGACCCTTTATAAGCACCTCTAAAATGTCCGGCTTCAACAACACCATCTGCGATTTGGGAAAAATAAATAAAATCTTTACTCATTTGTTCTTTTTTGATCAAAAGTTTCACTGATCCAGTAAGTGTATCTTGAAAAATGGTAAATAAACCCTCTATTTTTTTACTGCTTTTTGTTAAGTCAGCAATTGTTTTGTCTTTTTTAGCAGGAGGAGTTGGATTTGGTGCAACGACTTCTTTTCCGTCTTTGTTTTTTTTCTTGTCTTTTTTTTGTGCGGTCATATCTTGAATGCCTGTGATTGATAGCATAAGAATTAGAAGCCCAAGAATTTTCATTGTTTTAATGTAGTTTGATTTCATCTTAAATTTAAGGTTTGAATTTACCTGGTTAAATTAAATTTTGTAAACAGATTTGACTGTTAATTTTTTGATAAAGTTAGTAATTATTTGAATTATCAAATATTTGTTAAAATATTTAAAACGCTAATGATAACTGTAATTTTTCATTTTAGAATGTTGTAATTTTACACTAATGAAAAATAGCGATAAAAAAGGATTTATTTTCAAGTCATATGAGGCAAAAAATCAGTCTCCATTTGAAAAACTTTTTGAAATTTTTAAAGAATTAATCACGCACACTTCAGGCGATTTTAACGAAGCAATTGATTGGTTGCGGTCTTTGGATAAAGAATATAAATTGACTGACCAACATTATACCATTGATGATTTTGTCGAAGATTTAAAGAAAAAGGGGTTTGTTAAAGAAGAAATTGATGCAAATGGACTTGGAGGAACTAAAATTACGCCAAAAACAGAACGCGCCATTCGTCAACAAGCATTGAAACATATTTTTGGTAAAATCAAAAAAAGTGGCGCTGGAAATCATAAGAGTAAATCTTCAGGTTTGGGTGATGAGTATACAGGTGATTTTAAAAATTATCAATTTGGAGACAGTCTTGACAAAGTTTCCATCACTGAGAGTTTGAAAAATGCGCAAGTAAATCATGGAATTCAAGATTTTTCACTTTCAGAGGACGATTTGGTAGTGGAAGAAACCATACACAAATCTCAAATGAGTACAGTTTTGATGATTGATATAAGCCACTCAATGATTTTATATGGTGAAGACAGAATCACACCTGCAAAAAAAGTTGCGATGGCTTTGGCTGAATTGATTACAACTCGATATCCAAAAGACACCCTAGATATTATTGTTTTTGGAGATGATGCCTGGACAATCCACATCAAAGATTTACCTTATTTGCAAGTGGGACCTTATCACACAAATACGGTTGCAGGTTTGCAACTAGCAATGGATTTGTTGAGAAGAAAGAAAAATACCAACAAACAAGTTTTTATGATTACTGACGGAAAACCAAGTTGTTTGCGTTTGCCTGATGGGCAATATTATAAGAATAGCAATGGTTTAGACAAATACATTATCAATAAATGCTATGCAATGGCGCAACAAGCAAGAAAATTGCACATTCCTATTACCACTTTTATGATTGCACAAGATCCTTATCTGATGCAATTTATCAGTGAATTTACAGCAGCAAATCAAGGAAAAGCATTTTACACAGGACTAAAAGGGTTGGGCGAAATGATTTTTGAAGATTACGAAACCAATCGAAAAAAGAGAATTAGAGGATGAAAAATAGCTATTGGCTTTTGGCACTTAGTTATTAGTAATAAGAATAAATAAATAGCCAATAGCTAAAAGCTAAAGGCAAAAAGCAAAAAAATGAATTTAGAAAACATAAAAACATTAGGAGATTTAAAAAAGGCTGGATATCAATCAAAATCGATTAAAGATGAATTGAGAGAAAATCTCATTAGTAAAATAATGAACAAAGAAACCGTTTTTAAAAGTGTTCATGGATATGAAAATACGGTAATTCCTGAGTTGGAAAGGGCGATTTTAAGCAAGCATAATATAAATTTATTAGGATTAAGAGGTCAGGCAAAAACGCGTTTGGCAAGATTGATGGTCGAACTTTTAGATGAATATATTCCTGTTGTAGAAGGTTCAGAAATTAATGACAATCCTTTTTCACCTATTTCAAGATATGCAAAAGAAATCATCAAAGAAAAAGGGGATGAAACTTCCATTACTTGGTTGCACAGAAGTGAACGTTTTGCTGAAAAATTAGCTACTCCTGATGTGACTGTTGCAGATATTATTGGAGATGTTGACCCAATAAAAGCTGCTAATTTAAAACTGAGTTATGCAGATGATAGAGTAATTCATTTTGGAATGATACCACGCGCAAACAGGTGTATTTTTGTTATTAATGAATTGCCAGATTTACAAGCTAGAATTCAAGTAGCTCTTTTTAATATTTTACAAGAAGGAGACATTCAAATTCGTGGATTTAAAATGCGTTTGCCTCTGGATATACAGTTTATTTTTACTGCAAATCCTGAAGATTATACCAATAGAGGAAGTATTGTAACACCTTTAAAAGATAGAATTGGTTCGCAAATTTTGACACATTATCCACAAGATATTGAAACTGCAAAAATAATTACGCAACAAGAAGCACAAAAAGTAAGCGCACAAAAAGACTTTATAAAAGTCCCAGAATTGGCGAAAGATTTATTGGAGCAAGTGGTGTTTGAAGCGCGTGAAAGTGAATTTATTGATGCCAAAAGTGGGGTAAGTGCGCGTTTGAGTATTTCTGCATATGAAAATTTATTGAGCACTGCTGAAAGAAGAGCATTGATTTCAGGGGATACAAAAACCATGATTCGTTTGAGCGATTTTGACGGAATTATTCCTTCAATCACTGGAAAAGTAGAATTGGTTTATGAAGGTGAACAGGAAGGGGCGCATGTTGTGGCAGAAAACTTGATTAGAAAAGCGATAAAAACACTGTTTCCAACGTATTTTCCTGAAATTAAAAAATTGGAAAAGCAACATGCTGAAACTCCCTATGATGACATTATTTCTTGGTTTTTTAATGCTGATGAAGATTTTGAATTATTAGATGATTTTACTGAAATTCAGTATAAAAATGAGCTTGACAAAATAAAACCTTTTGATATTTTTTTAGAAAAACATCAACCAAACATGTTTGAAGAAGATCGTTATTTTGTAAAGGAATTTGTTTTGTGGGCTTTAGTTGAGTATAAAAAATTAAGTAAATATAGGTTTGCAGAAGGCACTCAATTTAAAGATCCTTATGGTCAATTTATAAGTGGTTTGTAAAAATGTAGGTTTTTTTAAAAAATCAGATTTTTTTAAATATAGTTCGGTTTTTCAATTTTTATCATTAGGAAAAGATGATAATTAGTAAAAGAAAAACCGGGCTATTTCCTTATCTTAAAATTTTATTAGGAAAAACAACTATACTTTCATGGCCATTTTCACCAACAGCAGCCACTCCAAAATAGAAATTATCAATTACTATTCCTTCTAAAGTAAACTCTGTATTTTCAACATATCTGCTGTAATCCCAAGTTGGAGAAGTGGTTTCTCTCCAATAAATCTTATAACCTTTTGCACCTTCAACTTTATCCCATTTTAGTTTTGCTGATGCTTCTACAATTCCTCCAATTGCAACTTCTTTTGGTGAAGGTGGAGCCAAAGCCAAACTTGCAAGATTTATTGCATTTACAGCTGTTAACTTTTTAGCGTAACCAAAATTTACGTGCTCAAAAATATCTCCATATTTGATGCCATTTTCAACTCTAATATCTTGGTGTTGTTGGGTATAATTTTCATGAGCTTCCATAATTCTGATACCTGCAAAACCCAAATCATTAAAAGGTCTGTGATGTCCTCCTCGTCCAAATCTGTCTAATCTATAGATCATAATTGGATTCATTTCGGGCATATACGATTTGGTTGTTTTATGAATATATCTTGCCAATTGTCTAGAAATTCCGTCAACTTCACCACCATAAAAACGACGCATATTTCGCTCTTTTTCAGTTTCATTTGCAGGAACAGGTTCAGAAAAAATACGGAAAGCCCTGTTGTCAATCACTCCATCAACGCCTGTAATATTTCCAATCATATCATTATTTAACACACCAATAATTTCCCAACCTTTGTCTTTTACATATTTTGCAAATCCAGTACCACCAAAAAGCCCTTGTTCTTCTCCAGATAAACCAACATAAATGATACTATTTTCAAATTGATATTTGCTCAAAACTCTAGCAGCTTCAATAGTTCCAGCCATTCCTGATGCATTATCATTTGCACCTGGAGCGTCTTTTGTGAAATCAGATCCATCACTATTTCTTGAATCAATATCACCTGTCATGATGATGAATTTGTTTGGATATTTAGTTCCTTTTTGAATAGCAATTACATTCACAATCCAAGCATCATTCGGAACTCGATTGCTCATTTTTATTGTTACAAAATCTTTTTGATAAAAAACACTCAAACAATTTTTACATTCTTTGGAAATTTGATCGAACTCTTTTTTAATCCAACGTCTTGCAGCACCAATTCCACGAGTATTAGAAATGGTATCTGAAAAAGTGTTTCTTGTGCCAAAATCAGCCAATATTTTCACGTCAGTTTTAATTCTATCTTCAGAAACATTGTTGATAATATCATATATTTTTTGATCTGTTTGCGCGGCAATTATTGATGAAAATGCCAAGCATAAAAGTGTTAATTTTTTCATTGTTTTGATTTGTTGTTTTTAGAATGAAGTTAAATTCAAGTTGATATAATTTCATAAATCGAGCTCGAAAGATACTGAGGTTCTCAAAAATAAAAAAACTACTTTATTTTTTGGAGTGGTTATGATAAAATTTAAACTTTTAGAATTTTTTATTTATCCGATTTCAGTTGAATTTTTTTATCAAAAGGAATTTTAAATTGATATAAAATATCTTGGTCTGTTGTATCATCCAATAAGTCTAAACCATACACCACTTTTTTTGGGTCATCATAAGTTATCGTTCCAAAAATTCGATCCCAAAAAGAAAAAATGTTGCCAAAATTAGTGTCAGTCCAAGGCATTTCATGATGATGATGAAATTTGTGCATATCTGGAGTGATAAAAACATAGCTTAAAAATTGGTCAATCTTTTTTGGAAAAGAAAAATTAGCATGTGTCAAATATCCAAAAAACACAGTTGCCATTCTGTAAAACAGGTAATATGCAAAAGGAATTCCAAAAATAACAATCATAATCAAGGCGAAAATTTCTCGAAAAGCATAATCTCCAGGATGATGTCTTGTGGCACTTGTAGCATCAAGAGTAGTATCTGAATGATGAATCATGTGAAAACGCCACATGAATGGAATTTTGTGCAATAAATAATGCACCACATATTGAGCTGCAAAATCCAGAGCTAAAATTGCGATGATTAATTCCACCCAAATGGGATAATCAATCAAATATAAAAAGCCAAATTGATTTGCGGAAAGCCAAGAAAAAATTCCCACTGTAAGAATTCCAAAGAGTAAATTCAGACTTACATCCGAAGCCAAAAAAACCATATTTACGCCTGCATGTTTGAATTTTTTATAGTTGAATTTTACGAGAGGGATTGCCAATTCAATCATCCAATTAGCTGAAATACAAATAAATATCCAAACTAATTTTTGCCAAGCAGGCATGTTTTCAAAGAAGTTTAAAAAATTTTCCATTTAAAAAATGCTTTTTATTGATGGAAAGATACTAAAATTAATGTAATTTTTGAATCCCATTAAAGTTGCAAAAACATCACATGATTTGGATTAGAATGTGTTGCAGAAATTTGATAATCTGATTTTCCAACAATTTCAAAACCCATTTTTTTATAGAAACGGATAGCTCTCAAATTTTCAACCCAAACATTCAACCAAATTCCTGATTGCTGATAATCAGTACAAAGGATTTTGATAAAATCAAACAACTGTTTTCCTAAACCCAAACCATAATATTCCTCTAACAAATAAATTCGACTCAAATAAGCGCAATTTTCAATAGGAATTTGTGCTTCTTTTTTGTTGAAAATCAGCAACGTATATCCAACAACTTTTTCATTGTAGGAAATCAAATAAAAGTGATTTTTTTCTTCAGAAAGCTCTTTTGTAAAATTAGTTTCATTGAAGTTTAGTGACATGTATTCTTCAATATCCTTTTTTGGTGCGCTATAACCATGAGCCGATTTGAACGATTGAAATCCTACTTCTGTAAGGATGTTAGCATCTTGAATGCTTGCTTTTCTGATGTGAATCATTAATGAAATATAGAATGATTTTACAAATAAGAATGTTTGATTTTGTTATATTAATACCAACGTTTTTTATTTTTTTTAGAGGCTTCTGATTTTCTACCTTTTTTATTTTTACTCAACGTATTTGGTTGCGGTTTTTTATTTTTTGGTTTGGCAATTGGATACGGATGTTCGTCAATAACTTTAATCGGTTTTTCGATTAATGTTTCTATATTTTTGATATACTCATTTTCATCAGGCGAACAAAAAGAAAATGCAATTCCCGATTTCCCAGCTCTTCCAGTTCTACCAATTCTGTGCACATAAGTCTCTGCAATATTCGGAATATCAAAATTGATAATAGCATCAACATTGGTAATATCTATTCCTCTAGATGCAACATCAGTTGCAATTAAAATGGACTTTTTTTTGTTTTTAAAATCTTCAATTGCTTTATTTCTAATCACTTGCGTTTTATCTCCATGAATACTGCTTACGGTGTAGCCATTTTTTACTAAAGATTCTTCTAGTTTATCAACACCAAATTTAGTGCGTCTAAAAATGATAATTTGACCATGAATCGTGTTTCTCAACAAATGCAAACACAAATCTGTTTTGTTTTTTTTGGGCAAATAATACAATAATTGACCAATGTTTTTGGCAGTAGTTTCTTCAGGATTGATAGCGATTTTTACAGCATTTTTTACAATTGATTTTGCCAAATCGTCAATTTTTTCAGGAATTGTTGCCGAAAATAACAAGGTTTGTTTTTTTCTTGGACATAATTGTTCGATTTTTTCAACATCATTGATAAAACCCATATCTAGCATCAAATCAGCTTCATCCAACACAAAAATTTCAATATTGCTAACATCAATATTTCCTTGTTTTTGTAGGTCAATAAATCTTCCAGGAGTGGCAATCAATATATCTATTCCTTTTGCCAATACATCTTTTTGGGGTTCTAATGAAACACCTCCATAAACGGCTGTTGTTCTGAGGTTTGAGTATTTGCTAAAACTTTTGAAATTTTCAAAAATTTGAATTGCCAATTCGCGAGTAGGCGTAACAATCAATGCTTTTATTTTTTTTTCTCCTTTTTCAGTATCTTGTTTTTCAAATAACAAATCAATGATGGGCAATGCAAAAGCAGCTGTTTTTCCTGTGCCAGTTTGCGCAGCTACAATCATATTTTTTTGTTCCAAAACCAATGGAATTACTTTTTCTTGAACCAAAGTAGCCGTTTGAAAACGAGCTTCAGCAACTGCTTTTAAGATGGATTTATGTAATGGAAAATCAGAAAATTTCATTGATTATTTTCGTACAAAGATAGTTGAAATTGATAGGTTTTTTAGAAAATATTGTGTTTCTATTTTTTGTAAAACATCCAAAAATGAGATCTAATTATTGACAAGAAATGTATTTATTTTAACAAGAAAACCTCTCTGTTTTCACAAAGAGGTTTAAAAATTTAAAGTATCAATCAAATTTATTTTATCAACTCATAAGAACGTTTGATAAAACTCGTCAATTCTTCACCATGTAATAGATTTTGTGACAATTTTGCCAAATCAAATGCTTGTGAAATAAGGCGTTTTTGAACTTCTTCATCTTTTGTATGTAAGATTTCAGAAATCAATTCATGGTTTGTGTTTACTACTAAATTATACATATCGGGCAAACTTCCCATGCCGAACATGCCACCACCAGTTGCGCTCATTTCTTTCATTCTACGCATAAACTCTGGAACTGTAATCATAAATGGTAAAGCAGATGAATCCAAAGCTTCCAATTGAACTGTATAGGTTTGTTTTGGGATATTCGCTTCAAGGATTGGTTTTAAAGTATCTTTTTCTTCATCTGATAATTTAGAAATGACAGTTTCATCTTTCTTAATTAAATTATCAATATGGTCTGCATCCACTCTTGAGAATTTTATTTTACTATCTTCAGAGGTTTCTAATTTTTGCATTAAATGTGAAATAATTGGAGAATCTAATACCAATACTTCATATCCTTTTACTTTTGCAGCTTCAATATAACTGTGTTGTGCATTTTTGTTGGATGCATACAATAAGATATGATTTCCGTCAATATCTGTTTGAGAATCTTTTGTTTTTTCAATCAATTCATCAAACGTGAAATACGTGTTGTCAACAGTTGGATATAAAGCAAAACTTTTAGCTTTGTCATAAAACTTGTCTTCAGATAACATTCCATATTCGATAATTACTTTGATATCATTCCATTTCTTTTCAAAATCTTCACGATTTTCTTTGAAAAGTGAACTTAATTTATCACCCACTTTTTTAGTAATATACCCTGAGATTTTTTTCACAGCACCATCAGCTTGCAAATACGAGCGAGAAACATTTAAAGGAATGTCTGGAGAATCAATCACACCTTTTAGCATTTGTAAGAAATCCGGTACAATTCCTTCTACATTATCAGTTACAAATACTTGATTTTGATAGAGTTGTATTTTGTCTTTCTGCATGTCTAAGTTTTGAGTCAACTTAGGAAAGAACAAAATTCCAGTTAAATTAAAGGGATAATCAACATTCAAATGGATGTGAAATAATGATTCTTCAAATTGCATTGGATACAACTCTCTGTAGAAGTTTTTATAATCTTCGTCCTTTAAATCAGCAGGTTTTTTTATCCAAGCAGGCGATGTATTGTTGATAATATTATCAACTTCAATTTGTTTTTGCTTTTCTTTGGTTTCTTTTCCATCAGCATCAGTGATGGTTGCAGGTTCGTGATTTGGATCGTTTATTTTTTTAGTTCCAAATTTGATTGGTACTTGGTTGAAACGATTATATTTGTTCAGCAAACTTCTAATCTTCCCTTCTTCTAAAAACTCTTTTGAATCAGCAGCAATGTGCAAAACAATTTCTGTCCCTCTGTCAGATTTGTCTTGTTCAACTAAGGTATATTCTGGAGATCCATCACAAACCCAATAAGCAGCTGGCTCATCTTTGTATGATTTTGTGAAAATTTCCACTTGTTTTGCCACCATAAAAGCGGAGTAAAAACCAAGTCCAAAATGACCAATGACACCTGTGTCATTTTTGTCATCTTTGTATTTTTCCAAAAATTCTTCAGCACCAGAAAAAGCAATTTGGTTGATGTATTTTTCAACTTCTTCCATGGTCATTCCTAAACCTTGATCTTTAATAGTTAGGGTTTTTGCTTTTTTATCAATGCTGATTTCAATTTTAGCATCACCCATTTCTACTTGAGCTTCACCTATAGAAATAAGGTGTTTTAATTTGGTTGTGGCATCAGTGGCATTAGAAACCAATTCACGTAAAAAGATTTCGTGATCAGAATACAAGAATTTTTTTATCAGCGGAAAAATATTTTCTACTGATACATTGATATTTCCTTTACTCATAATGATATATGTTGTTTAATTAATTAAAATTTCAATATTGATAGTCAAAAAAAATACCAAAGGGTTTATTGTGACAAGATGTCAGAATTTTTGGGTGTTGAATTTTGATTTACTCAAAATTCAACACCCAAAACTTAAAATTTAGATTTCTCTTAGCATTTCAGTATTATTGTTATTTTTCCAAGTTCCTCCCGTAAAATCAGGGACTTTTACAGAAGCACTATTTTGTGCAACGGACAGCACAGAGAGAGGCGTAATTGCACTCCATAAAACACTATCATATACATTGATATCTAGGGGTAATCCTTTATTTAAGCACTTAATTAATCTGTAAATCATCACAAAATCCATTCCACCATGACCAACTGAATTATCAGAAATTTGTGTTTTTAGTTTTTCCCACAAAGGATGATTGTATTTTTCTCTGTATTCATTATATTTCTCTTTTTCTAACCATTTGTGACCCGACCAATCCAATTTTTCTTCATTAATATATAATTTTGAAGGGTATCCTTCATGCACTGCTTTTGTTCCAACAACTGTATTTAGGCGATCATAAGGTCTGCCAGAATGTACATCAAATTGTAACATAATGGTTTTGCCTAATTTGGTTTTAATAAGTGTGGTATTCATATCACCACATTTTATATTTTGAAATTCTGGCAAGTTGGCTTTTTTGCAGCATCACTCAAACTTTTTTCACGTGAACTCATAGAAACAATGTTGTCGAATGTATCTCCACGTCCAATATCCATATATTGACTGATAGGTCCCAAACCATGAGTGGTGTAAAAATTACCATCTTTTTTTAAATGATGTTTTATGCGCCATTGATTTTCATAATAGGTTTTATCTAACAAATGTTTTCTTAAATCGTGAATATAAGCACCTTCAGCATGTGTTAAATCGCCAAAAACACCCTGATTAATCATGTTTAATATCCATAATTCTTCGCCATTAAAACAGCAGTTTTCCATCATCATACAATGTTTTTCAGTTCTTTCTGCGGTTTCAACTAATTTCCAACAATCGTCTAAGGTATATCCAATAGGAATTTCAGAGGCTACGTGCTTTCCTTTTTCCATTCCATACAAACACATTTCTGTGTGCATTTCCCAAGGAGTGGCAATAATTAGTAAATCAATATCATCTCTGTTCGCTAATTTTTTCCATTCATTTTGATTTCCATAATAGGCTTTTGCGCTAGTATTATGTTTTTTTTCAAGATATTCATTTAGTTTATCGGTTTTTTCTTTGCGTAAATCTGCAACTGCAATAATGGTTGCATTGTTATTTTTAATCAACCAATCAAACATTTGTATTAAGGTTTGACCTCTATTTCCTAAGCCAATAATTCCAACTCTAACATTATCTATTTTTGGGGCTTTTAATCCAAAAGCTGTTCCCTTTGCTTTTTTATTCAGTAAGAAATTTGTTTTTTCTATGGTCTCCTCTTTGGCTAATAAATTTAAAGAAAATCCAAAAAACAATGCTGCTTTTGTTGAGAGTGACAAGAAATCTTTTCGGTTCATTGTAAGCTAATTTTGATTGTAATTGATGTCTTTTTGTAAAGCTGTTAATTTATTACTATTTTTGTTAGTCACAAATTATTAATTACCAAATTTTTACACCGACATACTATGTATTATTCAAAAATAACAGGTCTTGGTTTTTATGTTCCTGAAAATATTGTTACTAATAACGATTTAAAGGAATTCATTGAAACTTCTGATGAATGGATTCAAGAACGGACTGGAATTGAAGAACGAAGATGGATTGATCCAAAAACGGATGATAACACTTCAGTAATGGCGGCAAAAGCATCAAAAATTGCAATAGAGAGAGCAGGATTAACTAAAGATGATATTGATTTCATCATTTTCGCAACGTTAAGTCCTGATATGTATTTTCCTGGTGGTGGAGTTCGTGTACAAGACATTCTTGATATGCCAACAATTGGTGCATTAGATGTTCGAAATCAATGTTCTGGATTTATTTATTCGCTATCTGTTGCTGACCAATTTATCAAAACAGGAATGTATAAAAATATTTTGGTGATAGGCTCTGAAAATCATTCTGGAGGTTTAGAAAGATCAACAAGAGGAAGAAATGTTACTGTAATTTTTGGAGATGGAGCAGGAGCTGCAGTACTTTCTAGAAGTGAAGAAAATGGCAAAGGAATTTTGTCATCGCATTTGCATTCTGAAGGAAAATACGCAAGAGAGTTAATGTTAGATGGACCTTCAACAGGAAGATGGGTTCCAGAAATTTTGAAAGAAAATGATCCAGAAGATATTTCTTATTTTCCATACATGAATGGTCAATTTGTTTTCAAACATGCAGTTGTGCGATTTTCAGAGGCAATTATTGAGGGTTTAAAAGCAAACAATCTGAAAAAAGAAGACATTGATATGTTGATTCCTCATCAAGCAAATTTGCGTATTTCGCAATTTATTCAGAAAAAATTTGAATTGTCGAATGAAAAAGTTCATAACAATATCATGAAATATGGAAACACAACTGCTGCATCTGTAATTATTGCTCTGACAGAAGCTTGGGAACAAGGAAAAATTAAAGATAATGATTTGGTTGTATTAGCTGCTTTTGGAAGTGGTTTTACTTGGGGAAGTGTAGTAATTCGTTGGTAAATAAAGTGTAATAAAAATATAATCACATGGAAAACAGGACATTAGTCCTTGGTGCGTCTTTAAATCCGAATAGATATTCAAACATTGCTATCAAAAGGTTGTTAGATAAAAATTTTCAAGTAGTAGCTCTTGGTCAAAAAAAAGGATCCGTTTTGGGTGTTTTGATTGATGATGAAAAAAAACAATATCAAAATATTGATACAGTGAATCTTTATTTAAATCCGGAAAGACAAAAAGAGTATTATGATTACATTGTTAGTCTAAATCCAAGAAGAGTCATTTTTAATCCTGGAGCTGAAAATGATGAATTTGTGATACTTTTAGAATCTAAAAATATTACAGCAGAAGTTGCTTGTACTTTAGTGTTACTTTCTATTGATCAGTATTGATTTTATAAAAACGAATTAGATATTACTAAACTTCGAAAATAATTCCAGGTTCAGCAAGTGATGTATTTTTGAAAATGATTTCCGCTTCGTTTTTAAACAATTGAATGTCTTTATATCTTCCAGAATAATGACCGAGAACTAAATTTTTTACATTGGCTTGTTTTGCAATAGTTGCAGCTTGTGCAGCTGTGCTGTGCAATGTTTTTTCAGCCAAATCTTCTTTATCAGATAAAAAAGTGGCTTCATGATATAACAAATCTGCACCTTCAATAATTGGAATAATTGAAGGAAAAAAACTGGTGTCACTGCAATATGCAAAGATTTTTGGTTTTTCTGGTACTAATGTCAATTCGTCATTTGGAATAATTTCTCCAGATTCTAAAACAACATCTCTTCCTGCTTTGATATTTAAAAAATCAGCCTTATCAATCGAATAATTTTCGATTTTTTGAATATGTAGTTTCTTTAGTTTTTCTTTTTCTTTAAAAAGATATCCATTTGTATAAACTCTATGATTTAGAGGAATTGTATGAACATAAACTTTATCATCTTCAAAAATAAGTTCACTTTTTTTAGATGCTAATTCATGAAAAATAAGTTCAAATTTTGAATGTGATTGCGAAATTTTCAAAAGCATTTCAGTAGCTTCTTTAATTCCTTTTGGACCAAAAACATGCAATTCTTTTTCTCTATTTAGGATACCAAAAGTGGATAATAAACCTACCAAACCATAAAAATGATCACCATGTAAATGAGATATAAAAATGTGGTTTATTTTAGAAAATCCGACTTTATATTTTCGCATTTGACGTTGAGCTCCTTCGCCACAATCTATTATAAAATGACGATCATTGATCTCTAAATACTGTGATGTTGGAAAAGCATTTACACGAGGAGTTGCTGAATGACAGCCCAAAATAGTTAAACGTAAACTCATTGAATAACGAGTCTTTTAGAAACCGTACTTTCTTTATTTTGTATTGTGTAAATATAAATCCCACTTGTCAAATCTCCTTTTAAAAAAGGAAATGAATTATTGCCTTTTATAGTTTGTAAGGTTTTCTGAAATACCACTTTTCCTAATATATTTTTCACTGTAAAAGTTGATTTACTTTCACTATTTGAATCAAATGAAATAACAGTTGAATTGGAAAAAGGATTTGGAGCAGCAATTAACTTCTCAATAGATTTTTCTTGAGAAAAAGTCACTGAAAATAAAAAAAATGAGAATATAAAAAGTATTTTTTTTGTCATATTTATTTTTTAAAAACCCAATTCTCTTTCAATTTCTTCCATTTCTAGAATGTCTTCTGCTTCGATAATTGTTGGAACAATATTATATTTTTTTGGAAAATCGTCAATATTTATAGTTGAATTTACAATTACAAATGATGTGCCGTTTTCTTTTTTTTTATCAGAAAAATCTAAAAATAACATAAATTCCTTTTTACTTGTAATAATATTGTCAGAAATTAATATAACCAAATGCTCTTTTTCAAAATCGTCTTTTTTCGCTAAAAATGATGAAAAAAAGTCTGAAAATGAATTTTCATCCGAAGAAATTAATGTGTATTTTTCTCTTTTTGTAATTAACATGCTCTTACCTTTTTATTTGCTCAGCCAATAAATAAATCACGGCCATTCTTACTGCAACTCCGTTTTCAACTTGATTTAAAATGATTGATTGGTTTGAGTCAGCAACATCACTCGTTATTTCAACGCCTCTATTTATAGGTCCTGGATGCATAATGACAATTTTCTTATCCAAATTATCTAAAATCTCTTTATTGATTCCAAAAAGCTGGGTGTATTCTCTGGTTGATGGAAAATAATTGATATCCATTCGTTCGTTTTGAACCCTCAAAACATTCGCAACATCACACCAATTTAAAGCTTTTATTAAATTTGTTTCAACAGCTACTCCCAAACTTGTGATGTATTTAGGAATCAAAGTTGTTGGGCCACAAACTTTCACTTCTGCTCCTTGCATTTGAAGTGCAAAAATATTAGAAAGGGCAACTCTTGAGTGTAAAATATCACCAATAATTACTATTTTTTTATCTTTTACAGAACCTAATTTTTCTCTGATAGAATATGAATCTAGCAATGCTTGTGTGGGATGTTCGTGAGTTCCATCTCCAGCATTAATGATTTTTATATTAACGTGTTTTGATAAAAAAACACCCGCACCAACACTTGCATGTCGCATCACAACAATATCAACTTTCATTGATAAAATATTGTTGACAGTATCAATCAAAGTTTCTCCTTTTTTTAATGATGATTGTGATGAAGAGAAGTTAATTACATCCGCAGAAAGTCTTTTTTCAGCCAATTCAAAACTTAATTTTGTTCGAGTGCTATTTTCGAAAAAAAGATTTGCAATGGTAATATCTCTCAACGAAGGCACTTTTTTGATAGGTCTATTAATGACTTCTTTAAAATGATCTGCAGTTTTAAAAATAAGATCAATATCGTTTGGTTTTAGATATTTTATGCCTAATAGATGTTCTACGCTTAATTGATCCATGTTATTTTTGTTGTAAGTAAACTGAGTCTATTTCGTGTGATTCTTTCCAAGTTACCAATACTTTTTCTTCATTAATCGCATCAACTTGTCTTCCTCTATAATCAGGTTGAATGGGCAAATGCCTACTAAATCGCCTGTCAATAAACACTAATAATTCTATTTTTTTTGGTCTTCCAAACGATTGGATGGCAGTTAAAGCAGCTCTCACACTTCTTCCAGAATATAAAACATCATCAATAATGACCACTTTTTTATCTTCAATTAAAAAATTTATTTCTGTTGAAGTTGCCGCAAGTGGTTCAGTTCTTCTTCTGAAATCATCTCTGTAAAAAGTAATGTCTAAAAGGCCCAATTGTAAGTTTTTAATGTGATAAACATTTTGTAATAAATCTACAAGTCTGTTTGCAAAAAAAGCACCTCTTGGTTGTAAACCAATCAAAACAGTATTTGAAAAATCATTGTGATTTTCAATTAGCTGGCAAGCCAACCTATGCAATATAATTTCAATATCTTTTGAGTTGAGAAGTATTTTTTTGCTCATGATAAAGCTATCGAATTTTGTTTCAAATAATATATAATATCAAAATTACTGATAATATATTTATATGCAAAATTTATAAGAATGAAATTAAAATTACGTTGTTAATTAAATTGTTGAAAACAAAAAATGCGCCTCAAAAAGCAGCCATTAACTTATAGTATTTTTATTAAAATTATTCAATTCTTTTAGTTATGTCTCTATTAAAATTTGAATCAATGCTGAAAACCAACAGTATTTACTTCTTTGATTTGGTTGAGTTCGAGGAAATTATCATTCATTATTTAGATGCAGGGAAACATTCTTTGGCAAAGAAAGCAGTGAAATTTGGCTTGGAACAACATCCACAATCTATTGATTTAAAATTATTGCAAGTTGAGTTGCATGTTTTTGAAGATGAGTTAGATAAAGCAACATTTTTATTAAATAGAATTGAAAAAATAGATCCTCATAATGAGGAAGTTTTTATTCAAAGAGCTGCAATTTTATCCAAAACAGGAAAACACAAACAAGCAATTATTAATCTTGAAAAAGCATTAATTTATACTGATGATAACGTTGATGTTTGGTCTCTTTTGGGAATGGAATATTTGTATTTAGATGATTATTTGAATGCGCGATCTTATTTCGAAAAATGCTTGATTGAAGATGGTGAAGATTATTCTGCCCTTTACAATATCATTTATTGTTATGATATGGAGAAAGAAAGCGAACTTGCTATAAATTTTTTGAATAAATATATTGACAAAAATCCTTATTGCGAAGTTGCTTGGCATCAATTAGGAAGACAATTTTTCATGTTAGAAATGTATAAAGAAGCATTAACCGCTTTTGATTATGCTATTTTAATTGATGAGTCTTTTATTGGCGGATATCTTGAAAAAGCAAAAACTTTAGAGGAATTAAAGCGATATCAAGAGGCAATTGATCATTATTTAGTGACTTTAGAATTAGACGATCCAACAGCATTTGCCTTTGTCAGAATTGGAGAATGTTATGAAAAACTGAAAAAATTTGACGCAGCAATTTCATACTACAAAAAAGCAGTTCATGAAGACCCTTTATTGGATAGGGGTTGGATTTTGTTGACGAATATCTATTATTTTCAAGAAAATTATCAAAAAGCATCATATTATATCTCTAAAGCAATCAAAATTGATGAAGACAATCCAATGTATTGGAGAAAATATGCTGAAATTCAATTAAAACTAAATTTATTTGAAGGAGCTGTTCATGGTTTTGAAAATTGTTTGGAATTAGAGGACGATGATTTAGAGATTTACATTGGTTTGGCTGATGTTTTACTATTTTTAGAAGAATTTAACGATGCTGTTTCTGTTTTAACAAAAGCGAAAAGAATCTATAAAAATTTCGCTGAAATTGAATATAGATTAGCTGGATTATACTTTGTTTTAAACAAACCAATCTTATCAAATAGACAATTAATCAATGGTTTAAAAATTGATTTTGAATACCATAATATTCTAAAAGAGTTGTTTCCAAAAATGTTAGAAAAACCGAAATTTAGAAAGTTAATTTCAGATTTTAAAAAAGCAACAGAATAATCTAAAAAATTAATTTTTTGGATACCAATTCAACTGAATTACTTTGATAGAAAGCTGTGTTCAGCTCATAAGTGCAACAAATTTATTATTTAAAGTTTTATAGGACTCCGGTAATTGAATTTTCTAATGAGTTTGTTATTTATTAATAATTCTACTTGTTTAATTCTTCAATTAGTTAAATTTCGCAAATCATTTTTCTTTTGTGAAAAAGCGCCTAATAACATCGATTCTATTTTCTAATGTACTTTTTTCTTGCGAAGTATATGGTGTTGTAAAATAGTTTTTTAGTTTAAATATCTTCTCAATTTAAGGTATATCCAGCAAACTCTTTTCCTTTGTCAAAAGTGATTATTTTAATTAAGCTGAAGTTAAATCTGGAAAGCTTTTCAATTATTTTCTGGGTTACTTCGAATGATGTTTTTCCCTGTAGCTTATCTATCATGGTAATTAATGTAGTGCTATCTGTAAGGACCAGCAAGACTGATTTATGGTCTTTTTCCATTAATAAATCAGCTTCTAAATCTCCGATTCTTTTTCTTTGTTCAATAACAACTGGCCTCTCACTTATATGTTTACGATTCAGAATTGCTTCTTGAGTGTCTTTTATATTCCCTCTTTTTGTCTCCATCTCCCATGTTTTAATTCCTCGTTAAGCGTTTTAAAAGATTTATTCTCTATCCAGCTAGTATGTTTTGACTCTCATATCCATTTTTCGATAGACTAGCTATTGCTTTACTTTCTAATTTTCCAATTTGCTTAAATTAACTCCGGATTCCATTTGTTCAAGGTCATTTTATCGAAGATAGCTTGATTCAAATCATGTGTTAATAAGATTATTTATACTTTTCTTTATGACGATTTCTTGTTTTTCGATTAGTATTTAAAGCACAGTATTCTCTAGAACTCTCTACTTTTTCGGGTATGGATTGTTTTAGTTCTCTAACAATAGTATTAAGGTGAACTAATAACTGATTTGTTTTTTTCGTTTGATTAAATCCAGCTTGTATTAGAGTTTCGATTTGGTATATTTGTTATGAGGTTAATTGTTTGAGTTTTTTGATGTAGGACAAATTTAGACTTTTGATCTTAAAAACTTTGGGATAGCTCCAAGTGTTTTTAATTTATATGTTGCACTTATGAGTTGAACAAAACATTAATTAAAATTCTCAATTCAAAAGATATTTTTTTAATTATTTTTACCAAAAACAACTCTTTTAAATAAAATCGTTTTTAATTTTACATTCTCATAAACAAACAAATGTCTAAAGACTTAAGTAATTATAGAAAATCTTACGAAAAACTAGAACTTCTCGAAGAAAACTGCCCTGAAAATCCCATGGAATTGTTCCAAACTTGGTTTATCAATGCTGATAATTCTGATACTGTTGAAGAGACAAACGCCATGACAATTGCTACTATTAGTGATGATGGATTTCCAAAAAGCAGGGTTGTTTTGTTGAAAAAATACACTTGGGAAGGATTTATTTTTTATACAAATTATGATTCTGAAAAAGGAAAATCAATTTTGAATAACAACAATGTTTGTTTGTCATTTTTTTGGCCAGCTTTAGAGCAACAAATTATCATCAAAGGAAATGCTGAAAAATTATCAGAAAATTTATCGGATGTCTATTTTGATTCAAGACCTGATGGCAGTAAAATAGGTGCTTGGGCTTCAAATCAAAGTTCAGTAGTTTCATCGAGAAAAGAATTGGATGAAGAATTAGTTATTTTTGAAAAAAAATTTGAGAATTTAAAAATCCCAAGACCTAAATATTGGGGAGGATTTCTAATCAAACCTATTTCAATCGAATTTTGGCAAGGAAGACCCAATAGAATGCATGACAGAATAAGATACACTTTACTTGAAGATTTTTCTTGGAAAATTGAAAGATTAGCTCCATAAATTTTATATTTACAAAATCAACAATCAAACTTGAATGAAAACATTATTTATTGTTAGACACGCAAAATCTTCTTGGGACTATAAGGGAATTGATGATATAGACCGCCCATTGAAAAAAAGTGGTATAAAAGACGCGCATTTAATTTCAAAATTCTTAGTTAATGAAATAGAAAGACCAGGAATTTTTATATCAAGTAGTGCCAATAGAGCATTGCATACAGCGCTTATTTTCTGTGAAAATTTCCAATATCCAATCTCTGGGTTGGTAAAAAGTCGTCAATTATATAGTTTTAGTGATGGTTATTTAGTAAAAACTGTAAAAGCGTTGGATGATGGACATAGCTCTGCCTTTATTTTTAGCCATGATCACGGAATCAATACATTCGTAAATAAATATGGAGATATTCCGATTGCACATGTACCAACTTGCGGAGTTATAGGAATTCAATTTCAAGATAAACATTGGAAAGATGTAAAAAAAGGAAATACCTTCATGACAGAATTTCCGAAAAATCATAGATAGAAATTGATAGAATTAAAAAAATACGGAGCTATTGACATTGGATCAAATGCAATCAGGTTACTGGTTTCAAACGTTATTATCCAAGAAGGAAAAGAGCCGCAATTTAAAAAATCAGCATTAATTCGATTACCAGTTCGTTTAGGCGCTGACGCATTCGTTAGTGGAATTATTAGCGAAGAAAATATTTCAAGAATGATTGATGCTATGGAAGCATTCAAATTATTGATGAAAGTTCACAAAGTTGAACGATTTAAAGCGTGCGCAACATCAGCAATGAGAGAAGCTTTTAATGGCGAAGAAGTTGTGAAAAAAGTATTCGAAAAAACGGGTATTAAAATTTCAATTATTGGTGGTAAAGAAGAAGCAGTAATTATTTCATCAAATAATTTAAAGGAACTTATAAAAGGAACTGACTCATATTTGTATGTTGATGTTGGCGGAGGAAGTACAGAATTTACTATTTTTTCTGAAGAAAAAATTATTATTTCAAAATCCTTTAATATGGGAACTGTTAGATTGTTAAATAATACTAAATCAGAAAACAAAGAAATTTTTGAAAATGTTGAACGTTGGATTAGAAAAAATACTCAAGATTTAAAACGAATTTCATTAATTGGTTCTGGTGGAAATATCAATAAAATTTTCAAAATGTCAGGATTAATGGAAGGAAAACCAATTTCTTTCGTTTACTTGCACGCTCAATATCAGTTTTTAAAACAAATGTCTTATGAAGATAGGATTTCAGAACTTAGTTTAAACCCTGATAGAGCTGATGTTATCATTCCTGCAACGAAAATTTATCTATCTGCGATGAAATGGAGTGGTGCAAAAAAAATATTTGTTCCGAAAATTGGGCTTTCTGATGGTATCATAAAAAGTTTATATGTTAACCCGTCGGGCTTAATCAAATAATTTGATTTTTTATATTTTTAATTTGTCTGTCAATGATAAATTTATTGATATATTGAACTTAAGTTAGAGATGTTATTTTTGCTAAAATTCTGGTCTTAAATCCCTCAAAAGATTTAGCATAATTTCGTCTAATCATAAACTGGTCTTAGACTTTCGAAAACAAAGTTTCTATTCTTTTTCTTGATTTTCTAAAGAT
>DDMS01000004.1:374-631 GCA_002340765.1 Flavobacteriaceae bacterium UBA2540 | reverse complement strand
CTTTTTCTTGATTTTCTAAAGATGTAAGGCTGTGGCTTATATATTGCCTCTGATTTATTCTCAACGCTGTCTTTACATTTACTATTTGAGAGAAGTTCAACTAAATACTTTTAGACAAATAACCTCTGTCGCCAAGAATCACACAATCAGATATTTGCTGTTTTATTTTCTTCAAAAAATTCTCAAAGCTCAGGAGAATAAAAAAACTACCAAAGCTGGATATACGAGATATTTATCACATTACTAAATCAAAAACT
>DDMS01000004.1:0-172 GCA_002340765.1 Flavobacteriaceae bacterium UBA2540 | reverse complement strand
ATCACATTACTAAATCAAAAACTTCAAGAGTTGTCCATAACGAAGTCAATATTTTAAAGAAAAAGAAAAAACTGAATTTGAGTTCAGATTAATGGCAATTGCAGACAATTTAAGAAAGAAATTGCTACGTAAAGACATTTTTGTGATAACTATAAAATAATAAACTTTTGAT
>DDMS01000051.1:22366-23217 GCA_002340765.1 Flavobacteriaceae bacterium UBA2540 | reverse complement strand
GGATTTCCAAGTAAGTTAAATCCTGTTCCTGCGTTACTTACTCCAACAGAAACATCAGAAGTATTGATGGTTCCAGTGAAAGAAATATTTCCTGCACTTGCTCTTTTTACAGAATACCCAATACCATTTGAAAATGTTCCTACACCAGTAGCTTGCAAATATTCCCAAGTATTTGTTGCAGTTTGATAGTTTGCAATTCCTCTGTTATTTCCTGTACCTAAAGCAATGTTGTTTGCAGTTACATAGGCATCGTTAGCAACTTGACCTGAAACTGGAGCTGATATCAAATACCAGTTTGAGGTTCCTAAGTTTCTGTTATAAGTTACGTTTCCTGATGAAGTTCCGTTTACGATTAACGTTCCTCCAGAGTTAATTACCAAACCATCTGCCTCAGTGATTGTTAAATTAAATACAGCAGCATTTGTGGATGCTCCAATGATTGGAGCATTTGTTACATCTGGAATGATTGCATGAGTTGAACCTGTTGGCACACCATTACTCCAGTTTCCAGCAATTGCCCAATCTGTATTTGTGTTTCCTGTCCAAGTGGTGGTTGCTAATTTGTATAATGAAATATCTCTTTGCGAACCTGTATAAGCAGCATATCTTGGTGACCCTGAATTGTATTGCAATCTTCTAGTAGTTAATGCTAAATTACTTATTTGAAACTCACTTGTAACATAAGCAATTGTCCATCTTTGATTATCGGTAGTTACATCATCAGTAATTTGAATATTGTTACTACTTCCAGTATAAGAAACATATTTACTTGTTACAGAATTAAAAATAGATTTTCCACCACCATTCGTTTTAATCTCCCAAACAATTGAAGTAGCTGGGTCAACCATGGT